>CALUJF010000037.1 GCA_944320855.1 uncultured Phocaeicola sp.
GCACAAAAACGCTCGTATAATATGGTAATGTAAACCATATAATATTATTTGATGTATTTTTATATGATAAAGTTTATAATTAATAATTAGAGATATGATATACGGATACATTAGAGTAAGTAGTGACAAGCAGACAGTAGAGAATCAAAGATTTGAAATTAATAATTTCTGTAAGAAATCAAATCTGGAAATTGATGGATGGATTGAGGAAACAATCAGTGGTACAAAGAACTATAATAAAAGAGAACTTGGACGATTACTAAAGAGAATACAAAAGAATGATTTGATTATATGTGCAGAGCTTTCTCGTTTAGGTAGAAATCTGTTTATGATAATGGAAATTTTAAATATTTGTATGACTAAAGAATGTAGGGTATGGACTATTAAAGATAATTATAGGTTAGGGGATGATATTCAAAGTAAAGTTCTTGCATTTGCTTTTGGCTTGTCTGCGGAAATTGAAAGAAATTTGATAAGTCAAAGGACAAAAGAAGCATTAGCAAGAAAAAGGTCGGAAGGTGTTGTTTTGGGAAGGCCTAAAGGCAGGAAAACTCAGCCGGAAAAGTATAAACTTTTTACAAAACACAATCTTATTCGTGAATTATTGGCAGCTCATGTCTCAAAACGAAAAATAGCAGATATATGTAAGGTAGATAGAAATACTTTGGCAAGATATATAGAGTGTTTTATGTGATATATAATATGTAATTTTTAGAAGATGGAATGATAATATTGTTTGTTAATATAGTTCGTAAAATAAATTTCTTTACAGTTTGGATATAAAGTAAATGGAATATAATTAATACATAAAGATATATTATGATTGATTTCTCATAACTTTTATCGTATATTTGTGAATAATTATATTGTTATAAGTTGAAACTTTATTAATAATTTGAAAAACGCTTTTAGAATGAAAGAATATAGTACAGATAACGAAAATATTATAGAACAGATTTCTGAGCCTTTGTCAAGATGGGGCGGACAATGGACTGAAGATAAACTTGATACATTTGCTAAATATGTTAATGCATATTTGACAATAATGAACAATAATCGCTATACGTATAATTGGAAACTGATTTATTTTGATGGATTTGCTGGCAGTGGTTCAAGATATGAAGAAACAAATTCGACATCGGAATTGTTATTGGATTTGTTTGATGGCGATGCTATAAACGGTGATGAAATTAATTTGTATCAAGGAGCTGCGGAACGTATTCTTTCTATAGAACAAGAAGGCTTTGATTATTACTATTTTATAGATAAAGATAAATCATCTATTAATAAGCTTAAAGATAAACTTATCGGAAATTATACAAAAAATGGAAAGCTGGAGTTTCGATGTTCTGATGCAAATGATGAGGTGATAAGAATGTCCAAGGCATTGAAATCTGATTCAAAATTTAGAGCTATGGTACTTCTTGATCCGTTTGGTATGCAAGTGAGTTGGGATACAATAGCGAGCCTTGCTAATACACACACGGATTTGTGGATACTTATCCCGACAGGAGTAATTGTAAATCGTCTTTTGGATAGAAAAGGTGAACTGAAGCATATAGAAACCTTATCATCTTTCTTTGGATTGGGTGAAGATGAAATTAAAAGTTTCTTTTACAAAAGGAGAGTGGTGAATACTTTATTTGGTGAAGAAGAAATTGTAACAAAAGTAAGTCAGCCTATTAAAAGAATTGCAGAGTTGTATATTAAACGGTTAAAGACTATTTTTGCGTATGTGACGGAAGAACCATTAGTTATGTATAATACAAGGCAGACACCTATTTTTCACTTTGCATTTGCATCTAACAATGAAACAGCAAAGAATATCGCATCGCAAATAATAAAAAAGAAAACGAAAGTATAATGAAAACGACAAAGATAGAATGGACAGACAAAACCTGGAATCCCATAACCGGTTGTACTAAGTATTCTGCCGGATGTGCGCATTGCTATGCTGAAGTGATGGCAAGAAGACTTAAGGCGATGGGATTAAAAAAATATCAAAATGGTTTTGAGTTGTCTTTACATGAGGAGGCTTTGAACGAACCTTTGAATTGGAAGAAAGCTCACAACATCTTTGTTTGTTCTATGAGTGATCTTTTTCATAAAGATGTTCCTTTTGAGTTTGTTGATAAAATAATGAGAGTAATTGAAATGACTCCACAACATCGCTATCAGATTCTTACAAAGCGTGCTGAAAGAATGTATGAATATTTTCAAACTCATAAGGTGCCGGATAATGTATGGTTGGGTGTTACAGTGGAATGTAGGAATGTGAAAAGCAGAATAGACTTATTGCGCTTAATTCCTGCAAAAATACATTTTTTATCATGTGAACCTTTGTTGGAATCGTTGGGTACATTGGATCTAACAGGTATAGAGTGGGTTATAGTTGGCGGTGAAAGCGGACAGTCTGCACGTCTGATGAAGGAAGAGTGGGTTATTGAGATAAAAAAACAGGTTGAAAATCAGAAGTCTGTATTTTTCTTCAAACAATGGGGAACATGGGGGAATGATGGAATAAAGCGAAATAAACATGCAAATGGAAAATTGCTTGAGGGTAAGATTGTTCAAAATATGCCTGAATGAGATTTCTGCTTGCGGAAATGGATACTAATCAAACTTGTCGGAATTTCCGACAGGTTGATGATTGTTAGTTTAGATTTTAAATTCACCCTCAACTTGGGGGTGAATTAAAGAACAATAAAATCTTTATAAGTAAATATGTTTTGCAAACCTGTTTAAAATCTTTTGCAAAGCGTTTGCAATACCGGTCAGTGAACGCATAACGAACGGTTAGTGAACATAGAGTGAACAGGATTTGATATAATGTTTTTATTTTGCTACATTTGTATTTGTAATATGTGTCTTTAAAAATAAGACATTATGAATAATACTGTAAATAATGTAGATTATGTATATACCGCCCTTTACCGTTTCTTATAAGGCTATTAATCTGATTGCAGAAATATCATCAACTATAGAACGCTTTTATAGATTTTATGCTGAATGAAATATTGATAGTATAAAGCAAAGCCGGTTGTTCGATTTTTCGAATGACCGGTTTATATTTTTAGTGGGGTATGTTTGAGAAACCTGATGAAAGCTTATAAACCACTATACGCTGATGAAAAAAAATATCGGCTGTGGCGATAGTACAATAAAAAGAAGTATTTTTGCGCTCGCAAATAAAGTGACAGGTAAAAAGTAATAAACAGGACAAAAGATTTAAAAATTTGATTTTATGATAACATTAGACAGTATTTACAGGGCTTCGTTTGCCCTAAAGAATATAATAAGAAGAACTGACCTTATATATGCGCCTCAGATAAATCCGGAAAGTCAGATATATCTTAAACCGGAAAATCTGCAATACACTGGTTCTTTCAAGCTGAGAGGGGCTTGCTATAAAATAGCTTGTCTTACTGAAGAAGAGAAGCAGAAGGGTGTGATAGCCTGTTCGGCCGGAAACCATGCTCAGGGTGTTGCTCTGGGTGCTACGAAGAATGGTATTGACTCGCTGATTTGTCTGCCTGCGGGAGCTCCGATATCAAAGGTTGAGGCTACGAAAAGGTATGGTGCTAAGGTTTGTCTTGTGCCGGGCGTGTATGATGACGCTTATCAGAAGGCTCTTGAACTGAAGGAGGAGAAAGGATATACGTTTATTCATCCGTTTGACGATGAGTGTGTGATAGCAGGGCAGGGTACTATAGGTCTGGAACTGCTGAACCAGTTGCCTGATGTTGAGGCTGTTATTGTTCCTATAGGCGGTGGAGGTCTTATTTCCGGTGTGGCATATGCTCTGAAATCTTTGAAGCCGGACGTGAAGGTATACGGCGTTCAGGCTCAGGGGGCGGCAAGTATGCTTCGTTCTATCGAGAAGGCACATCGTGAGTGTCTGCCTTCTGTTTCGACTGTGGCTGACGGTATAGCGGTGAAGGAACCGGGAGAACATACTTTCGAGATTTGCAGCAAGTATGTTGACGGTATAGTGACTGTGACCGAGGATGAGATTTGTGCGGCTATTCTTGCATTGATGGAACAGCAGAAGCTTATTGCCGAAGGGGCAGGGGCTGTGGCTGTAGCGGCTGCAATGTTTAACAAGGTACCTGTGGCCGGAAAGAAAACCATCTGCGTGGTGTCGGGCGGAAATATTGATGTTACTATTTTGAGCCGTGTAATCAACAGAGGTCTGGATATGACGGGACGTACTTATACTGTGACACTCGACTTGCACGACAAACCGGGAGAGTTGAAGGGGGTAGCGGAGATTATCGCCAATCTTGGTGGAAACATTATCTCCGTGCTTCATGAGAGAAACAACAATACAAGCAATGTCACTGCCTGCTTCCTGCGTCTTGTTATGGAGACACGTAATGCCGAGCATATTGCGCTTATAAGGGGTGCTCTGGAGCAGGCCGGATATTCTATTGTGGACTAACGGTTGCATTATGGCAAAGAAAGATGTATATTTGTCGGACATTGACAACTCAATATAAACTGGAATATTATGAAAAGTTTTTTTCGGAAAGCAGGTGTCGTACTGCTGAAGTTTTTAGGTGTAGTGTTTTTCATCGCTCTGTTTGCTATTGTTGCAACAAGCGTCAGTCCGGTATATAATTTCAGCGAGGCAAGGCCTTTCAGCGGACCGGATATATTCAATCCGTATGCGTCGCTCGAAGGGGTGGATTCCATTCCGTGGAAGAGAGCGAACTTTCATACTCATACACGTGTGAAGGGTATCTTCAATGAGTGTGAATACTGGCCTGACCAGACGGACAGTGCGTACAGAAAGTTCGGATATGACATCGTTACTTTCTCAAACCATAACGAGCTGACTGTTCATCCGTATGACACGGCATTGCAGGTGAATGTATATGAGCATGGCATAAACATCTTCAAGTATCATAAATTGGTTTTCGGATGCGAGAGTGTGAACCGTTTTGACAATCTGTTGCCGTTGTTCGTATTCCAGAAGCAGTTTCAGTTGGATTTGCTCGCAAAGGAGTCTGACTTCATCCAGATGAATCATCCTCTCAGAACGGGCGGTACGTCTGAATATCAGATGAGAAGACTGGAAGGCTACAGGCTGATGGAATTGGACAGTGGCAAAAGCAAGGAAAACGAGTATTGGGACTGGGCTTTGAGTGCAGGAAGATACAGTTTCGGACTGGCAAACGATGACTTGCATTATCCGGACAGGTCGGGAAAGATGGCTGTGAGATGTAATTTCCTGTATTGTCCTTCGGCAAGATATGATGATATAAAGAAAACGTTGCTTACTGGCGGATATTATGCCATGCGAGTCCCTGATTATGGTCATGGCGACTGGGAGGTGAAATATGCCAAGAACAGGAACCTGCCTTCTGTAAATAAGATAGGTCTGGACAGCACTACTGTGTTTATCTCTCTCTCGCAGAAGGCTGACAGCATTAAGTTCATCGGACAGAATCACACAACTCTTGCGCTGGCCAAGGACGAGTATGAGGCGGAATATGACGTGAAACCGGAAGACTCGTACGTGAGAATTACTGCTTATTTCCCGGAAGGGGAGGTAATTTATTCTAATCCGTTTGCAAGATATGATGCTTCTGTTTCGGATTCTCCGTACAGGGAACCATCGAATACTGTAAATATACCTCTCACGGTACTTTTCAATCTTGCCGTTTTGGCTTTGTGTGCCGGGGTAATAGTATTGTTTTATAAAGTGTATTTTAAATGAGAAATTTTTTGAAAGAAAGAGTATCTCTTGCACGTGCGGCAGGAGAATTGAGTGTTTTTACGCTTATAGCGTACCACTGGCCGTTTTTCAGCCATGTGGTTGAGAATATAAAGGCTGATTTTAACGGTGTGCTTATTACAGTCGGGCTGGTATTCATAATGCTGGGTCTGAATTACTTCTTCTACTATCTCGTATTGTTTCTCGGACGTGTGGTGGGTAAGGGTATTCTCGGTTTTCTTTTTCTGGGAAATGCACTGTGTCTTTATTTTATAAATACTTATCAGGTGCTTGTCACTGACAATATGATGGGTAACGTGTTCAATACGCAGTATTCTGAGGCTTCGGGCTTTTTCTCATGGCTGTCAATCATGTATATACTTCTGTTGGGCGTTCTGCCGTGCATCTACCTGTTTAAAAGGAAGATAGATTACGGCAAGCCGAAACGCTTCTTTGCCCATATAGGTTCTTCGCTTGGTATTGTTCTTGTTATCGCACTTGTGAATATCCAGAACTGGCCTTGGATAGACCGTCATGCTACTCAGCTGGGCAGTCTTCTGATGCCTTGGTCGTATACGGTTAATTCGATACGTTTCTACAATGCCGAGAAGAAAAGAAACCGTAAGGCTATTCCTCTGCCTGATGCTAAGATTGCAACTGCATCGAAGGATGTGTGCGTGCTGATAATCGGTGAATCGGCAAGAAGGGAGAACTTCTCGCTCTACGGATATGACAGACCTACAAACCCTTTGTTGGAGAAGGACAGTGTGACTGCATTGGTGGCTAATGCTGCTGCTACTTACACTACAGCCGGGGTAAAGGCTATTTTGGATTATAAAAAGACTAATAAACTTTATGAGATACTGCCTAACTATCTTTTCCGTAATGGTGTGGATGTGGTGTGGCGTACCGCCAACTGGGGTGAGCCGCCGGTTCATATCGACAAGTACTACAAGGCGAAGGATATCAAGAAGAAATACCCTGAAGCTGATGAGAAATATGACGGTATTCTTTTGGCCGGACTGAAAGAGGATATTCTTTCGTGTACAAAAGACAAGATGTTTGTGGTGCTGCATACCAGTACAAGCCACGGTCCGACATACAACAAGAAATATCCTGCAGAGTTTGAGGTTTTCACTCCGGTATGTACGACAGTGGAAATGGCGAAAGCCGACAAGCAGGAGCTGATGAATGCATATGACAATACTATTGTTTATACAGACTATCTGGTGCATTCGGTGATAGAGATACTGCGCGAGATACCGGAAAGGCGCGGATGTGTGATGTTTGTATCCGACCATGGAGAGTCTTTGGGCGAGGGAAATCTGTATATGCATGGTGTTCCTATGGCTGTGGCTCCTAAGGAACAGGTGGAAATTCCTTTCATCGTGTGGACTTCGGACAGGAATATGAAGGTTGATGCAAGCCGCGAAGTAGGACAGTATAATGTATTCCACAGTGTATTGTCTTTCTTAGGTATCGAGAGTCCGATATATGATGGGGAGATGGATATATTTGTGGGGAAATAAGGTTAAGTATAATAAAAGAGCGCAACGCGAAATATGGTTATTTTGTGTTGTGCTCTTTTTGTATAGTAATGATATCGGAAAGATTATTCTTCGTTCATGAATTTCTCTATCGCATATGCAGCACCGTCTTCTTCGTTGGTAAGTGTGATAAAGTCGGCATTGTCTTTTACTATCTGCTGTGCATTGCCCATTGCGACTCCCATTCCTGCAAATTTAATCATTGAAAGGTCGTTGAAGCCGTCGCCTATGGCTATCATTTCGTCTTTGGTCATACCCAATTCCTTAAGCAGGACTGCCAGCGACTGTGCTTTGTCGATACCTTTAGGCACTAATTCGAGGAAATACGGTTCGGAACGGAATACACCCATACGGTCCTTCAGATGTTCGTACATTTCTTTTTCAAGTTCGGCAAGGCGGGTTGGCTCACCTACGATAAGGCATTTTGCTATCGGATGTTTTACTGCTTCGAGGAAATTGTCAACCTTCTTGATTTTCATTACGTTCAGGATAGCTTCCTTCAATACATATTCATCGTCAGGATGTTCGGTGAGGACATATTCTCCGTCGTATGTTACTATAGCAAAATTATTCTCCTTGGCACATTTATAAAGGTATGGGAGAACATCGTGGTCGAGCAGGTTCTTGTACATCAGTTCACCTGTTTTCCAGTTTATGATTTCACCGCCGTTGTATGCAAGTATATAGCCTTCATACTTTGACAACTGTAACTTTTCTGCCAATGGAACGATGCCATATGTAGGGCGGCCTGATGCTAAAACGACCTTAATGCCTTGTTTCTGTGCACGGATAAGTACTTCGAGTGTGTGAGGGGTTATTTCTTTTTTGTTGTTTGTGAGTGTACCGTCAAGGTCTAAAACGATGATTTTGTATTTCATAAATTACTGTTTGTTTATTCTGTTGCAAAATTATCAATTTTATTGAAGTTTCGCAAATGCTCTACTTTATAAAGGCTTACTGATGGATGAGAGTATAAAATATGAGTCATAGAAATAACAGTATTTTTCTGTTTACTGACATATGTCAGTTATATTACTTGCATATGTCGGTAAAATTACTTACATATGTGAGTAGGTATACTGACATATGTAAGTAATGTAGAATGTATAATCGTCAGATATATCTTTTCTTCATGTCTGAGATTTATGTTTTGTTCATACCGGGCTGAAAGTAAAAGCCTCGTACGAAACTTCACGTTTTGTACGAGGCGTGGAATTAAACTTGTGACTGTATATCATCCAATGTAAACATTAACGTTCAGGAATAGTGTGTCGTGCTGATCGCTGATGTCAAAATCAATCTTGTCTTCTCTGGCCAGCCAGCCTATTGCAGCATTCAAATCTCTGTCAGTTAAACCTGTTGCTGCCTTCAGCTGTTTGTAATCCCAATGTGCGTTGTCTTTCAGTTTGTTCCAGACAATTCCGGCATTTACGCCGATTTGATACTTGTCCATTTTAATATGTTTTAAATTGTTATTAGAATAAGGTTATAACCTCTGACTACAAATATAGACTTATTGTGTTAGAATAAAAAGGTTTATACTTCTTTTATTTTGGTAAGACTCTTCCATTTAGCATTTTTTAATAGTGCAAGGTAAAACTATTACATAATGGTTTCCTGTCTATTTCGATTTTTACTACCTTTGCATAGTATTTCAATATTGATTTTTATGGTAAGATACAAGATAAACTGGAAAGTGCCTAAAGGTGCTGAACTGACTGAACTTGACAAAAAAGTTCTTTACTTTCAGAATAAGGGACATCTGGTTCCTTCAAGAAAACTTATTAAAACTCCTGAACAGATAGAGGGTATACGCCGTAGCGGACTGATTAATACTGCTGTGCTTGACTTAGTGGCAAGCGAGATTAAAGCCGGTATGAGTACTGCCGAGATTGACAAGATGGTGTATGACTTTACTGTTTCGCACGGGGCTGTTCCTGCTCCTTTGAATTACGAAGGATTCCCGAAAAGCGTTTGTACATCGATTAATGAGGTAGTATGTCACGGTATTCCGTCGGAAGATGAAATCCTTGAAGAGGGCGATATCATCAATGTGGATGTATCTACTATCTTGGATGGATATTATTCTGATGCTTCGCGTATGTTTATAATAGGAAAGACATCACCGGAGAAAGAAAAGTTAGTGAACGTGGCCAAGGAGTGTCTGGAGATTGGAATGAAGGCTGCAACTCCTTTCGGATTTGTGGGCGATATAGGCAATGCGATAGAAAAGCATGCCAAGAAGAACGGTTTCTCCGTAGTTAGAGATTTGTGCGGACACGGTGTGGGACTGGAATTTCACGAAGAGCCTGACGTAGAGCATTTCGGAAGAAAAGGTACCGGTATGTTGCTCGTTCCGGGAATGGTCTTCACGATAGAACCGATGATAAACATGGGTACACATAGGGTGTTTGTAGATGAGGAGGATGACTGGACAGTTGTTACAGAGGATGAGCTTCCTTCGGCACAGTGGGAACACACTTTCCTTATGACCGAGAACGGATTGGAGATACTTACTTATTGATTTCAAACTTTAATATTATAGATTATAATGGATAATGTCGTTATATTAGGTATAGAGTCGTCGTGCGATGATACTTCGGCTGCCGTAATACGCGATGGCGTGTTGCTGTCAAGTGTGATTGCCAGTCAGGCAGTGCATGAAGCTTATGGCGGTGTGGTTCCGGAGTTGGCATCGAGAGCTCATCAGCAGAATATTGTGCCAGTAGTGCATGAGGCCCTGAAAAGGGCAGGTGTGCAGAAGGAAGAACTGAGCGCAGTGGCTTTTACACGCGGACCGGGGCTTATGGGTTCGCTGCTCGTAGGTGTTTCTTTTGCGAAAGGACTTGCAAGGTCGCTTGACATTCCAATGGTGGAGGTGAATCATTTGCAGGGACATGTGCTTGCACATTTTATTAAAGAATCCGGCGAGGATAATAACCAGCCGAAATATCCTTTCTTGTGCCTGTTGGTTTCGGGAGGTAATTCGCAGATAATCCGTGTGAATGCGTATAATGATATGGAAGTGTTAGGACAGACTATTGATGATGCTGCAGGTGAGGCAATAGACAAATGCTCTAAGGTTATGGGATTGGGATATCCGGGTGGCCCGATAATTGACAGGCTGGCAAGGCAGGGTAATGCATCGGCTTATACTTTCAGTAAACCGCATATCCCGGGATATGACTATAGTTTCAGCGGACTGAAGACCTCTTTCCTGTATTCTCTCAGGGAATGGCTTAAGGATGACCCGGATTTCATTGAGCATCATAAGGAAGATTTGGCCGCATCGCTTGAAAAAACAATAGTGGATATTCTGATGGACAAGTTGCGTAAGGCTGTCAAGGACACAGGCATTAATGAAGTGGCTGTTGCCGGAGGCGTGTCTGCAAACAACGGTTTGAGAAATGCCTTTAGGGAACATGCAGCCAAGTATGGATGGAATATTTATATTCCTAAGTTCGGATATACTACCGACAATGCGGCCATGATAGCGATAACAGGATATTACAAGTTCCTCGACAAGGATTTCTGTTCGATAGACAAACCAGCATATTCGAGAGTGACGATAAAGTAGAACAATATAAATATAGGTATATTATGTCAGTAGAGAGTAAAATGTTAAGTAGAGATATAAGTGAGATTTTCTGGAGAGAGGAACTCTCGCTTGCAACTGCGGAAAGTTGTACGGCCGGTAATGTGGCTGCTGCCATTACAGCTATACCGGGCAGTTCCAAATTCTATAAGGGTGGGATAGTAGCTTACTCGAATGAAGCTAAACAGAATTTGCTTGGGGTAAGTGCGGAAACTCTTGAAGCGTGTGGTGCTGTAAGTGAAGAAACGGTGACAGAAATGGTGAAAGGCGCACTTAAGGCTTTTAATGCAGATTTTGCCGTTGCAACATCCGGTATTGCCGGACCTACAGGCGGTACTCCTGATAAGCCGATAGGTACAGTGTGGATTGCTGCCGGAAACAAGGATAAGGTGATAACAGAAAAAATCTGTGAAGACAACGGAAGAGAGCAAAATGTGCATAATGCAACCATAAAAGCACTGTATTTATTGCGCGAATTGTGTCAAAATCAAGAAAATAACGAGGAAAAATAGAAAATATTACTCAAAAGTTTGCATGTTTGGAATAAAAACGCTTACTTTGCACTCCGTTTTAAAGAATGAATGAATTGAAACTATAAAAACTATATAGAAATGTCAAAAATTTGTCAAATTACCGGAAAGAAAGCCATGATTGGCAACAATGTTTCACACTCAAAGAGAAGAACAAAAAGAACATTTGATGTGAACTTGTTTACAAAGAAATTCTACTATGTAGAACAAGATTGCTGGATTAGCCTGAATATCTGCGCTAACGGCTTGAGAGTTATTAACAAGAAGGGACTGGATGCTGCATTGAATGAAGCTGTAGCTAACGGTTACTGTGATTGGAAGAGTATCAAAATTATTGGTTAATTAAAAGGAGAGAAAGACTATGGCTAAGAAAGCTAAAGGTAACAGAGTACAGGTAATCCTTGAGTGCACAGAAATGAAGGAAAGTGGTTTGCCGGGAACTTCTCGCTATATCACTACAAAAAATAGAAAGAATACAACTGAAAGATTGGAACTTAAGAAATACAACCCAATCTTGAAGAGAGTAACAGTACATAAAGAAATTAAATAATAAGAGTAAACCATGGCAAAGAAAACAGTCGCAACCCTTCAGACAGGTAAAGAAGGACGTTCTTATACTAAGGTTATCAAAATGGTTAAGTCACCTAAGACTGGTGCTTACGTTTTTGACGAACAAATGGTTCCTAACGAAAAAGTTCAGGACTTCTTTAAGAAATAATCATAGCTGTATGGCTATATAATGATATTTTGAAAGTTCCCGCCGATAATAAACGGTGGGAACTTTTTTTATATCTAAGAAAATAGTTATATCTTTGTGTCATAAATAGATAAATATACAAGTATGGGAATTTTTAGCTTTTTCTCTAAAGAAAAGAAAGAAACTCTGGACAAGGGATTGTCTAAAACTAAAGAAAGTGTATTCGGGAAAATAGCTCGTGCCGTAGCCGGTAAGTCTAAGGTGGACGACGAAGTGCTGGATAACCTTGAAGAGGTTTTGGTGACTTCAGACGTAGGTGTGGAAACTACCCTTAATATCATTAAACGCATTGAGGCAAGGGTGGCAAGGGACAAATATGTGAATACTCAGGAACTTAATAATATCCTTAGAGAAGAAATAGCTGCCTTGCTTACAGAAAACAATAGTGTTGACACAGAGGATTTTACTCTGCCAGCCGGTAAGAAACCGTATGTTATTATGGTGGTAGGCGTGAATGGAGTAGGTAAGACTACAACCATAGGTAAACTGGCATATCAGTTCAAGAAGGCCGGAAATTCAGTATATTTAGGTGCTGCAGATACTTTCCGTGCGGCTGCTGTTGAACAGCTTGATATTTGGGGAGAACGTGTTGGTGTGCCTGTGATAAAACAGAAAATGGGTGCCGACCCTGCATCTGTAGCTTTCGATACTCTCAGCTCTGCTGTGGCTAACAATGCGGATGTGGTGATTATTGATACAGCCGGACGTTTGCACAATAAGGTCGGTCTTATGAACGAGCTGACCAAGATTAAGAATGTGATGAAAAAGGTTGTTCCTGATGCGCCACATGAAGTGTTGCTCGTATTGGACGGCTCAACAGGACAGAATGCTTTTGAACAGGCAAAGCAGTTTACATTGGCTACTGAGGTAAATGCAATGGCTATTACTAAACTTGACGGTACTGCCAAGGGTGGAGTAGTGATAGGTATCTCAGACCAGTTTAAGATTCCTGTAAAATATATTGGTCTTGGCGAAGGTATAGAGGATTTGCAGGTGTTCCGTCGTCGTGAATTTGTTGATTCATTGTTTGGTGCAGAAGAAAAATAAATGAAGAAAAATACTATAGATATTATTACTCTCGGTTGTTCAAAAAACCTTGTGGACTCTGAGAAGCTGATGAAACAGCTTGAAGCCAATGGATATAAGGTGACACATGATACAGAGAAGCCTCAGGGCGAGATAGCGGTGATAAATACATGTGGATTTATCGGTGATGCAAAAGAGGAGTCCATCAATATGATTCTTGAGTTCTGTCAGGCCAAGGAGGAAGGAAAACTGAAGAAGCTTTATGTGATGGGGTGTCTGTCTGAAAGATATCTCAATGAGTTGAAAGTGGAAATTCCTCAGGTTGACAAGTTTTATGGAAAATTCAACTGGAATGAACTGCTTGAGGATTTGGGCAAGGCATATCATTCGGAATATGCCATAGAAAGACATCTTACTACTCCGAAGCATTATGCATATCTGAAAATATCGGAAGGGTGCGACAGAAAGTGTTCTTACTGTGCTATTCCTATTATAACAGGTCGTCATGTGTCACGACCGATGGAAGAGATTCTTGATGAGGTCAGACTTCTTGTATCTGAGGGTGTAAAGGAGTTTCAGGTTATAGCTCAGGAACTTACTTATTACGGAGTTGATTTGTATAAAAAACAGATGTTGCCTGAACTGATTGACAGAATGGCAAAGATTCCGGGAGTGGAATGGATACGTCTGCATTATGCCTATCCGGCTAAGTTCCCGAGAGAACTTTTCAAGGTGATGAGGGAGAATGACAATGTTTGCAAGTATATGGATATTGCTTTGCAGCATATCAGCGACAATATGCTGTCGAAAATGAGAAGACACGTCACTAAGGAGGAAACTTACAAGCTGATAGAAGAATTCCGTAATGAAGTTCCGGGAATACATTTGCGTACAACGCTTATGGTGGGACATCCTGGTGAAACGGAAGAGGATTTCGAGCAGCTGAAGGAATTCGTCAAGATTGCCAAGTTTGACAGAATGGGTGCTTTTGCTTATTCAGAGGAAGAAGGCACATATTCGGCTGAAAACTATGATGACAATATTCCGCAGGAAGTCAAGCAGAAAAGACTTGATGAACTGATGGCATTGCAGCAGGAAATATCGGCTGAACTGAGTCATAAGAAGATTGGTCAGACTCTGAAAGTAATCATAGATAGAAAAGAAGGCGATTATTATATCGGACGTACTGAATTTGATTCTCCTGAGGTTGACCCTGAAGTACTTATCAAGTATGAGGGCAAGAAATTAAAAGAAGGTTCTTTCTATAATGTAACAATAGAAGACGCTGATGATTTTGACCTTTACGGGAGGATTTCGGAATGAATAGCGAAGAATTTATGAATTTGCTGTCGGAAAGGACCGGATGCGATGAGAAAAATGTGTCGCGTATGGTTTCTTCCGTGGCTGATATTATAGTAGGAGGATTACAGGACGGTAGGACTGTGTTATTACAGGATTTTGGAACTTTTGAAGTTAAAAAGAAACTTGAAAAGATAGTTGTGAATCCGTCAACCGGAAAACGTAAGTTGTTTCCGCCAAAATTGGTAGTAGGTTTCAGACCGTGTCCGCTGCTTAAGGAAAAGGTAAATCTTTCTGGAAATAAGTAACGAATGGACGATAGACTTACGATAGAAGAACTGATTGCCGGACTTGCGGCAAAACAGAATATAGAACAGGCAGATGCGGATGCATTTGTCTGTAGCTTTTTTGCATTGATAGAAGAAGGCTTGCGGAGAGACAAGTATGTAAGGATAAAAGGACTTGGTACTTTCAAGCTTGCAGACACTGACTTAAATGATGGTAGGATTGTGTTTGTACCAGAAGCTTCTGTCAGAGATGCCGTCAATAAGCCGTTTGCGCATTTCCAGCCTGTAGAGCTTAGGGATGGTGTTTGCTTTAGCGATGTGGAAGAGGAACTGGCATCGCAGCCGGAGGTCGTATCTCCTGCAGAAGAAGATAGCTTAACTGGTGATGCCGGAAATGTTTTGCCTGATATTGTTGCAGCAGAGAATGAACATTCAGCAGAGAATAATAGTACGGATTCTGCAAAAACTACAGACGGAAGTGGTGATGCGGATAAGGCATGCGATACTACGGTTGATGAAGCAGAAAGTACTGTCGGAAAAGGCCGGAAGTCATGGTATGTTTCTATATTAATTCTTTTGATAGGAGTGATAATCGGTTGCGGAATTATGTGGGGAGTATTTTCCGGTAAGGAGAAGGCTGATACGGATTTGCAATATGATATACCGGAATCGGTGGTAGTAGATACCGTTTCGACTGATACCGTTTTGGCCGTACCTGTTGATACACTGAATGTGGCTGAAATTCAGACTGATACTATAAACTCAGATGTGCATAAAAGAACATTGGATTCTATCATAAATGCGACTACGGAAAACAAAAAAGAGATAGAGTATTTAAGTGATGAGGTGGCATACAGGATAAACGGTACGATAGATACATATACCATAATAAAAGGCAGTACCCTTTCGAAGGTGGCTTATCGTTTTTATAAAAACAGAAAGTTGTGGCCTTATATTGTCATGCATAATAAGGATATTATTCAGGACCCTAATAATGTGCCGATAGGAACGGTTTTGCGTATTCCTGCACTTACGCCAGTTGAATAAACATATTATAATAGCGAGAACAGTGTCTTAGAGGAAAAATCCCCATCAAGATGCTGTTTCTTTGTTTTGTATGTACGAATTGTTTGTAATTTGGTCAGAATAAGATAAAAAAGACTTAAATAGATGCATTTGTATGATTTTTTAATAAATATTAGTTGTGTCTGTTAACTTAAAAACGTAATTTTGGGTGCACTAAAAAGGGGAATACCTAATTTGGTGATTGAAATATAGATAATGAAATTAATAAAATAAACAGGAAATTATGGCTGAAGCTATTGATATTCGTGCATTGAACGAATTGATTGAACGCCAGAGTGCGTTCGTTACTAACCTGATGACTGGTATGGATCAGGTAATCGTGGGACAGAAACATTTGGTAGAATCATTGCTGATAGGCTTATTGGCTGACGGACATATATTGTTGGAAGGTGTGCCTGGTCTGGCTAAGACATTGGCCATTAAGACAATGGCATCGCTTATTGATTCAAAATACAGTCGTGTACAGTTCACTCCTGACTTGTTGCCTGCCGACGTTATCGGTACGATGATTTATAGTCAGAAGGATGAACAGTTCATCGCCAAGAAAGGTCCTATCTTTGCAAACTTCGTATTGGCGGATGAAATTAACCGTGCTCCTGCAAAAGTACAGAGTGCTTTGCTTGAAGCTATGCAGGAACGTCAGGTGACATTGAGTAAGGAAACATTCCGTCTTCCTGAACCTTTCCTTGTTATGGCAACGCAGAACCCTATCGAACAGGAAGGTACTTATCCGTTGCCTGAAGCTCAGGTGGACCGTTTCATGCTGAAGGTTATTATTGACTATCCTAAGCTTGAAGAAGAAAAGAAGATTATCCGTCAGAATATTTCAGGCGAGAAAATGGAAGTTAAACCTATTCTGAAAGCTGAAGATATAATCGAAGCCCGTAAAGTGGTAAGACAGGTTTATCTGGATGAAAAGATTGAACAGTATATCGCAGATATCGTATTTGCTACACGTTACCCGGAAAAATATGACTTGAAGGAGCTTAAGAGCCTTATCGGTTTCGGTGGTTCACCTCGTGCGTCTATCAATCTTGCGCTTGCTGCACGCAGTTATGCATTTATCAAACGTAGAGGTTATGTGATTCCGGAAGACGTACGTGCAGTGGCTCATGATGTATTGCGCCATCGTATCGGTCTTACATACGAGGCTGAAGCTACAAATGTTACTGCAGACGAAATCGTAAGCAAGATACTTAACAGAGTTGAAGTGCCTTAATCAGAAACCTTTTTGAAGAATGGAAACTACTGAATTATTAAAGCGTGTACGCCAGATAGAAATCAAGACCCGCGGACTGTCTAACAATATTTTTGCCGGACAGTATCATTCGGCCTTCAAGGGCAGGGGTATGGCTTTCTCGGAAGTGAGGGAGTACCAGTATGGCGACGATGTGCGCGATATAGACTGGAATGTTACAGCACGCTTTGACAAGCCATTCGTAAAGGTATTCGAAGAGGAACGCGAACTTACAGTGATGCTGCTTGTGGATGTGTCGAACAGTCTTGACTTCGGTACATCCAAGCAGATGAAAAAGGATATGGTGACAGAGATTGCCGCAACATTAGCATTCTCGGCTATCCAGAATAATGACAAGATTGGAGTGATATTTTTCTCGGACAAGATAGAGAAATTTATTCCGCCTAAAAAAGGACGCAAACATATTCTATATATTATACGCGAATTGCTGGATTTTGAACCTGAAAGTTCGCGTACTGATTTGCAATGCGCTATTGAGTATCTGACGAATGTATTGAAGAAGCGTTGTACCGCATTCATGCTGAGTGACTTTATAGATGACAAGGACTTTAAGAATGCCCTGACTGTAGCGAACAGAAAACATGATGTCGTTGCCGTTCAGGTATATGACCGACGCATGGAAGAACTGCCTGATGTCGGGTTAATGCTTGTACGTGATGCGGAAACCGGACATGAGGAATGGATTGATACATCGTCCAAATCGTTGAGAAAGGCTCATCATGAATGGTGGAAAGAGCAGCAGAAGAAACTTAACGATACGTTTAACCTGTGTCAAGTGGACTCTGTTTCTGTACGCACGGACCAGGATTATGTAAAGGCTTTGCTTAATTTGTTTGCTAAAAGAAACTAATGGTCAGATGAAGAATATTATATTAAATTACGGAAAACGGGTGCTTGGTGCATTCTGTTTTGCATCTTTGTCTTTGGTAAGTGTACCGCTAAATGCACAACAGGTAACAGTGAGAGCAAGTATTGACTCTCTGCAACTGCTTGTCGGTGAACAGACGAAGGTACATCTTGAAGTGAGTATGGATGCTGACAGAAAGTTACGCTTACCTGTTATAAGAGATACGCTGGTCAGAGGTGTAGAGGTTTTGGATATAGCAAAGCCTGACACTCAGAAATTGAATGATGACAAGAGATGGGTTATCAGTCAGGAATATACTATAACTTCGTTTGACTCAGCCTTGTATTATCTTCCTCCTTTGGAGGTAATGGTGGACGACCAGAAGTATCGTTCCGAGTCGTTGGCTCTGAAAGTGTATTCAATACCTGTAGATACTCTGCATCCGGATCAGTTCTTCGGTCCAAAAACAGTGGTTGAAGTCCCTATAGAGTGGCAGGACATAGATGTGATGGTTTATTCTATTATATTAATGCTGCTTTTTGGAGCGGGATGTGTGTTCCTGATAGTCAGACTGAAGAATAACAAGCCTATAATCAGGATTATAAAGATTGAACCGAAATTGCCGCCACATCAGGAGGCTATGAAGCACATAGAGGAAATCAAGGCCAACAAGAATGTGCAGAGGGAAGATCCGAAACAGTACTATACTGAGCTGACAGATGTTATCCGTACTTATATTATGGAAAGATTCGGATTCAATGCCATGGAAATGACATCTTCCGAGATTATTGAACATTTGTTGCAGGTAAAGGACAAGGATTCTCTGAAGGACTTGAAATATCTTTTTGAAACAGCTGATTTGGTGAAGTTTGCCAAGCATGCACCTATGATGAATGAAAACGATATGAATCTGGTGAATGCTGTAGACTTTATCAATGAAACCAAGCTGGAAGAGGATGTCAATGCCAAGAAAGAACCTACGGAGATAAAAGTGGAAGAGAAACGCTCGAAGCAAGGACGAATTGCGCTTATGTGCAGTATTGGTGCGACCGGTGTGATATCAGCAGTATGCTTGTATATTGTTGTGAGATGCATCATTGGTCTCTTCTTTTAATGTTTAAACGAATGAAGTTATGATTTTTGCTAATATTGAATATCTGTTTTTATTGATTCTGCTTATACCTTATATAGTATGGTATATAATGCGCAGAAAACGAACAGAAGCTACTCTGCAGGTTTCAACCACACGCATGTACATGAATGTGCGTAAAAGCTGGAAAGTGTATCTTATTCACGCTCCGTTTTTGCTCCGCATATGTGCGTTTGTCATGATAGTGCTTGTATTGGCAAGACCTCAGACTACAGATAACTGGCAGAATACTGAAATAGAGGGTATTGACATAATGCTGGCAATGGATATTTCGACCAGTATGCTGGCTGAAGACTTGAAACCTAATCGTCTGGAGGCGGCTAAACAGGTTGCGGCAGAGTTTATCAACGGACGTCCGAATGACAATATCGGTCTTACGATTTTTGCAGGTGAAGCATTTACACAATGTCCTCTGACAGTTGATCATGGTGTCCTGTTGAATCTGTTCCATAGCGTCAGTTGCGATATGATATATCGTGGCATGATAGAAGATGGAACGGCTATTGGTATGGGACTGGCAAATGCCGTCACAAGACTTAAGGACAGTAAGGCAAAATCAAAAGTAGTGATATTGCTTACAGATGGTGTGAACAACCGTGGTGAACTGTCGCCCCTGACAGCTGCAGAGATTGCAAAGCAATTCGGAATAAGAGTGTACACAATCGGTGTAGGTACCAACGGTACTGCACCTTATCCTATGCAGACATATGCAGGAGTGCAGTATATTCAGACACCTGTAGAGATAGATGAGCAGACTCTGACACAGATTGCTGCCGAAACTAACGGAAATTATTTCAGGGCAACAAGCAATTCTAAGTTGAAAGAGGTTTATCAGGAGATAGACAAGTTGGAAAAGACAAAACTGAATGTCAAGGAATTCAGTAAGAGAGAGGAAGAGTATGAGATATTTGCTCTCGTAGCATTCTTGTGCATACTGCTCGAGCTGATTTTGCGTAATACGGTTTTGAAAAAAATACCTTAAAAGTGATTTGTCATGTTTAGATTTGGAGAACCTATATATTTGTATTTGTTATTGATTGTTCCTTTTTTAGTTGTGTTTTATCTATATACCAACTATAGAAGAAGGAAGAGATTACGTCAGTATGGAGATCCGGAACTGATGGCACATCTTATGCCTAATGTTTCGAAATACAGACCTGATGTGAAGTTCTGGTTGGTTACAGCAGCTTTGGTCATGGTAATATTCATGCTGGCACGTCCTCAGTTTGGTTCCAAGATGGAAACAGTGAAGCGCCAGGGTGTGGAAACTGTGGTGGCGCTTGATATCTCAAACTCTATGTTGGCACAGGATGTGACACCAAGTCGTCTGGAAAAGTCAAAGAAGCTTGTATCCAGACTTGTGGAAACATTCAATAATGACAAGGTTGCAATGATAGTTTTTGCCGGAGAAGCTTTTACGCAGCTTCCTATCACGAGCGACTATATATCTGCAAAGATGTTTCTTGAAACGATTTCGCCTTCACTCATTACTACACAGGGTACGGATATCCGTGGGGCAATAGACCTGGCTATGAAGAGTTTTACCCCTAACGAAGGAGTAGGACGCGCGATAGTCCTTATAACCGATGGTGAGAACCATGAGGGGGGAGCAGTTGAAGCTGCACAGCAGGCTGCGGAAAAAGGTGTGAGAGTATTTGTCCTTGGAGTAGGTTCGCCTGACGGTTCTCCTATTCCGGTGGAAGGCACAAATGATTTCCGTCGTGACAAGGATGGCAATGTAGTAGTTACAAAACTGAACGAGCAGATGTGTCAGGAAATAGCTAAGGCAGGTAACGGAATGTATGTACGTGTGGACAATACAAATAACGCGGAACGTGCTTTGAATGCGGAGATTAACAAGTTGGCAAAGGCTGATGTAGAAACTCAGGTATATACTGAATTTGATGAGCAGTTTGATGTCTTGGCATGGCTTGCATTGGTTCTGCTTGCTGTGGATGTTATGCTGCTTAATAGGAAAAATCCGCTATTTAAGAATGTGAAACTTTTCAAACAGGATTGATTTATGTGGAGTGGTAAATTATATTTATTCGGAATATTGGCCTTTACTTCGGCTGTGTCTTATGCCCAGAAAACGGACAGGGACTATCTCCGAAGTGGAAACAAACTTTATAATGACAGCCTGTTTGTAAAGGCTGAGGTGGACTATAGAAAGGCGCTTGAGATTAATCCTAAGTCTGCAGATGCTATGTTCAACCTTGGAAACTCTTTGCTTATGCAGCAGAAGGCCAAAGAAGCTATGGAACAGTTTGAAGCTGCTGCACGTCTGGAAAAAGATAAGGAAAAACTGGCTCACATATATCATAATATGGGAGTTATATTGCAGTCGTCAAAGCAACTTCCCCAATGCATAGAGGCTTACAAGGAGTCTTTGCGCAATAATCCTAAGGATGACGAAACCCGTTATAATCTGGTGCTCGCACAGAAACAGTTGAAAGACCAACAGCAACAGCAGCAGAACCAGGATCAGCAGAAAGACCAGAAGCAGGACCAGAAACAAGACGAAAAAGAACAGAATAAGAATCAGCAGGAGCAACAACAGCAACAGCAGAACCAGAATCAGCAACAGCAGCAACAAAACAAGGATGAGATGTCAAAAGAGAATGCTGAGCAATTGTTGAGAGCTGCCATGCAGGACGAGAAAGATGTACAGGATAAGGTGAAGAAACAGATGCAGGTGAGCGGTAAGAAGCTTGAAAAAGACTGGTAAGCATTTGTACGGAACTTCATTTTTATATTAACAAGTTGAAGAACAATAAATTATATAATGATGAGAAAATATTTTTTCTTGATATTGATGATTACTGTATCACTACAGATGTTTGCCGATGATAAGGTGACACTGAGGGCTTCGGCACCGGAAGTGGTGGTAAACGGTGATCAGTTCAGACTTACATATACTGTAAATTCGCAGGATGTAAAGGATTTTCTGGCACCTCAGGCCAAGGGCTTTGATGTCCTGATGGGACCAAGCCGTTCGCAGCAGAGTAGTACACAGATTATTAACGGTAAGATTTCTTCCAACCGTTCCATCACTTATACTTATATTCTGATGGCGGTATCGGAAGGTACTTTCAATATCCCTGCAGCCAGTATCGAGGTTGATGGTGAGAAAATCTTTTCAAATCCATTGACAATTAAAGTTTTGCCAAAGGATAAGGAACAGGGAAATTCCAACCAGAGTCAAGGCAACGGAGGTATCTCTTCAAGAAACCAGAAAACAAGCGGACGAATAACTGATAAAGACTTGTTCATCTTGGCTACAGCAAGTAAGACTAAGGTGCATGAACAGGAAGCTATATTGGTAACATACAAGGCCTACACGACTGTCGATTTGCGTCAGCTGCTTGGAAAAATGCCTGACCAGCAGGGATTTTATGTTCAGGAGGTTGAACTTCCTACTCAGAAAACATTCAAACTTGAACATTATAACGGAAGAAACTATAATACAGTAGTTTACAGACAGTATGTATTGTTTCCTCAGAAATCCGGCAGGTTGGAGATACCGGCAGTAACTTTCGATGCCGTAGTTGCACAGAGAATAGCTGTTTCTGACGACCCGTTTGAAGCTTTCTTCAACGGAGGCGGATATGTGGAAGTCAATAAGAAAATAGTTGCTCCTAAGGTTGTGATTAACGTAGACCCGCTTCCATCAAAACCTGAAGGATTCTCCGGTGGGGTAGGTACATTCTCCTTGAAATCAGACATTAGCACTACTGAATTAAAGGCAAACGAGGCTGTAACCATTAAGCTTACGATTAGCGGTACGGGAAACATGAAGTTGGTCAGTGCTCCGGAAGTCAAGTTCCCTCATGATTTTGAGATTTATGACCCGAAAATTGAGGATAATTATGAACTGACAGCAAATGGACTGAGCGGAACTAAGACCATAGAGTATCTTGCGATACCGCGTCATGCCGGTAATTTCACTATTCCTGCCATCGAATTTAAGTATTTTGATATCAAAACAGGAAAGTATAATACACTTGCTACAGAACCATACGAACTGAATGTGGCTAAGGGTGACGGAAGTGCTGCAAGCCAGCAGGTTATAGCTGATTTCACCAATAAAGAAAACGTAAAGGTTTTAGGAACGGACATATTGTTTATCAAAACAGGTGATACTGTACTCAGACAGAAAGGAAACTATTTCTTTGGTACAGTGACTTACTATTTATGGTATATTATTCCTTTTGTATTGTTTGTTGTGTTTGTTGTTATATACAGAAAACAGGCAATAGAGAGTGCAAACGTAGCTAAGGTTAAGACTAAAAAGGCGAATAAAGTAGCTACCAAGCGTATGAAGCAGGCTGGAAAACTTCTTTCAGAGAATAAGGTAAATGAATTCTATGATGAAGTACTGAAAGCTTTGTGGGGGTATATAAGCGACAAACTCAATATTCCTGTTTCAAAACTCTCAAGAGATAACATAGAGGCTGAATTGTCCGGTCATGGAGTGTCTGAAGACCTTATTAAGGAGTTTATCGATGCTTTGTCAGAATGTGAATTCGCAAGATACGCTCCTGGAAATCAGAACGAAGCCATGGATAAGGTTTATTCTGTATCAGTAGATGTAATCAGCAAAATGGAAAACTGTATTAAACGTTAAATCATGTAGGAGATATATACAATGAATAGAGTGTATGTTTTTTTAATGCTTCTGGCAAGTTTCCTGTTGCCGGCAAATGCTTCCTTGAAAACTGAGGCTGATAAAGCTTATCAGGAGAATGATTTTAAGGGTGCAATAGAAAAATACGAGGCTATACTTGAAGGCGGACAGGAGTCGGCTGATATATATTATAATTTGGGAAACAGTTATTATAAGGACAAGAATATAGCGAAAGCTGTCTTGAACTATGAACGTGCATTGCTTTTGTCGCCGGGTGATGACGATATAAGATATAACCTCGAAATGGCTAAGAGCAAGACCGTTGATAAGGTTACGCCAAAGAGTGAGATTTTTATCGTCACATGGATAAGTGCGATTCGTGATTTGATGAGTGAATCGGCTTGGGCTTCGTTTGCTGTTTCTTGTTTTATCCTCTTCCTTTTAGGAGTATCTGCATATATATTCGGAAGCAAGATGGTGATAAAGAAAACAGGTTTTTCATTAGCCGTAGTTTTTCTGTTCTTTACAGTGGTTGCAAATCTGTTTGCTGATTCGCAGAAAGACAAGTTGGTAAACCGTGAAGGAGCTATAGTCATGCAGGCATCAGTAACAGTAAAAAGTACTCCTGACGAGAGCGGTACGGACCTGTTTGTATTGCATGAAGGAACCAAAGTCTTTATAAACGATAATTCCATGAAAGGATGGAAGGAAGTGAGCCTGGAAAACGGTTCCAGGGGATGGGTTCCCACTGAAAGCATAGAAGTGATTTAAAATAAACTGATAATATTTCTTTTATGGACATACAGCAATTAATAGACTTCGACAAAATGTTGTTGCTAAAACTCAACGGTAGCGATTCGCTATTCTGGGATGGTTTTATGTATATAGTAACAAAGACTAAGACTTGGATACCTGCAGCTATTGCATTGCTGTATGTCATTTTCAAGAATAATAATCTGAAGCGTGGTATAACGATAGTCTGTCTTATTGCTTTGGTTATCACACTGGCCGATCAAACGGCATCAGGCATATGCAAACCATTGTTCGAAAGGTTCAGGCCAACCAAAGATCCGGAGTTTATGAATATGGTAGATATTGTCAATAATTACCGCGCCGGTGGAACGTATGGTTTCATTTCAAGTCATGCTGCAAATACCTTTGCCGTTGCCATGTTTATCTCCTTGCTGGTAAAGAACGGCAGAATGACGTTTATGATGTTCATGTGGGCTTTGATTCCTACCTATTCGCGGGTATATTTGGGAGTTCATTATCCGGGAGATGTGTTCTTTGGTATGATTGATGGCCTGTTGTGCGGTGCTTTAGTCTATTTCCTGTACAAGTTTGCAGTGAAGAAGCTTTCATTAAAACACCGTTTCATTTCTACTCAATATGCCGACAGTGGATACGATGTGCAAAGCGTCAATGTAGTGGTACTTGTTCTTCTGCTCACATATTTGTATGCTGTAATATATGGAATGGTTATTTCAAAAACTATGTTCTTTTAGACACTTATTTAAATGGCATTTAAACAGTATTTAAACAGTGTTTAACTGCTGATTAATCAAATATCGGATTCCAGTGAACGCCGAATGAACGGCAAATGAACATCATATGAACGGACAAAGAACATCAATCAGCCTCTGTATTTTTCTGCTTGTGGTTGACTGTTGTATATTCGTACATTGTTCATTTGCCGTTCATTTGCTGTTCACTAAGTGTTCACTAATTAGTCAGAAAGTATGAAGCAGAGGATGATTTGGCCTGTTTATGTAGTTTTCATGATAAAAAATCATTTATTTCTTGCGCATTATTCAAATTTTATATATATTTATCATCGAGATAATAAACATATTGTTTAATGCTTAAAACATGATTACTATGACAAGGACAATTACATTCAACGAACTGAGAAATATAAAGGATTCTTTACCGGAAGGCAGTATGCATCGTATTGCAGACGAACTAAATATATCTGTTGAAACAGTGAGAAACTTTTTCGGCGGACAGAACTTCAAGGATGGAAAATGTGTAGGAATCCATTTGGAGCCGGGACCTGACGGAGGTTTGGTGATGCTTGACGACACAATAGTGCTTGATAAGGCATTGGATATTCTGAGAGAAAGCGCAGGAATGTGATTATAAGGTCAAATAGCTATAATAGTTATGTGAAGGGTTTACTTTGATAACTATTATAGCTATTATTGTTTTTAATCGGATTTCACAGACTATTTTGTAATTATCAATATCTAAATATTTTCAGTATGGAAGAAGAAAAACTTGTAACCCTTGCTATCTTGACTTATTCTAAAGCTCAGATACTGAAAAATGTATTGGAGAACGAAGGTATAGAGTCTTATATTCATAATGTAAATCTTATACAGCCTGTTATTTCGTCAGGAGTAAGAATCAGAATCAAGGAAAGCGATTTACCGCGTGCGCTGAGTATTATAGAAAGTTCTGCATGGCTTGCTGAAGATGTGGTTAAGGAACATGTTCAGGATACAGAGAAGAAGCGCAAGACAGCAATAATATTAATCCCCGTGGACTTCTCTGACAATTCCTTCAAGGCGTGCAGGTTCGGGCTTAATTTTGCGGCTCAGATAAAGGCTGAGGTTGTTTTGATGCATGTTTATTTCAGCCCTGTCTACATGCCAAGCTTGCAGTATGCCACAGAAGGTTATGGCATTCCATATGAAGCCGAATTAGGCATTAAAACCATGCTTGATAATGTGCATCAGCGCTTGAAGGATATGACGGACAAGATTGACAAGCTGATGGCCGATGGAGAGATTCCTGAGGTGAAGTACACATGTCTATTGCGTGAAGGAATTCCTGAAGAGGAAATATTGGCTTTTGCACGCGAGGAATCGCCACTGATGATAGTCATGGGTACACGCGGTGAGAATATGACCGAATATGGTCTGATGGGAAGCGTGACGGCCGAAGTAATAGAGCGCAGCCCTGTGTTTGTTTATTCCATTCCTGAAGAAGCCGGACTTACCAATTTTAAGGAAATACATAAAGTGGCTTTCATCACCAATTTCGACCAGAGGGATTTGATTGCATTTGATTCTCTTATTACAACTTTCAAGGACTATAATTTCGAGATATATTTCATCCATCTGAATTCGAATGAGGAAAGAAGGACGTGGAATGAAATTAAACTGTCGGGTATAAAGGAATACTTCCATAAACAATATCCGGATTTGGCGATAAACTACAGTCTTGTTACAGAGGACAGTTTCTTCAATAATCTTGATGATTATGTCAAGAAGGAGGGAATAGATGTTTTATGTGTTTCCAATTATAAACGAAACGTTTTCGCACGTCTGTTCAATCCAAGTATAGCCAAGAAGATGATATTCCATTCAAGAACTCCAATTCTTGTTATAAAATGAGAATGAGACATTGAAATACACAAAAAAGATGATGAACCTGAAAAATTCATCATCTTTTTTGTGACCGCGACAGGATTCAAACCTGTAACCGGCTGATCCGTAGTCAGCTACTCTATTCAGTTGAGCTACGCGGCCAATCAGAAACATTAAGTATAAAAATGAGTGACCGCGACAGGATTCAAACCTGTAACCGGCTGATCCGTAGTCAGCTACTCTATTCAGTTGAGCTACGCGGCCAA
>CALUJF010000038.1 GCA_944320855.1 uncultured Phocaeicola sp.
CTTGCAGCCAATATGCTGGGACTGGACAATGCCGCCACTCCGTTAGGACTGAAAGCTATGGAAGGACTTCAGGAACTGAATACAAAGAAGGACACTGCCAGCAATCCGATGATAATGTTCCTCGTACTGAATACCTCCGGACTTACCATTATTCCGATAAGCATAATGGTTTACAGAGCGCAACTTGGAGCCGCACAGCCTACAGATGTATTCGTACCGATACTGCTTGCTACGTTCTTTTCAACTCTGGCAGGTATTATCGCTGTAAGCGTTTATCAGAAAATCAATCTTCTGAACAGGACTATACTGCTGTTCTTAGGTGGAGCCAGCCTGTTCATAGCAGGAATAATATATTTCTTCACCACGCTTTCAAGGGAGATGATTGACATATATTCCACAACAACTGCAAATGTATTCTTATTCCTGATTATTATCGGCTTTATACTTGCAGGAGTACGCAAGAAAGTCAATGTTTACGATGCATTTGTTGATGGTGCGAAAGAAGGATTCACCACAGCCGTAAGAATCATACCATATCTGGTAGCGATACTTGTAGCGATAGGGGTGTTCCGCGCTTCGGGAAGCATGGATTATATCATCAACGGAGTAGCCACACTTGTCGGATGGTGCGGAATAGACAGCGAGTTTGTAGCGGCACTGCCTACAGCAATTATGAAACCATTGAGCGGAAGTGGGGCACGCGGACTCATGGTTGATGCAATGACAACATACGGTGCAGATTCGTTCGTAGGACGTATGGCTTGTATCTTCCAAGGCTCTACAGATACCACATTCTATATCCTTGCCGTTTATTTCGGAAGTGTAGGAATAAGCAAGACAAGACATGCTGTTCCTTGCGGATTATTGGCAGACTTGGCAGGAATAATTTCAGCCATATTTATATGCTATTTGTTCTTCGGATAAAACGCTTCGTCATTTTAATAAAAACGACGAAGCATTTTGAATGAAATGACGAGGCGTTTTTTTGAGGCGTTCAGACACACAAAAAAAGGATTCTATAAATAAAAAACCGACATATGATAACTTATCAGACAGACGGGGTTGAAATGCCCGACATCAAAAAAAGAGAAACCACAGAATGGATAAAGGCAGTAGCCGCTTCGTACGGTCTGCGCGTGGGAGAGATTGCCTACATCTTCTGCTCGGACGAGAAGATTCTGGAAGTGAACAGACAGTATCTGCAACATGATTATTACACTGACATCATCACTTTCGACTATTGCGAAGGCAAGCGAATATCAGGCGACCTGTTTATCAGCCTTGACACTGTAAGAACGAATGCCGAACAGTTCGGCGCGGAATACGATACGGAACTGCACCGCGTTATTATCCACGGAATCCTGCACCTGTGCGGAATAAACGACAAGGGACCGGGAGAAAGAGAGATAATGGAAGCGGCAGAGAACAAGGCACTGGATATGCTTAAGGAAATGATATAATTAGAACGAAAACAGGTAGGGCGAGAAATTCTCGCCCTACTTTGTTAAATGATATTTGCAAGGGGGAAAAACAACGATAATTTTCACTAATTTTGCAACCAGTAACAAACATCATAATTCAATGGAATTTAAGTACGACGTTATTGTAATCGGTGCCGGTCATGCAGGTTGTGAAGCTGCTGCGGCAGCAGCCAATCTTGGCTCCAAGACATGTCTGATAACAATGGACATGAACAAGATAGCACAGATGAGCTGCAACCCTGCGGTAGGTGGTATTGCAAAGGGACAGATAGTAAGAGAGATTGACGCTTTGGGCGGATACATGGGATTGGTGACAGACAAGACTGCCATACAGTTCCGCATGCTGAACCGCTCGAAAGGTCCTGCCATGTGGAGCCCTCGCGCGCAGTGCGACAGAGGCAAATTCATATGGGCATGGAGAGAGGTTCTCGAGAACATTCCTAACCTGCATATATGGCAGGACACAGTGGAAGAACTTATAATTGAGAACGGGGAAGTTAAAGGACTGACCACTTGCTGGGGCGTGACATTCTATGCCAAATGTATTGTTCTCACAGCAGGTACATTCCTCAATGGACTTATGCACATAGGACGCAAGATGCTCGCCGGAGGACGTTGCGCAGAGCCTGCCTCATATCATCTTACTGAGTCTATAATCAGACATGGCATCACTGCCGGAAGAATGAAAACAGGTACACCGGTGAGAATAGACGCAAGAAGCGTACACTTCGACCTAATGGAAACTCAGGACGGCGAGAATGATTTCCACAGATTTTCATTCATAAGCGAGCCAAGACAGCTTAAACAACTTCAGTGCTGGACTTGTTTTACTAACGAAGAGGTTCATGCCACACTGAGAAACGGACTGGCGGACTCCCCTCTTTACAACGGACAAATCCAAAGTATCGGTCCTCGCTACTGCCCGAGTATAGAAACGAAAATCGTAACTTTCCCGGACAAACCGCAGCACCAGCTTTTTCTGGAACCGGAAGGAGAAACTACACAGGAACTCTACCTCAACGGGTTCTCCTCTTCCCTACCTATGGAAATCCAGTTTGAGGCTTTGAGGAAGATTCCTTGCTTTAAGGATGTGGTGCTTTACCGCTCCGGATATGCAATAGAATACGACTACTTCGACCCTACCCAACTCAAGCATACGCTCGAATCGAAGATTGTCAAGAACCTGTTCTTTGCAGGTCAGGTGAACGGTACTACCGGTTACGAGGAAGCAGGCGGCCAAGGTATCATAGCAGGTATCAATGCCCACATCAACTGCCATGGCGGAGAACCTTTCGTATTGGGAAGAGATGAAGCCTATATCGGCGTACTGATAGACGACCTTGTGACAAAAGGCGTGGATGAGCCTTACCGTATGTTTACTTCGAGAGCCGAATACAGAATCTTGTTGAGACAGGATGATGCCGACTTCAGACTTACAGAAAAAGCTTATAAGCTCGGACTTGCAAAACAGGACAGATACGACATCCTCTGCAAGAAGCGTGAAGAGATAGAGAAGATAGTTGAATTTACGAAGACCTACTCTATCAAGGCGGACAAGATAAACGACGGATTGGAAGCATTAGGAACTGCAAGATTAGCTCACGGATGTAAACTCATCGACCTGATAAGCCGCCCACAGATTACGATAGAAAACATCGCTCCTCTTGTGCCTGCATTCAAGTCTGTACTTGATAGAATAGAAGACCGCAAGGAAGAGATTATAGAGGCTGCCGAAGTACAGATAAAATACAAGGGGTACATCGACCGCGAGAGAATGATAGCCGACAAGATACACCGTCTGGAATCAATCAAGATAAAAGGCAAGTTCGACTATGACACTCTCCAGTCACTGTCTACTGAGGCAAGACAGAAGCTAAAGAAAATAGACCCTGAAACATTGGCACAGGCAAGCCGAATACCGGGCATATCACCAAGCGACATCAACGTACTGTTAGTACTTATGGGACGCTAAAAGCTATGTTTCACGTGAAACAATTTGTTTAAGGATTACCCGTAAATCACTGTAAATAAAGGAAAACACCTCAAAGTTTAAAGCGTGGTTAACGTAAAACTTTAAGGCATGAACAAATAAAACCCAAATCAATGAACAAAGAAACTTTAAGAAAGAACCTTCGTGAGATTCCTGATTTCCCAAAGCCAGGAATACTGTTCTACGATGTTACTACCCTATTCAAAAACAGCGAGTGCCTTAGCGGTCTGATAGACGAACTGTACGAGATGTACAAGAATAAAGGCATCACTAAAGTGGTAGGCATAGAGTCAAGAGGATTTATTCTTGGCGGTGCCTTGGCTGCAAGACTTGGTGCCGGATTTATCATGGCCCGCAAACCGGGAAAACTTCCTGCAGAGGTTATAGAAGAAACTTACGAAAAGGAGTACGGAACTGATACTATCCAGCTTCACAAGGATGCCATCAGCGAAGACGATGTGGTACTGCTTCACGATGACCTTCTTGCTACAGGTGGAACTATGGCTGCCACACACAGGCTGGTGAAGAAAGCCGGAGTAAAAGAAACATACATCAACTTCGTTATAGAACTGAAAGACCTTAACGGAAGAAAGGCCTTCCCTTCTGATGTTGATGTTACAACGATACTTGAACTCTAAATCATTTTTTCAGCAATAATGGATTCGAAAGAGGAACTTAAAACGAGCGACTATCTTAGGGGCATTGTCTTGAACCTGCCGGACAGTCCGGGAATTTATCAATATCTGAATACGGAAGGTACAATCATCTATGTGGGCAAGGCAAAGAATCTTAAGAGGCGTGTATATTCGTATTTTGCCAAGGAACACCAATCTGCAAAGACAAGGATTCTGGTAAGCAAGATTGCGGATATAAAATACATCGTGGTAAATTCTGAAGAGGATGCATTACTGCTGGAAAATAACCTTATCAAGAAATACAAGCCACGATACAACGTTCTGCTTAAAGACGACAAGAGCTACCCTTCCATCTGTATCAGCAACGAGTATTTTCCACGTGTTTTCAAGACACGGAAGATAATCAGGAAAGAAGGTACATACTTCGGTCCGTACAGTCACGTTCCTTCGATGATGGCCGTATTGGAACTGATAAAGAAGCTATACAATCTGCGTACCTGTCATCTGGCTCTTACGCCGGAAAACATATCGCAGGGTAAGTTCAAGGTTTGCCTGGAATATCATATCAAGAATTGCAAAGGACCATGTATAGGACTCCAAAGCCATGAAGAATACATGAAGCAGATAGCCGAGATAAAAGAGATTCTGAAGGGCAATACGCGCATCATAAGCGATATGCTGATGGACGAGATGCAGAAGCTGGCAAGCGGGCTTAAGTTTGAAGAGGCGCATAAGATAAAGCTGAAATACGACCTTGTGGAAAGCTATAGATCGAAGAGCGAGGTGGTAAGTTCTGTGCTGCATAATATTGATGTGTTCTCTATAGAAACCGACGAGGGTGTGGCATATATCAACTATCTGCACATCACGAACGGATGCATCAACCAGGCCTTCACATTCGAATATAAAGTGCGCATGAACGAAACGAAAGAGGAACTTCTGCAGTTGGGTATTGTGGAAATGCGCGAAAGATATCAGAGCAAATCGAAGGAAATAATCGTTCCGTTCGAACTGGATATGGAAATGAACGGAGTGACATTCACAGTACCGCAGAGGGGCGACAAGAAGCATCTTCTGGAGCTGTCCATACTGAACGTAAAGCAGTATAAGGTGGACCGCCTGAAACAGGCTGAAAAGCTTAATCCGGAACAAAGAAGTGTAAGACTGATGAAGGAAATCCAGGAACAGCTTCATCTGGAGAAAATGCCTGTCCACATAGAATGTTTCGATAATTCGAACATTCAGGGGTCGGATGCAGTAGCAGCCTGCGTGGTTTTCAAGAAAGCGAAACCGAGCAAGAAAGACTACAGAAAATACATAATAAAGACAGTGGAAGGACCGGACGATTACGCTTCAATGCAGGAAGTGGTCAGACGAAGATACACACGTGTATTGGACGAGCAGGGCGAACTGCCTGACGTTATTCTGACAGACGGCGGTAAAGGCCAGATGGAAGTTGTAAGACAAGTGATAGAAGACGAACTTCACCTGAATATACCAATCGTTGGACTGGCAAAAGACAACCGTCACAGGACATCTGAAGTACTTGCAGGATTCCCACCGCAGACCATAGGAATAAAACAGGGAACTCCCCTATTCCATCTGCTTGAAAACATCCAGGACGAAGTACACAGGTTTGCCATCACCTTCCATCGCGACAAGAGAAGCAAGAGCCAGATAGCATCTGCACTTGATAATATCAAGGGTATCGGAGAGAAAAAGAAAACGGCGCTTCTGAAAGCTTTTAAGAGCGTCAGACGAATAAAGGAAGCCGACATAGAGGAATTGTCCAAAGTGGTGGGAGAAGCCTCGGCAAAGGCCGTAAAAGAGGAATTAAACAAGGAATAATTTTACTACAATATGAGATTAGTTATACAGAGAGTAAGCCATGCATCCGTAACCATAAACGGTGTGTGCAAATCGGCTATCAAGGACGGGTTCATGATACTTGTAGGTATTGAGGAAGCCGACACGAAAGAGGATGCCGACTGGCTGTGCAAGAAGGTTATCGGACTGAGGGTATTTGACGATGAGAACGGTGTTATGAACAAATCCATAATGGACATAAACGGTGAGATTCTAATCGTAAGCCAGTTCACTCTGATGGCTTCTACAAAGAAAGGAAACAGACCGTCATACATCAGAGCCGCCGGACACGAAACTGCTATCCCACTCTATGAATACTTCTGCAGCGAAGTAAGCAAGGCATTGGGCAAGGAAGTAGGAACCGGTGAATTTGGAGCAGATATGAAAGTTGAACTGCTTAACAACGGTCCAGTAACTATTTTAATTGACTCTAAGAATAAGGAATGAGTTTTAGTTGACAAGGCTCTCCATCCGGATGGTAACCTCGTCAACTTGTCAACTTGTAACTAAAAACTCAAGAACTTAAAAACTCAAAAAATATGACACTTGATGAAGCCCAGAAAACAGTTGATAACTGGATAAAGGAATACGGAGTAAGATACTTCAGTGAACTTACCAACATGGCAGTCCTGACTGAAGAAGTGGGAGAACTTGCCAGAGTGATGTCAAGAAAGTACGGCGACCAGTCGTTCAAGGAAGGCGAAAACCAGGACCCGGCAGACGAAATGGCTGATGTGCTGTGGGTACTGTTGTGCCTGGCAAACCAGACAGGCGTGAACCTTACGGAAGCATTCAAGAAGAATATAGAAAAGAAAACTTCAAGAGATAAAGACAGACATAAAAACAATCCAAAACTATAATGCTTATGAGTTACAACGAAGAAAACATCTACGATTTTGAACAGGAACACGACCACGGGCATGAACATGAAATGCCTGCAAGCGATAAATATACAGAGGCACTGAACAAGTATAACACAGCCCTTAAAGATGATGAGGTGGCCTACGCAACAGAGAATATTCTGAACAAATACCTCCATGAGAATAACATAAAAGATGTAAAGAAATTTTTATTAAACAGCGTAGACCTTACAAGCCTGAAATGTACTGACAGCGAAGAAAGCATTCTGAAACTTACTGAAAAAGTAAACGAGTTTGCCGACAAATATCCTGACATGAAAAATGTAGCTGCAATCTGCGTCTACCCCAACATGGCTGAAATCGTAAACGACGCACTTGAGGCAGATGATGTAAAAATAGCATGCGTGTCCGGAGGTTTCCCTTCTTCTCAGACTTTCACCGAAGTGAAGGTGGCAGAAACCGCTATGGCAATACATGCCGGTGCTGACGAAATAGACATCGTAATGCCTGTAGGCAAATTCCTTAATGGAGATTATGAAGGGATGTGCGATGAGATAGAGGAGCTGAAGGCTGTATGCGGAGAAAAGACATTGAAAGTCATTCTTGAAACTGGTGTATTGGGAAGCGCTTCAAACATAAAGAAGGCTGCCATTCTGACTATGTATGCCGGTGCGGATTTCATCAAGACTTCTACCGGAAAAGAAAGCGTAGGAGCAACTCCGGAAGCAGCTTTCGTAATGTGTAAGGCTATTAAGGAATACTTCCTCGAGACAGGCATTAAAATAGGTTTTAAGGCTGCCGGAGGAATAAACACTGTGGAAGATGCACTGAAGTATTACACTATAGCAAAAGAGGTGTTAGGTGAAGAATGGCTGAACGAAGGACTGTTCCGAATCGGTACAAGCCGCCTTACAAATATTCTGCTTTCTGAAATTTTAGGGGAAGAGATAACGCTTTTCTAAATATTGCTTGCGGTTGTAGGCCGAATTTAACAATAACATAAAACGGTATTTAAACACTATTTAAAAGGTGCTTAAATACCGTTTAGCATTGTATAAGTTCTTTCTCGAACAGACTACGAACATGAAATGAACGTATGGTGAACAATCAGTGAACGCACAGTTAATGCCCATCGGACAATATTATAACAGTCAACCAAAATCAGAAAAAGGCAAGTTCGTATAGTGTTCATTAAGCGTTCATTAAGTGTTCATTTATAGCGGCAGAATTATGTAATTGGTATTTATTTTTTTCTGTCTATTACATAATCTATATAAGCCGTCAGAGCCTCTCTGATATCTTGCGGCATATACTCCGGCAATACGGATAGAGCCTTGTCGCGATAATCGCGCATTACCTTTTCAGCATACTCTATCCCACCCTCTTTCTTTACCGTTTCAACAAAAGAGCTTATTTCGTCCTTCGTAGCCTCCATTCCTCTGATTCGTAATGCAACATCATTGAGGGCCTTATCATTCATCTTGTTCAGGACATATATGGCAGGGAGAGTCAGTTTACCTTCAGTCATATCATTTCCGGTAGGTTTTCCTATGGCACCGTCGTCATAATAATCAAATATGTCATCCTTTATCTGGAAGGCTATACCGAGCATTTCTCCAAAAGCAGCTGCGCTTTTCACGTCTTTTTCTGAAGCGCCTACAGCTACCGCCCCACATTCTGCAGCAGCAGTAAACAATGCAGCGGTTTTCCGGCGTATAACATTGAAATAATCGTCTTCAGAAAATTGTTTGTTTGACAAGTTGGCGAGCTGAATAACCTCTCCAAGCGAAAGCTCCTGACCGAGATCGGATACTAATTCCACGAGCTTGATGTTTCCTGTCAGGGATGCATGTTTCAGACAGGTTGCCAGGATATAATCGCCTACCAACACAGACAGTTTGTTATTGTAAACGGCATTTACAGACTGCTGCCCTCTGCGCTCACTGCTTTCGTCCACCACATCATCGTGAACCAGACTCGCTGTATGAAGAAGTTCAAGCGACAGGGCAACGTGTCTTACAGAATCATCAATTATACCATATGTCTTGGCTATAAGCATAACCAATATGGGCCTCATCATTTTTCCGCTTCTATTCTTTATATATGAGAGAACATTGTCAAGAAGTGGATTATCACTTTTCAATGATGATATAAATAGCTCTCTGAAAGCTTCTAATTCATGTATAATAGGCTGTTTTATAATATCTACTCTGTCCATCGGGAATAAATTAGTGTACAAAAGTAATAATAAAACGGGGAATATGGTATTTTTTTGTACTTTTACATGAAATTTCATTATTAATTCACACTATATGGATAAACTTTTTCTACTCGATGCTTATGCATTAATCTACCGTGCTTATTATGCATTAATCAAAAGCCCAAGAATCAACTCAAAAGGCTTCAACACATCTGCTATATTAGGTTTTGTAAATACTCTTGAAGATGTGCTGAAAAAAGAATCGCCTACCCATATAGGTGTGGCATTCGACCCTTCAGGCCCGACATTCAGACACGAGGCATATAAGGAATACAAGGCCCAGAGAGAAGAAACGCCTGAGGCTATCAGACAGTCTGTACCTATTATAAAGAATATTATCAGAGCCTATAGGATTCCTATCCTTGAAGTTCCGGGATATGAGGCGGACGATGTTATCGGAACACTTGCCACTGAAGCCGGGAAGAGAGGCATCACTACTTATATGATGACTCCTGACAAAGACTATGGCCAGCTGGTGAGCGAGAATGTATTCATGTACAGACCAAAGTATGGCGACAAGGAGTTCGACATAATGGGTATAGAGGAAGTAAAGGCCAAATTCAATATAGAATCTACCAGTCAGGTAATCGACATGTTAGGACTTATGGGCGACTCGTCGGACAATATACCGGGATGCCCTGGAGTCGGTGAGAAAACCGCACAGAAACTTATCTCCGAATTTGGAAGCATCGAGAATCTTCTTGAACACACCGATCAGCTGAAGGGAGCAATCAAGACAAAAGTGGAAGCGAATATCGAACAGATACGTTTCTCAAAATTTCTTGCAACCATAAAGACTGATGTTCCTATCGAACTTGACCTGGAGTCATTGAAGCGCGAGACTCCGGACGAGGAAAAACTCAGAAGCATTTTTGAGGAATTGGAGTTCCGTTCCTTGCTTGACAGAGTTTTCAAGAATGAGAAAAAAACATCTGCCAAAACTGTACAGGAAAAGCAGCCTATTCAAGGCGATCTCTTTGGATTTTTTGCGGATGAGAGTACAGTTGAACAGAAAAATTCAAGTCTCAAAAGGCTTGAAGATATCAGTTACGACTATCAACTGATTGATACAGAGGAGAAACTATATGATTTTTTAAGAATAATCCTTACAAAGGATATTCTCAGTTTAGATACTGAAACCACCGACACCGATGCAATGAGTGCAGAACTGGTGGGAATGAGCTTCAGTTACGAAGAAAACAGTGCTTTTTACGTTCCTGTACCGAAAGACAGGGAAGAAGCACAAAAATTGGTAGACAAATTCAAGCCTGTCTTTGAAAATGAAAAATCTCTAAAGGTTGGCCAGAACATAAAATATGATATGATGGTTCTTGGCAACTATGGTGTCACTATAAAAGGAAAAATGTTCGATACCATGATTGCACACTATGTGTTGCAGCCAGAACTGCATCATGGCATGGACTATCTGGCAGAAGTATACCTGAAATATGACACTATAAAAATAGAAGAGCTGATTGGTGCCAAGGGAAAGAATCAGCGTAACATGCGCGACCTCTCTCCTACTGATATATATAAATACGCGTGCGAGGACGCAGACGTTACTCTCAAACTGAAGAATATTCTTGAAAAGGAACTTGAGACTAACGGGGTAAAGGAACTGTTTGAAGAAATTGAAATGCCTTTGGTCCCGGTACTTGCTTATATCGAAAGAAACGGAGTAAGAATAGACACCGAAGCGCTTAAGGAAACCTCGAAGCATTTCACCATTAGAATGCGTGAAATAGAAGAAGAGATTTACAAGCTTGCCGGAATGGAATTCAATGTGTCTTCACCAAAGCAGGTCGGCGAGGTACTCTTCGACAGACTGAAGATTGTAGAAAAGGCAAAGAAAACCAAAACAGGCCAGTATGTAACATCCGAGGAGGTTCTGGAAAGCCTGAAAGGCAAACATCAGATAGTGGAAAAGATTCTTGACTATCGAGGATTGAAGAAACTGCTAAGTACATACATTGATGCTCTGCCTGAACTTATCAATCCGAAGACCGGAAGAATACACACGTCTTTCAATCAGACTGTAACGGCTACAGGACGATTAAGCTCGAGCAATCCTAATCTTCAGAATATCCCTGTGCGAAACGAAGATGGAAAAGAGATAAGGAAAGCATTCATCCCGGACGACGGCTGCGAGTTCTTCTCTGCCGACTACTCACAGATAGAGCTGAGGATAATGGCACACTTGAGCGAAGACGAGAACATGATTGAAGCTTTCAGGGAAGAACAGGATATACATGCAGCCACAGCTGCCAAGATATATAAGATAAACATTGACGATGTAACAAGAGAACAACGAAGCAAAGCCAAGACGGCCAACTTCGGTATAATATACGGTATTTCCGTTTTCGGTCTTGCAGAAAGGCTTAATGTAGAACGTAAGGAAGCGAAAGAACTTATCGACGGATATTTCGAGAACTACCCTAAGGTTAAGGCCTATATGGACGAAAGTATACGTTCAGCAAGGGATAAAGGTTACATAGAAACAATATTCAAGCGCAAAAGGTATCTTCCTGATATAAACTCAAGAAATGCCGTTGTAAGAGGATATGCCGAACGAAATGCAATCAATGCACCTATTCAGGGCAGTGCAGCCGATATAATAAAGGTAGCTATGGTGAGAATATACAAAAGATTCATGGATGAGGGCATCAAGTCGAAAATGATACTCCAGGTACACGACGAACTCAATTTCAGCGTATTGAGAGATGAAAAAGAAAAAGTACAGCAAATTGTGATATCGGAAATGGAAGCTGCTTACAAAATGAAAGTACCTTTGCTTGCAGACTGTGGTTGGGGTCAAAATTGGCTTGAAGCACATTGATATGGCTAATCTGTAAACTAAAGTTAAATAACTAACATTTTGCTAATTTTGAGCTAAATTTTTGGGTGAAACTATATAAGATATAGAAATAACATCTATATTTGCATCGTAATCAAAAACAAATTGTAAGTTAAACCTAAAACAATAAAGATATGAAAGCTATGAATTTTATCAAAACCTTGTTAGTAATTGTAACAGTTTTTATCGCTAATGCTACTGTTTCAGCTGCCAAGTTGAATAATAACTTGATTTACAACGCAGAAGAAGTAAACGGAGTGAAAGTTGCAGAGACTGTCTATAAGATGGACAACAATCTGCTTACTAAATATATGAAATACAATTATAAGTATAATGCAGACAACCAGATGACTGAAAATATGTCACAGAAATGGAATGCAGAAGACAACTGTTGGGTAAACGACCTGAAAATCTGCTATACATACGATAGCAAGAGCGTCACAACAGAATACTACAAATGGAATAGCAAAAAGGGCGCATTCATCCTTATTCCTGACATGACAGTTACAATGGATAAGTAAAATAGAAAGAATAGCTGACAAAAAATAAAATAAATCTCTCTTTCATAGAGGCAATCCGGTTTCGGATTGCCTCTTTTTTAATTTATGACACTGTATAAAATGAACAAGACCTTAAATTAAGGAGTCGTCACTTTTTTAATCGAACTATAAACCGTTCCTTCTTTAGTCTTAAGATAAGCCTTAACATAATAAGTCGTTTCTGCGCGTAGGCCAGATACAATTTTCAGTGTTCCGGAAGTTTGTCCCCCTCCTACGGATGCCCACAAGCTTCCTTCCGCATCTTTGCCGGTTCCGCCCTGGACTCCTAATGCTGTTACTTCATCAGCTTTAACACCACTGGCTTTTACCGTTACATCAATCTGTAATCCGGTAGTAGTCTTTTTTCTAGCCTCGATGTTAGTAATAGTGACCGAACCTTTTCCGGTACTCTTATCGCCTCCTTGGGATAGCGCATCTTCATCGTTTTCATCCGTTCCACAACTTGCGGCACACACGGAAATCAACATAATCAATACCAATACGTTCAATCTATAGAGTAAATTGATAAATTTATTCATTATTCGATATGATTTAATGTTTTACATTTTCAAATTCTTATTTCATAGAAACAACCCGTTATAGAGTTGCTCATTGCGATTTATGTTTTATTCTAATTTAGTCCAAACCTCAATTTCCCCTATTAGATCCGAATAGTAATCATCGTATGTTCCATCTTCCTTTAGAACGCCTTTGAATTCAAGTTTTATCTCGTCATTGGCTATATTTTTAATCTCATATAAAATCCATGCGTCCGGCATTCCGTCCTCTTCCTCATTCCAATATAACACTCCATCGATTACAAACCATTCTATATCACCAAGACCATCATCATTTGGAGTCCATTCTCCATCAACATTATCTAAATATCTTGCTAAGCCATTTTCATAAATTTCAACTGCGCTCTCATAATCGCCAAACATCCATTTACCTATGAGTTTTGAAGGATATTCCTTTTTCCCATTTATATCAAGGTCTCCTTTATCAATATCATCCGTATCAAACATCTCATCTTTGGTAGCTATCTGTCTGAAAGTCATTTTTCTGTAATTTTCACTGGCAGGAGTATTCTTATAATATTCCAAAGTTATTTTAGAATCCTTATGCTCCAAAATATTATACTCATCCGGATTTTCTTCATTGTATTTTTTATCTCCAGAATCGTATGATACAAGAGTTATCTTTTTGCCTGACACACTCCACTTTCCTACTCCTCCGAGATACCACATTTTGCTGTTTTCATTATAAAGATAAATACGATAGAACATGTCGGAATTAAATTCTATTCGATAATTGGATATGTCCACGCCATTGTCAGTTTCCTTATCTGGACTGCTTGCCCACCATTCCTCATCTTCATCATGACTACCTGGAACAATAGACCAACTGTCTGCTTCTACTCCTTCCCAAACTCCAATCAGACTGTTTGATGAAGGACCGTCTTCACTGTCTTTACAAGAAGTAAAGTTCACACACATAAGCATGGTAATCAATACCATACCGATAAACCTAAATGTTTTCATTCTAATGATTTATTTTCCTTTATCCGTCCCCAAGGATAAAATTAATAAAAAAAGAAAAGCGTGGGAACTATTTGGATATTACCGTTATGAGGCTCTGGACTGCCCTTTCCTAAGTAATAAACAAATAGCCCACGCTAAATGTTATATAAAATATCCAAGCACAAGATAGGTATATAGCACAAGCGTGAGCGTTCTTGTTTATTATCCTTAGAAAATGAAATTGTCCAGATTTCATAACAGGATAATATCTAAAACGCTCTTATATTAAAAAAAATAATTTATGTCACATTTCTAATGTGACACTGCAAAAATACGAATAATTATTATAACAAACAATAACAAAGCAATATATCATTACTTTGCTTTTAATAATAAAATAAGTACCTTTGCAAAGTTTTAGATATAAAAATAAAAAACTTATATATATTTATGGCTTTACAATGTGGTATTGTCGGATTGCCAAACGTAGGTAAATCGACACTTTTCAATTGCTTATCTAATGCAAAGGCTCAGGCAGCCAACTTCCCTTTCTGTACTATCGAACCTAACGTAGGTGTTATCACCGTTCCGGACGAACGTCTGAACAAACTGGCAGAACTTATAAATCCTCAGCGTATTGTTCCTACTACTGTAGAAATCGTTGATATTGCCGGACTGGTGAAAGGTGCCAGCAAAGGTGAAGGTCTTGGAAACAAGTTCCTTGCAAATATCCGCGAAACAGATGCCATTATCCACGTTTTGCGTTGCTTTGACGATGATAATGTTACTCATGTAGACGGAAGTGTAGACCCTGTGCGCGACAAGGAAATCATAGATACAGAACTTCAGCTGAAAGACCTTGAAACTATTGAAAGCCGCATACAGAAAGTCCAGAAACAGGCACAGACAGGCGGTGACAAAGTTGCAAAACAGACTTACGAAGTGCTTGTACAGTATAAAGATGCACTCGAGCAGGGTAAATCGGCACGTACAGTTCAGTTCGAGACAAAGGATGAACAGAAGATAGCAAGGGAACTGTTCCTCATCACAAGCAAACCTGTGCTTTATGTATGCAATGTAGATGAAGCAAGTGCGGTAAACGGCAACAAATACGTTGAGCAGGTACGCGAGGCTGTAAAAGACGAAAACGCAGAAATCCTTATCGTAGCCGCAAAGACTGAGGCAGATATCGCTGAGCTTGAAACTTACGAAGACCGTCAGATGTTCCTCCAGGAACTAGGTCTGGAAGAATCAGGTGTGACACGACTCATCAAGGCGGCCTACAAACTGCTTGATCTTGAGACATTCCTCACAGCCGGAGTGCAGGAAGTAAGAGCCTGGACATACCGCAAGGGATGGAAAGCTCCACAGTGCGCCGGTGTAATCCACACGGACTTTGAGAAAGGCTTTATCCGTGCCGAAGTAATCAAGTATGAGGATTATATCAAGTACGGCTCGGAAGCAGCTGTAAAAGAAGCCGGCAAGATGAATGTGGAAGGTAAGGACTATGTGGTTCAGGATGGCGACATCATGCACTTCAGATTCAATGTATAATCACAATTATATATGCAAAAGAAATATCTAATCATTGGAACCGGCGGCGTTGGAGGTAGCATCGCCGGTTTTTTGGCTCTAAACGGTGAGGATGTCACCTGTATAGCACGCGGTGCACATCTCGAAGCAATCCGCAAGAACGGTTTGCACCTAAAATCCGACCTTAAGGGAGAACACTTTCTGAACGTGAAGGCTTGTACATCAGAGGAATACAATGATAAGGCCGACGTTATCTTCGTATGCGTTAAGGGATATTCCATCGACTCTATAAAAGATGTCCTCGAACGCGCTTCCACTCCGGACACACTTGTCGTTCCGATACTTAATGTTTATGGCACAGGTCCGAGAATAGGCCGCCTTGCTCCATCGGTGAAAGTCCTCGACGGATGTATCTACATAGTAGGCTTCGTATCGGGCGAAGGTGAGATTACTCAGATGGGAACGATTTTCCGCCTCGTGTTCGGTGCACGTCCTGAGCAGGGAGTTGCCACAGAAAGGTTGGAAGAAATAGCCGATACTCTGCGTAAATGCGGTATCAAGGTCGATGTCTCGGACGATATCAACCGCGACACATTCATCAAATGGGCATTCATATCTGCTATGGCTTGTACAGGTGCTTACCATGATGTACCTATGGGTGAAGTGCAGCACGAAGGAGAGGTGCGCGACACATTCATAGGACTGTCTACAGAGAGTGCAGAGATAGGCCGTCGCCTCGGTGTAGTCTTCCCTGAAGACCCTGTGGAGTACAATCTGAAGGTAATAGACAAGCTTGACCCTCACAGCACAGCCTCGATGCAGAAAGATATTGCAAAAGGACATCAGTCGGAGATACAGGGAATGCTGTTCGACATGATAGAGCTTGGCGAAAAGCTTGGAGTGAACCTCGATACATATCATAAGGTAGCCAAAAAGTTCATAAAATAAGTATAGCCAGGCATCTACGGATAAACATCTTTACTATGCATTCTGTTATATAAGGCAAAACGACACTGAGTATGAAAGAAAGAGAAAAGAGAGTACTTGTAGGAATGAGCGGCGGAATAGACAGTTCTGCCACATGCATCATGCTGCAGGAAAAAGGATACGAGGTAGTGGGAGTAACCATGCGCACATGGGATATTGCATCACAGTTCTCAACTCCGGAACAGGAAGAACCGAACTTCGTTCTTGAGGCACGCGAACTGGCCAATCGTCTTGATATAGAACATCATGTGGCAGACGTGCGCGAGGAGTTTAAACAGGTGATAGTGAAGTATTTTATCGACGAGTATATGCGCGGACGCACGCCTAACCCATGTGTGATGTGCAACCCGCTGTTCAAGGAAAGAATACTGTGCGAATGGGCGGACAGAACGAACTGTGCCTACATTGCCACAGGGCATTACTGCCGTATGGAGGAAAGAAACGGCAACAGATACATCCTCACAGGTGACGACAGTACCAAAGACCAGTCGTATTTCCTCTGGAAACTCCCTCAGGAGATACTCCGCAGAATGATGTTTCCGCTTGGTGGAATGACTAAGGTAGAGGTAAGGGAATACCTTGCATCGAAAGGTTTTGAAGCCAAGGCAAAAGGCGGAGAAAGCATGGAGATATGCTTTATAGACAAGGATTACAGAGAGTTCCTTAAAGAACACTGTCCGGACATAGACGAGAAGATAGGTCCGGGATGGTTTGTCGACAGCAAGGGCCTTAAATTAGGCCAGCACAAAGGTTTTGCCTATTATACTATAGGACAGCGCAAAGGCTTAGAGATAGCGCTCGGAAAGCCTGCTTATGTGCTGAAAATAAACCCTGTAAAGAACACCGTAATGTTAGGCGATGCAGAGCAGCTCAAGACTGAATATATGCTTGTAGAAGATATCAATGCTGCCGATATCAACGAGATATTGACATGCCCGGAACTTTCGGTTAGAATACGCTACAGAAGCAAGCCTATTCCATGCACCGCTACCCTACTCGAAGACGGACGCATGATGGTACATTTCAGCAGCGAGGCATCGGCTATAACTCCGGGACAGTCGGCCGTATTCTACGACGGCAACCGCGTTCTGGGAGGCGGTTTCATAGCCTTCCAGAACGAAGTAAAGAAGATTGTCAGCGGTATGCAGCAGCAAACTCTTTAGAAACAGAATTATGTACACTGCGGCACACTTCAGCGCTGAAGTCAATGCCGCAGCGTATTATCCTGTCCCAGTCGGCTTCCGAAAGCCCCTGTAAATCGTCTTTGCCTATATTGTTCTTTATAAGTCCGTACACCACACCGGCATTGAAGTTATCCCCTGCCCCTATCGTACTTACAGTTTCTATGGGAGCAATACCGTACGTTTTCGCGAAATTGCCCGTATACAGATGAACATCCTTGTCGGCATCCGTACAGATAAAGTTCTTGCAATAGAAACCAACGTTGTTCTTATAAACCTTGTCCGGTTCGTTTATCTTGAACAGATTCTGAAAATCCTCAGTCGAACCACGCAGGATGTCCGCATATTCGAAGTTTTCAAGCACGGTAGGCATCAGCTTTATAGCCTCAGTCACGTGATTGCTTCTGAAATTCACATCATAGTATATAATTGCCCCGTTTTCCTTAGCCTTATCCATCACTTCCTTCACCTTGTCGCGCAACAAAGGCGATATGGCATAATATGACCCTATCATCAGTACGTCATCCTTCTCTATCTCAGGCATTTTTACGTCAAGTCTCAACTTGGGATAATCCTTGTAGAAGATATATTCCGCATCGTTTCTTTCATTCAGGAAAGCCAATGACACCGGTGATTTTCCGTCAGGAAAGACATTTACGCTGTCAGTCCTCACCCCGTTCTCACGCATATTCTCAAGAATAATCTGCCCTACCCTGTCATTGCCCGTTTCGCTTATGAAAGTTACATCCATACCCATTCTTCCGAGCGATACTATACCATTATATACCGAACCTCCGGGCACTGCCGCCTGAGGTTGTCCATCTCTGAAAAGTATATCGAGGATGGTTTCTCCTATTCCTATAATCTTTCGCATCTTTGAGCTCTAAGTTGTTGGTTTTTAGTTATTAGTTGTTGTTTTTTAGTCCTTAGCCGTTAATTGCCGGACTCTTATTGAAGCAATTTAACCAGTTCTTCAAACGAGTTTGCCACCTTATAGAAATTCTTCAGTGGCGAATGTGCGAAGTTCTGTTTTTCCAGTCCGTCGAGGAAAGCAATAACACCGTCCCAGAACCCGTTTATATTGTATAATATCACCTGTTTGTGATGATAGCCGATAGTAGCTGAAGCCATCACGGTGAATATCTCATCCAATGTCCCTACCCCGCCCGGCAGTGCTACGGCCACTTCGGATTCGCGCAACATTACGTCCTTTCTGTCGCTCAGATTGTCCGTACGGAAAACCACGTCGCAATTATCGCTTGTCTTTCCGCGTTCCTCAACTATTGTAGGTACAACTCCCATAACCATTGCTCCATGTGCCTTTGCTTCGGCAGCAATTACTTCCATAAGTCCTGAATTGCTTCCGCCGTAAACAAGGCATTTGCCGTTGTCGCCCATCCAGGCACCAAGCTCGCGTGCCTTTTCAGCATAAATGTCGTCAATATTCTGCGATGCAGAACAAAATACAGCTATACGTTCCATATAAAATGAATTTTATTTACAAATATGGTTATATATTCTATTCCACTATTATTCAGATTGAAAAAATCCTTCCCATAAATCAATATAGTATTAATGGTAACCTCAGTATAGCCACATTATACAATAAAATTCAGGAAAGGAATAGCCATTATAAACCGAAATCATTAGCATCGAATTCTATGTTTATACCATCTTTTTTCTTTTCGTAATAGATTATTGGAACTTTGATTATCTCAGGCAATAATGATTCCTGTTTATATGTAACAGGTTTAATTTGTGCCGGTTTATTATTCACATAGCCATCTATACCTTGTGCTTCTTCCTCAATATTTGCCAAGCGATATGTTGAATTATACTCTCGAGCTATGTATGCTAAAATAGCTTCTTGAAATCTCAAACCGCAATATGTTTTGGTATAAACCAAATCCTTTACCCATTCTTCTATCATTGACTTATCAATAATTGTAATCGCATCTTTCATCTCTTGTAATTTAGACCAGATTTTTTCTGTCGCATCATTTACGGCGTTTGGCTTTTGTATAGAATACCATTCTATCCACTCATCCAAAGACTTTCCCGGGAACTTTTGAATAAGTTCTGACATTTGTCCAACAACAGATGGACGAGTTCCTTGCGCATTACTATTCACAAGATTGATAATCTGTGTAGTATACTTAGGGAAATCATATGCTTTTGCATTAGAAAGTTCCTCAATAACCTGATTGTAAATTTTCTTTCTCATATTTAGACTACTTTAAGAATGTAAAATCATCTTTGTAGCCATATAAATCAGCCCTTTTCCCTGTTTATAGAGAAAAAGGCGTGGAATGAGATTATTAGTATCAAGGCTTAGCACTGCCCACTTCAGACAACAACCTCACTATCCACACCTATATGGCATGAATATCCATTGTCTTGCCTGAACTGAAGTTATGTTGAAGTGCTAATTCTGATACCCAGTCGAGTCAAGGATATTAATATTTCTTACTATTTTATTCTATGTTTATTCTTTCCTTACTATTTAATTTGTTTTTATTTTTTTGTCTTCTATTACAGAACCAAATGTATTTATTTTTATATCAACCTGTTTGTCAAATTTATGTACATCAATGAAACGGAAAGGTAAGTTATTAATAGCATATTCTATATTTATTCTATTTTTATCCACTTCAAAATAGAATGAACATCCTTTATCCGCATTACTTTCTCTTTATAATAATCCATAAAGTTAGAATTTATTTCATATCCAATGGAATTACGACCAAGATTGAGTGCAGCAAGAGCAGTTGTTCCACTACCCATAAACGGGTCTAAAACTGTATCTCCAATGAAAGAAAACATTTTTATAAGACGTTTCGGAAGCTCCATTGGAAAGACTGCAATATGACCATCCTGACGTGCGCCTCTAAAAGTCCAATGAGAAGAAAAATAGCATTGCCATTCTTCATCTGTCATTGCAGACAGCTGTCGCACTGGATTGCTGACAATTGGAGCTTTACCTCCTTTTTTGAAAAGGAGAATATACTCATAGTCAATTCTAACTATACCATTACGTGGATAAGGATAACTACCCATTACTTTCTGTCCTCCGGAGGTATGCATATTAGTAGACTTTTGCCATACTATACTACCCATATAATCAAAGCCGATGGCTTCACAAAAACGAATTATCTCAGAATGGATAGGTATTACTTTATATCTTCCATAATAGACAGAACGAGCAAACTGGTCACCTATATTTACGCATAACCTACAACCATTTGATAGAACGCGGTGGCACTCGCTCCATACAATATTAAGATTATTGATATACTGTTCAAATGTATCATTGAATCCTATCTGCTCATATGAACCATAGTCCTTTAATTGCCAATATGGCGGAGATGTGACTATTAGTTGCACTGAACCGTCTGGTATCAACGACATACAACGACTGTCTCCATTGATGAGTGTATGTGTAGTAGGTACAATCATATCCTAAAGAAAAGTGAGTTTCTATCCTTTGTAACATATTCATAAATAGCCACATCATCAAGATAAGTACATTCATAAGTCAGAGTATTACCACTCTTAATCATTATATTATCAAGATAATATAGATTTATGTCCACTTCTTGCGAAGTCATTACTTTACATTTTAAATTAGCATTTTCATACTTCACTTCCTTACCTTGCTCCTCTCGCTTCTTAATAAATTCTAAGTGTTTATTATAACGGTCTGTTATGAGAGCATTTAGCGTATTAATTTGCAAACTCTCAATATTATCACGAATTGCAGGTTTCAATGTTTCATCAATCTCCAATCCGATACTGTTACGGTTTGTAAGTAAAGCAGCAATAGTGGTTGTACCAAGCCCCAGGAATGGGTCAAGCACAATATCTCCTTGTTGCGAATACATGTTTATTAGACGATATGGGATTTCCATAGGAAAAGATGCATTGCGTTCGCGAGTTTGTGAATTATTCATTTTCTGCTTTACACCCTTTATTTCCCATATATCCGAGAACCATACATTGCGTTCCTCCCAGAAAAACGAACTTTTGCGACGGATATCCTTTTCTGAATCTTTCTTATATTCACGTTTACTGCCTTTTCTGAAAATAAGTATCCATTCATGCTCTAAAGTAACATAAGCGCCACATGGCAACATTCCACTACCCATGAACTTATTGGGTGCATTTGTCTGTTTACGCCATATAATATTGGGTAAATTGATAAATCCAAGTTTTAGGCAGGATTCTATAATGCGAGTATGGTTATTATAAAGCTGAAATTCTTTATTAAGAGTACGAGTGGCATCTCCTATGTTTACACACATAAAACCACCGTCTTTGATTACACGATAACATTCTGCCCATACTTTATCAAGTTCTTGATGCATTAATTCAAACGCTAATGCAGGATTGCCGGATAAAGCATTAGATATTATGGGATTTTGCTTAGCCATTACCTCATCCCACATCTCAATCATTGGGTATGGCGGAGAAGTTACGATTAAATCTACAGTTGCATCATTTATGCACTGCATATTTTGTGAAGAAGCAAAATATATAGAATGCGTAGTATACATTATCTTATAAAACTAATTTAATACAGTCATCACGATTATTGGATTATCTGTCCAAACAAATATCTGCTGTATATTTATATGTGTACAGGTACAAAATTAATGATTTCTATTGAGAATAGGATATGCAACACACAAAAACTTCTAATACAACAAAAAATATAGTAACTTTATTTTGTTGCATTAATGAGTAAAAGTGAAATAACGGTACATATTCTATCAAACAACCGTTCATAAACTGTAAATACAACTTATGTTTTTGTAAATATAACTTGTATATATAAAAACATAAGTTGTATTTATATATCTATAGATTGTATTTAGAGAATATGTCAGGACATTTTCATTTTTACGAAGCGATGATTTCCGTTTGGGATGCTTTACAAAAAGTTTTCTTAAATTTGCAGCCACAAAAGCTTAATTATGAAAACGATATCAACACATACACTTGAGAATGGACTGAGAATAATACACTCCCCCAGCCCTACAGATGTTATCTACTGCGGATATGCCATAAATGCCGGCACGCGCGATGAAAAGGAAAACGAACAGGGAATAGCCCACTTTGTAGAGCATCTTCTGTTCAAAGGTACTATCCACCGCAAGGCATGGCATATCCTGAACCGCATGGAGAATGTGGGAGGCGACCTGAATGCCTATACCAACAAGGAGGAAACCGTGGTCTACTCTGCCTTTCTGAAAGAACATTTCATGCGTGCGGCAGAGCTTCTTACAGATATCGTTTTCAACAGCACATTCCCTGAAAACCAGATTGAAAAAGAGGTAGAGGTGATTATCGACGAGATTCAGAGTTATGAGGACAGCCCCGCCGAACTGATATTCGATGATTTCGAGGAACTTATCTTCCCTGAACATCCTCTTGGAAGAAACATTCTTGGAAAACCGGAACTGCTCAGAAGTTTTGGTACAGAAGATGCACTCCGTTTCACCCGTAGCAGGTACAGGACCGGCAATATGGTGTTCTTCATAATGGGTGATATCGACTTCAGAAAGGTAGTCAGAACCATTGAAAAACTGACAAAGGACGTGCTGGCCTTTAATGACGCGATACCGGGACGTATTGCACCGCAACCGTATATACCGCAGAATATTGTCATAAACCGTGATACCCATCAGTCGCACGTCATGATTGGTACAAGAGCTTATGATGCGCACAGCAACAAACGAACCGGACTTTATCTGCTGAACAATATCCTTGGAGGACCGGGAATGAACAGCCTGCTGAATATTGCCCTGAGAGAAAGAAACGCACTGGTCTACAATGTGGAATCAAATCTCACTTCCTATACCGATACAGGGGTTTTCAGCATATATTTCGGATGCGACCAGGATGACAAGGACAGGTGTATAGAGCTTACGATGAAGGAGTTGAGAAAACTTAGGAACAGCCGTATGACGGATATCCGTCTTTCTGCCGCAAAGAAACAGATAATAGGCCAGCTTGGAGTGGCATCGGACAATTTCGAGAATTGTGCTTTGGACATGGGTAAATGCTTCCTTCATTACAACCGTTATGAAGAAAAGGAAGAAGTGTACAAGCGCATAGAGCGTATTACATCGGAAGAACTTCTGGATATTTCAAATGAAATATTTGACGAGAAGATGCTTTCTACACTGATTTACAATTAAAATCACGGTTTTCGGTGACTTTTAGGTAAATACAAATCTCTAAATTTCGCAATTCAGTTATAAAGGCTGATTTTTTTATACCACTTAGGCATTATTTTTAACTTGATAGTACACACTGCGAACAGAATAGTCACAAATCGACAAAATCGCATTTGTATATGCGTAAACGATGGGCTATTTTTGGGCGAAAATACATTGGTGGTATATATCTATTATAATAGCGAAATTCAAGGGATTATGGGTGAAGGGAACAAGAAAAGGAAAGCAAAGGATTCAATAAAAATCAGACTTCTGATAAACAACTGGGTAGAGAATCGGGAATACCTGAAGCATGATATAAGTATTGAAAAATTAGGTAAGCTTATCGGTATAAACAGAACTTATGTTTCAAATTATATCAACGATACATACAATTTAAATTTCAATACATGGGTGCACAGTATGCGAATAGCCGAGGCTAAAAAGATTATACTGAGCTCATCGGATATGTCTATGGGACAGATTGCAATAGTAACAGGATATGCCGACCAGGCCCATTTCAGTAAACAATTCAAGATGATAACGGGAATGTCGCCTGTAAAATGGAAAAAAGAACAAACAGAAGTACGTTAAGAAGTAACAGTCTAAAAACTTAAAGCATAATACTATACAATTAATCTAAAAACATTATCTTTGTGGCAATAATTTTTCCGAGAAACAATAAAACCACAATATAAATGAATATAGAAAACAAGCTGACAGCTGCCGTACTTGAAGGTATCAAACAGTTGTACGGACAGGAAGTACCTGAAAAGATGGTACAATTGCAGAAGACAAAGAAAGAGTTTGAAGGTCATCTGACTTTAGTTGTGTTCCCATTCCTGAAGATGTCGAAAAAAGGTCCTGAACAGACTGCACAGGAAATCGGAGAATATCTCAAGAATAACGAACCTGCAGTTGCAGACTTCAATGTCATAAAGGGATTCCTGAATATTACTATAGCATCGGGCGTTTGGGTAGAACTGCTGAACACTATCAATAAAGACGAAAAATGGGGAATCAAGGATGCTACAGACGCTTCTCCTCTGGTAATGATTGAGTATTCATCGCCTAACACAAATAAGCCGCTTCACTTAGGACACGTGCGCAACAACCTGTTGGGTAACGCACTGGCAAACGTAATGGCTGCCAACGGCAACAAGGTTGTTAAAACAAACATCGTGAACGACCGCGGTATCCATATCTGTAAGTCTATGCTTGCATGGCTGAAATACGGTAACGGTGAGACTCCTGAATCGTCAGGCAAGAAGGGCGACCACCTGATTGGCGACTACTATGTGGCTTTCGACAAGCACTATAAAGCTGAAGTAAAGGAACTTACAGCCAAATTCATGGCCGAAGGCATGAACGAGGAAGAGGCCAAGGCTAAGGCTGAAGCTGAATCTCCACTTATGCTTGAAGCACGCGAAATGCTCCGTAAATGGGAAGCTAATGACCCTGAAGTACGCGGACTCTGGAAGATGATGAACGACTGGGTTTACGCCGGTTTCGACGAAACTTACAAGATGATGGGTGTGAGCTTCGACAAGATATACTACGAATCTGAAACTTATCTGGAAGGTAAGGAAAAGGTTATGGAAGGTCTTGAGAAAGGTTTCTTCTATAAAAAAGAAGACGGTTCTGTATGGGCTGACCTTACTGCCGAAGGACTTGACCACAAGCTTCTGCTCCGTGGCGACGGTACTTCTGTGTATATGACTCAGGATATAGGTACTGCGAAACTCCGCTTCCAGGACTACCCTATCAACAAGATGATTTACGTCGTAGGTAACGAACAGAACTACCACTTCCAGGTACTTTCAATCCTTCTCGACAAGCTTGGTTTTGAATGGGGTAAGGACCTTGTTCACTTCTCTTACGGTATGGTGGAACTTCCTGAAGGTAAGATGAAGAGCCGCGAAGGAACTGTGGTTGATGCCGACGACCTGATGGAGGCTATGATTGAAACTGCAAAGGAAACAAGTGCCGAACTTGGAAAACTTGACGGACTGAGCAAGGAAGAAGCTGACGATATAGCTCGCATAGTAGGTCTTGGAGCATTGAAATACTTCATCCTGAAGGTGGATGCAAGAAAGAACATGACTTTCAATCCTAAGGAGTCTATCGACTTCAACGGTAATACAGGACCATTCATCCAGTATACTTACGCACGTATCCAGTCTATCTTGAGAAAGGCTGCCGAAGCAGGTATCAGCATTCCTGAAACTCTGAATACAGGTATCGAACTAAGCACTAAGGAAGAAGGTCTGATTCAGATGCTTGCCGACTTCAGAAACGTGGTGGCACAGGCAGGAAGCGACTACAATCCTTCTATCATAGCCAACTATGCTTACGACCTGGTTAAGGAATACAATCAGTTCTACCACGATTTCAGCATCCTGCGCGAAGAAAACGAGGCTGTCAAGGTGTTCCGCCTTGCACTGAGCAAGAACGTAGGAAAGGTCGTAAAATTAGCTATGGGACTTCTTGGTATCGAAGTGCCTGAAAGAATGTAATAATGGCCGGAAAGAAATACTATACAGTATGGAAAGGAGTCAATCCGGGAGTATATGACTCATGGACTGACTGCCAGCTCCAGATAAAAGGTTTCAAAGGCGCGCTCTACAAGTCCTTCAATACGAGGGAGGAAGCAGAGCACGCCTTTGCTTCTCCTGCTCATGAGTTCATGGCTCCTCCGGGAAGAAAAAGCGTAGAAAGCGCCGCAAAAAAGCAGGAAGCAAATCTGCCGGAGAATTTCAACTTCGAATGTATAGCCGTGGATGCTGCCTGTAGCGGAAATCCGGGAATGATGGAGTATCGAGGAGTATATCTTCGTACAGGAGAACAGATATTCCACTTCGGACCAATGTATGGAACTAACAACATAGGTGAATTCCTTGCCATTGTACACGGATTGGCACTGCTGAAACAGAAAAATCTGGATATGCCTATATATTCCGACAGCAGAAATGCACAGCTGTGGGTGAAGCAGAAGAAATGCAAGACTAACCTCGTGAGGAATGCCAAAACAGAGGAACTGTTCAGGTATATAGAAAGGGCCGAGAACTGGCTTAAGAACAACTCCTACTCCACTCCTATCCTGAAATGGCAGACTGACCAGTGGGGAGAGATTCCTGCCGATTTCGGACGAAAATAGACAAAATTATAACGCTGTTTGTCTTACCCTGAAAAAAGTTGACTCATAAAAACCAACATTATGAGTTCATATATTTCAAGAGAAAAACGAGAAT
>CALUJF010000039.1 GCA_944320855.1 uncultured Phocaeicola sp.
AAAAACACTTTTATAACATAACATAAATAATTAGAATTATGGAATTTGTAACAAACGAAAAACTTACTATCGTAGGTGCTGCCGGTATGATCGGTTCTAACATGGCTCAGACTGCAATCATGATGGGCTTGACTAATAACATCTGCTTGTACGACCCATACGCTCCAGGTTTGGAAGGTGTAGCAGAAGAATTGTTCCACTGCGGCTTTGAAGGTGTAAACATCACTTTCACTTCTGATATCAAAGAAGCTTTGACAGGTGCTAAATATATTGTAAACTCAGGTGGTGCTGCTCGTAAGGCAGGTATGACTCGCGAAGACCTTCTTAAAGGTAACGCAGCTATCGCTGAAGAATTCGGTAAGAACGTTAAGACTTACTGCCCAGACGTAAAACACATCGTTATCATCTTCAACCCAGCTGATATCACTGGTCTTATCACTTTGTTGTACTCTGGTTTGAAACCAGGTCAGGTTACAACTCTTGCTGCTCTCGACTCTACTCGTCTTCGCAGCGAATTGGCTAAACACTTCGGTATTTCTATGGACGCTGTTGAAAACTGCCGTACATACGGTGGCCACGGCGAACAGATGGCTGTATTCGCTTCTACAGCTAAAGTTAACGGCAAGGCTTTGACTGACATCATCGGTACAGATGCTTTGACTAAAGAACAGTGGGCTGAAATCCAGCAGAAAGTAACTAAGGGTGGTGCTAACATCATCAACCTCCGCGGACGTTCTTCATTCCAGAGCCCATCATACGTTTCTATCGAAATGATTGGTGCTGCTATGGGTGGTAAAGCATTCCGTTGGCCAGCTGGAACATACGTATCAAACGATAAGTATGACCACATCATGATGGCATGGGAAACTTCTATCGACACTGAAGGTTGCCACTGCGCTGCTTTGAACGGAACAGCTGAAGAACAGGCTGCTTTGGATAAGAGCTACGAACACTTGTGCGCTCTTCGTGACGAAGTTATCGCTATGGGCGTTCTTCCTCCAGTATCTGAATGGAACGCATTGAACCCTAATATTAAATAATCAGTATCCTAAGGTTACTTTGAAATAACAAAACATTGAGGAAAATAAAAGCTGCAAGTTTTATTCCAATAGGAAAGATACTTGCAGCTTTTTTTTATTGCCTTATCATATTACACTTTAATTTTAAATAGTATTTAAACGTTATTTAATTACTATTTAAATACTATTCAAAAGTTACAGTCTTGTTTTCAGTGAACGCTTAATGAACATGAAATGAACGCTAAATGAACGCTAAATGAACTCGAAATGAAAACGAAATGAGAATTCCAACAGTCAACCAATATAAGGGGAAAACATACTTTTATTACTTCATATACCGTTCATTTGCCGTTCATTTGCCGTTCACTAACTTTAGTTTTTAATTAAGAATACGTATATGCCAAGATATAACCTTAATCAAATTTATCATTTTCTTCCTGCAAGAACCTTTAGTAACGTCGGCGCATATGTTTTAAGTACCCAAAAAACTGCAAGAAGCAAACATACTGATAAAAACACTGATAAAATGTAAACTGCCAAGATTCCAAAATTAGAGTTTGGCGAAATGAGTATAAACATCAACTTCGTCATCCTCTCTACCACCATAAAGTGAGAAACATAAATAAAGAAACTTGCAGATGCCAAAAACGGACTAACCTTACATACCCCCTTTCTTAAAAGCAGTGTCGCAAAACTATAAGCGAAAAACAGACCAACAAGAACATTTAGCTGTTTTATGGTATCTCTTGCTTCCGGATAATAATGGGCGGCATAAATATGTAACAAACAAAGTGTGACAAACAATATGGCAGAAAGTTTTGTATATTTACAGAAGAACTCTATCATATCTTTTTTATTGATACTCATGTATGCTCCCCATGAGAAGAAGAAATACGCCATTTCAAATCCCATTGTTTTAACCTCAAAGTAAGGGACAAAGAACCATACAAATCCCAACAATACAACAAAATAGTGTTTCAGATGCTTTATAAGCCAATACAACAAAGGAGTACTTAAGACTACAACTATAAGGTCACGAACAAACCATAAAGGGCCATTAATAGGATATACATTACTATCAAAAGTTGAATCTTGTCCTGAAAATTCATGTATAAATAAGCCATTATCATAATTCCAGAAACAAGACAAAAAACTTTCTAAAGAAAAATTAAAGCTAACACCTTCTTTGGCCGTAAAATAACTAAAAAGCGGATTAAATGTTATAACAAAAACACTCAACAATGATATTATATTCCAAATAAAATAAGGAATCACAAGTGTTTTAACCCTATTCTTAAACTTCCGCAAATAGGTTTCCCGCGTCATTTCAACTCCTACAAAAAATACAAATCCTGAGATGAAATAATAAATAGGCACACTCTGCCCACGCAAGAATGCATCTATCCAATGGTTTACTTCAATAAAGAACTGATAATCGTCAAAGACAAATCTTTCTCCCCTTACAATCAAACCGCTGGTTGAAAAAGTGTGGATTGCAAGTACAACCACAGCAAGTGGAAATCGCAATAAGTCAAGGCTCTGCGATCTTAAATCATTTTTACCCATAATTACTGTTTTAAATTATTGTTAGTTTCTATATGCTCCTACTGCAATTCATTGAAATGAAGTAATACAGCAAGGGAGCACATGGCAATAAATTAAAACCAGTGCATCGGGCTCGCTATTTCTTCGGATTCTTGTTGGATTAAATTGGTCGTTTTTTCTAACAAAAGAAATGCTTATGGAGCTATTATTCTATATATTTATCAGCTATCTAATCACATCATAAATAAAACTTTACCACCAAACATATGTATACAATAAAGGTGTGTTCTACACTTGCATTGCGTATAGAAGGTAACGACCAAATCACCCGAATCCAAACAAGACAAGCCTTGAGAACACACCCCATGGGGCGTATCCACACGCTGTTTCTTTTGGATTTTATTTTGGTCGTTTTATCTATACAAGAAACAAATGCAAATACTAAACTTTTAATATCTTTCTATTTTATACTAAAACATCTTTTCTGTTTTACATCGCAAAGGTAAGCATTTTCATATAAATAACACAATAACATATATATGTAAAATCAATTTGAATATGAGTTAGATTTATTTTTTGTATTTTTTATGTACTTTTGCAGCTAATATGATAGATCAGGCCACCATAGACAAGATTCTCGATGCAGCACAAATAGTTGATGTTGTTTCCGACTTCGTTACTCTGCGCAAGCGCGGAGTCAACTACGTTGGTTTGTGCCCTTTCCATAACGAAAAAACTCCATCTTTCAGTGTATCTCCAAGTAAGGGAGTATGTAAGTGCTTCAGTTGCGGAAAAGGTGGGAACGCCGTACATTTCATTATGGAGCATGAGCAGTTGTCATACTACGAGGCTCTGAAATGGCTTGCAAAGAAGTACAATATCGAAATCAAGGAAAGAGAGCTTACAAAGGAGGAAAAGCAGTCGCAAGGCCTCAGAGAAAGTCTTTTCCTCGTCAATCAGTTTGCAGCTGAATATTTCCAGGACATTTTATACAACAATATCGACGGACAGAGCATAGGTATGACCTATTTCCGTCAGAGAGGATTTCGCGATGATATAATCAAGAAATTCCAGCTCGGCTATTGCACCGAATCAAAAGATGCACTGGCAAGAACTGCAATACAGAAAGGCTACAAACAGGAACTGTTGCTCAAAACAGGACTCTGCTATATGAAGGACGACGGAAAAACCATACGCGACCGTTTCTGGGGACGTGTGATTTTCCCTGTTCATAATATCACAGGAAAAGTAGTTGCTTTCGGAGGCCGTGTACTCAGTGCAGCCACGAAGAACGTACAGATGAAGTACGTCAACTCCCCTGAATCAGAAATCTATCATAAGAGCAAAGAGCTGTACGGTATATACTTTGCAAAACAGTCTATAATCCGCCAGGACAGATGTTTCCTTGTAGAAGGTTATACCGACGTTATCTCGATGCACCAGAGCGGTATTGAAAACGTAGTGGCATCATCCGGTACGGCACTTACATCGGACCAGATAAGGCTTATTCACAGGTTTACGAGCAACATCACAGTGTTATACGATGGCGACGGTGCAGGTATAAAAGCCAGTATCCGCGGTATCGACATGCTTTTGGAAGAAGGCATGAATATAAAGGTATGCCTGCTTCCAGACGGTGAAGACCCTGACAGCTTTGCCAGAAAGCACAACGCTACGGAGTATCAGGCTTATATCAATAACAATGAGGTTGATTTTATCCGTTTCAAGACCAACCTGCTTATGGACGAGGCCGGCAAGGACCCAATCAAAAGGGCTGAGCTGATTTCAAGCATCGTAAAAAGCATATCCGTAATTCCTGACAGCATAGTCCGTTCTGTATATATCAGAGAGTGCAGCCAGCTGCTTAAGATGGATGAAAAAATCTTAGTTGAAGCTACTGCAAAACTTATTGAACAGGCTGTTGAAAACAAGGAAAAGGAAGAAGAAAGAAAAAGACAGAGAGAGGAATATAACAGAAGACAGCAGGCCATAGCCCCTTCACAACAAGGAGAACAGCAGACTGGCATCAACGGTACAGACAATAACAGTGCTGTGAATACTATTCCACCTGTTATCAATCCTGATACTGCACCAATCAACACTCCTGTCCTTCCGCCTGAAGGCAATATACCTCCGCCGGAGTTACTGCCGGAAGCGGTATCACCGGTTGACACATACTCATCATATATTCCGGCTCAGGGAAACGAAAACAAGGTTTTCTACAAGCAGGAAGAGAGTCTTGTGAAGATGATTATCAGATACGGCGAAAAAGTAGTGTGCTGTGTAGAGGACGAAGAAGGTAACGAACAGCCTTTTACTGTAACAGAGTATATAGCATATAATCTGAAAGTTGACGATATACAGTTCCACAACCCTATACACAGAAAGATACTGAAGGAAGCGGAAGAAAACGTACACAATGAGAATTTTGTGGCCGAAAGATATTTCCTTGCAAACCCTGACCCGGAGATAAGCAAAGTGGCAGCCGATATGTCGAGCGACAGATACCAGCTGAGCAACTACCACTCAAAAGGGCAGAAAATAATAACAGACGAAGAACGTCTTTATGAACTCGTTCCTCGCCTGCTGCTGGATTTTAAGATATCTATTCTAAAAGAAGAGATGAAACATACCCTTCAAGCACTGAACGATCCCGCCGTAGCCTCTAATCCTGAGAAGTGTGCAGAGATAATGGCACATTTCAAAGATTTGACCGAAACTCAGAATATGATTCTGAAAGACGCGGGCGACCGTACTACAAGCCTGTATTAACGGTTATTTCGGATAAGATTCATGAACTCCTCACGAGTCTTTGCCTGATTGAAAGCCCCTGTGAAGTCGGATGTTGTGGTTATTGAGTTCTGTTTCTCCACACCACGCATCTGCATACACATATGCTTAGCCTCAACTACAACCATAACCCCAAGCGGATTCAATGTTTCCTGAATACATTCCTTTATCTGCAGAGTCATTCGTTCCTGCACCTGCAATCGGTGTGAAAAGATATCAACCACACGCGCTATCTTGCTCAGTCCTGTTATATATCCGTTAGGAATATACGCCACATGAGCCTTTCCGTAGAACGGAAGCATGTGATGTTCGCACAAAGAGAAGAAATCAATATCCTTCACAATGACCATCTGACTGTATTCCTCCTGGAATTTAGCAGCATTAAGCACAGCCTTCGGGTCCATGTCATATCCTCTGGTGAGAGTAAGCATAGCCTTTGCCACACGCTCCGGTGTCTTCAAAAGTCCCTCACGTTCAGGGTCTTCACCCAACAATGACAGAATCTCCTTGTAGTGTCCCATCAGTTTCTGAACCTTCTCTTCAGGCCAGTTTATCATATCAGTTGTCATCATCATTATTCTATCGGAATATTTATCTGTTCACGCACTATCGCCACTTCTTTAAAACTTCCAGCAGCCTTCAGTTGCCTCATTGCAACATGCGCTTCTTCAATACTCTTATAATCGCCTACCCTGCATAGCCAGCGTGGAGGCTGAAAGAAAGTATATACCGGCATATCCGGGAATTTTTCCTTTACCTTTTCAGCTACAGAGTTTGCCTCATCTCTGGCCTGTCGGGAGTTATTACCTGCATAGACCTGCACACGGTAACCGCGCGTCTTTATCACTCTCTGTGCTTCCGAAGCTCCAGTTCTGACAAAACGTTTGCCTATCATTTCGGTTATTTGCGCATCCTGATGCACTGTCACTTTACCCTGTCCGGGAACATTGGTCTGCAGACTTTCCACTATATTGCTCTGCGCAAAAGCTACGCCCGAAGAAACAGTAAAGATTAAAGATAAAAGATATTTCATCATACCGGTTTTATTAAATTTTTAAAGACAGCATGCCGGACGGTAGTGTCCGGAATACTGTCATAATATTACAATACAGACTTTTCACGTCTGCAAAATAAATTATTTGAATGCGTCGATGATACCCTTGAAGTCAGCGACTTTCAATGCTGCTCCACCGATAAGACCACCGTCAACATCAGGATTAGCGAACAATTCCTTAGCGTTTGAAGGTTTGCAGCTACCACCGTAAAGGATAGAAGTGTTTTCAGCTACTTCGTTACCGTATTTAGCAGCAACCAAAGAGCGGATGTGAGCGTGGATTTCCTGAGCCTGTTCAGGAGTAGCAGTCTTACCTGTACCGATAGCCCAAACCGGTTCGTAAGCCAAGATTACTTTGCCGAAATCTTCAGCCGACAAAGAGAATACAGAAGCCAACTGAGCTTCAACTACTTCATTCTGCTTGTTAGCTTCGCGTTCTTCAAGAACTTCACCGATACAGAAGATTGGCTTCAAGTTGTTAGCCAAAGCAAGTTTTACTTTTTCTTCAAGGATTTCTACTGTTTCGTGATAGTAAGCACGACGTTCAGAGTGGCCAAGGATAACATACTGAGCACCTGTAGAAGCTACCATTTCAGCAGAAACTTCACCTGTATATGCACCAGAAACTTTGTCTGCACAGTTTTCTGCACCTACGCCGATGATTGCGCTATCAACGATAGGAGTTACAGAAGCCAAGTGGATGAACGGAGTACAGATTACTACGTCACAGTTTGGTTTGTCAGCTGTCAAAGCTTCATTCAATTCTTTTGCCAAAGCAATACCTTCTTGCAGGTTCTTGTTCATTTTCCAGTTACCTGCTACAATGTTTTTTCTCATCTTGTTTGAAATAATTAATTTGTTAAATATAAAAGGTTATAATCAATTTTTCTTCTCGTTATTATTGTGCTTCGAAACCGGTACCACCTTTTGTCTTCTACGGATACTCAGCCAAAGCAAATCTATAAAAATAAACATAATCAATGGTCCGAAGAACCATACCAGCATTTCCGTTACTTTAGTCCAGAACGTATTCTCATCAATCTGTCCTATAGGCAACTCATCGAGAGGACCGGACAACTGATATTCGTCAGGGAAGGAGAAATTACTCCACTTTCTTATCACTACCCCATCCTTGAGCAGCACAAGTCCAGGATTTGAACGTATTATGGTTTTCAGCGTTATCTCGTCCATCGTCGCAAAAGGATACTCGGCTCCGGTATAATCCTGCCATCTTGCAATAGCCTCATCAGATGATGCTGTGACGCAATAGAACTTATAGCCGTGATCCAGGGAATAATCGTAAACCTCGTTTATGAGGTCCATGGAGCTGTCATCGGCATTTTCCAACCATGGCGAAACAAGGAGGAAAGTATAATCGCTGTTCAGAATTTCATCTGTAATATCAAAACCATCGTCATTCGACACTACCACAAAATCCTTGATAGGCGGTTCATAACCTTTTTCCTTGAGCACCGTTTTCGATTCTACAAACTTCCAGGTGGAATCTGTAGGAAAATTGTCTATAGTGAACTCCTTCTGTACGCCATCTTTCTGATATGTGAAAATAGTTTCGTACACCGGAAGTTTAACTCCTTCAGGTATTTCCATACCAGCCTTGATATCTGCACCAATGCGATACGGACGGAAGTCGAAAACCGGCAGATGACTCAATGTGAAGTAAGTGAACAGAAAAATAAACACTGTGCTATACATTGCCACGAGCCAGTCCATCTTGTCTGTCACCAACTTGAATATACTCCTATTGCGGAAGAAAACCACTATTGAAGCCAACAGAAGCACTACATTTTTCCAGAAAGTATCCCAGTTGGACAGATGTACCGCATCGCCGAAACATCCGCAATCCGAGATAGGATTCGCAACGGCAAGCCACAATGTCAGCGGAGTCATAACCAACATGAAAAGCAGGCATGAAACAGATGCCAATCTCCGACGTATTCCGAAAAGAAGATATGAGCCTAACGTAAATTCCACTATAGCCATTATCCAGGCTATAAGATATGGCACAAAACCGGAATTCCATCCTGCCATTCCCCACGCTTCGAAATAATCCTGCACCTTATACACTGTACCCATAGGGTCATTGGCCTTGATAAATCCTGAAAACAGGAATACTATAGCCAGGAGGAAACGACAGATGTTTACACCTGCATAAACAGCTCTATGTATATACTTATTCTCCAAATTCAAGTTTTATTAGTCCGAATACAGAATAGTTTATCATGTCCATATAGTTGGCATCCACACCTTCGGAAACCAAAGTCTCGCCGCCAAGCGACTCTATCTGCTTGGTTCTGTATATCTTCATCAGAATGAGGTCTGTATATGACGATATACGCATGCTTCGCCATGCCTCATCGTAGTCATGATTCTTTGCCAACATAAGTTCCAGCGCCTTCTTGGCGTATTTGTCGTACATCTCGAGTGCACGTTCCACACTCATATCATCAGTTTCGGCAAATCCTAATTCAAGCTGAATAAGGCCTATAATACCATAATTTACTATTGCAATGAATTCCGAACGGATTCCTTCATCGATAAGGGCTACTCCCTTTACTTCTATACTGCGGATGCGGTTAGCCTTTATGAATATCTGGTCTGTAACAGACGACGGACGCATGATGCGCCATGCTGCGCCGTAATCATGCAATTTCTTCTCGTAAAGGCTACGACATATTTCTATAACGTGTTCAAACTGTTGTTTAGTATCTCTCATAAACCTAATGAATATGTGGCAAAGTTACTTATTTTTTCGTATAAACGCATAATAAAAAAGGTGGAAATGCTTTTGCAATCCACCTTTTTTAATCATATAAACGTCAAATAAGATTCTATATTAAAATATTATACAGAATTATGAGCAACGCAATACCTGTCCGATTCGGAGAACAGTTGTGCGTTTTATACCGTTCAAGCTACACAGCTTGTCAATAGATACGTGATATTTTCTTGATATCGAGCCCAAAGTGTCGCCACTCTTGATTTTGTGATAGCGTATGGAATTGGCAGCAGCAGTAACCTTCTTCATGTCACCGTTCTTGAGTGCAGCCAAGGCACGTGTACGCTGATAGTTGTACATATTTGCTCCCTTGATGAACAGATAGCTGTCGGCCACTATATCCTGCTTCGGGAAGTCGAAAAGGAATTCAGGATTGATTACCTGACCGAGCAGTCTTGTTTCAAAATGCAGATGCGAACCGGTAGAACGTCCTGTATTTCCGCCAAGACCGATAACCTCGCCTGCCTTTACAAACTGGTCTTCCTTGACCAACTGTTTTGAAAGATGTCCGTAGATGGTTTCCAGCCCGTTGTCATGACGAATTACCACATATTTACCGTAACCCGAACGTTCGTATCTCACTATTCTAACTCTTCCGCTGAATGCCGCACGTATTGTGTCGCCAATATAAACCTTGATATCAAGACCGTTGTGCATACGTCTCCAGCGAGGTCCGCACTTTGAAGTAATCTTTGTATGTGGAGTAGGCATACAGAAACCAGTCAGGTCTATTCTGAAAGTATCTGGTACAGTCACATTGTTACCATAGGCATGCACCCTTGCATTGCTCCATTCCGGATATAATGAATAAGCCGGATAAAAGGCCTGTTCTGTTTCAATCTGACGTACCAAAGCTAAAGAGTCTACAGACTTCAGCTTCCTGTCTATAGGTGCCTGCTTGGCCAACAAATCCTGTGCCGAAGTATTGACAGACACCAAAGCTAAAGCTGCGAGCGATAATGTTCTAAGAATTTTAATAAGCATTTTTTGTCGTAAATATTTTATCTGTGCGTATAAGAAAATTACTTGTTAAAAATGGAATTCCTTAAACGTAACAATTCAAAACTAAAAAAAGGTTTTCAAAAATCATTGTAAAGATAAGTTTTTTTGAGGAGGGAGGCAAACCGAATTAAGTATTTTTTAAGTATTTTCATACACTATATACTTAAAACAGTTCGTTTTGTGTTGAACAACATGTTTTACATCTACATATATGTTACTATTCCTTTACAAACTTTCCATTCCTCCAATTATACCTCAAAGAATCCAAAGTATATGGTTTCACCTGTTCGGCACTTTCCTTACCCATCGTTTCTGCCGAAGTACACTTAAACACTATAGCGTTGTCTTTATCAGACAGTTCGGCTTTCATCATGTACATATCTGACGTGAAATCTTCTTTCGTCACTACACTTACACTGTCGGCAGAAGTTTTATAGAAGTCTTCATGTTCCGGCAGAGATATAAAATTCCTCAAAGGTAATTCCTTCCAGTCTGTAGAATAGAACGAAACACTACTGTCTTCGGCCGGTCCGGCATATGTCTTTACCACGCAAACTACATTTACGGAATCATTCAGCGGAAGAAGTTTCATCTCTTCCGACGATGATGAAGTAGTCTTGAGTTTCAGATAAGTATCGGTAAGTTTCAGCATTTCCGACTTTCCCTCAAACCGGTTCTTCACAACAGCCTTCATTCCTGACGAAAGGAAATCGGCAAAGTCTTGTCGATTGACCTTGGTGAGTAACGGAGAAAGGGAATCAGGCATTGATATAAACACTGAGTTGATGTCCTGAGCATTGACAGACAGGCTTAAGAGTATGGAAAACAATAAAACAAATCTCATATTTAGGTATTAAAATCATTAAACAAACACTGAAACGCCCCGTTATTTTTTGGTGCCGACTATAGTCGGCAGTGGTGCTGACTATGGTCGGCAATGCTGCCCACTATAGTCGGCAGCTCTGCCCACTACTGTCAGCAGCAAAAAACGTAGGGCCTTATCGGAAAAGTTTCTCTATATCATCATCGTTCATCATGGCAAGAACGGTCTTTCCGTCGGGAGTATAATTAGGTGCCGAAACAGAGAACAGACCGTCAACCAGCGCATTCATCTCATCATTTGAAAGTACCTGTCCGGCAACTATGGCTGATGCACGCGCCATGGAGAGGGCAATCATGCTCTGCACCTCTTCCTTCACCTTGCATCCTTTTTCGATGGCAGAGTGAACTATATTGGTTATAAGAGTTTCGGGATTCAATCCTTCAATATCGGCCGGCACACCGTTTATGGAATAAGTGCCTCCACCCAAAGGACTGAGTTCGAAGCCCAATGATGACAAATCTTCCATTATTTCCTCAAGAACAGGAACTTCGGAAGGTGAGAAATGTATCATATCGGGAAAGAGCATACGCTGTGACAGCCCGACGTGCTTCTGTATCTGCTCCATATACTTGTCATAGAGAATTCTGACGTGTGCCCTGTGCTGGTCTATAATCATCAGCCCGGACTTTACGGAAGTAAGAATGTATGTTCCTTTATACTGATAATGCTGTGTGGACTTTTCTGCCACTACAGCATCGGGATGTTCATTGTAAATTGTAGGCTCGGCCGTATCTTCTGTTTCCTGATATTTGTCAGCGAAAACAGAGTCATCAGGAAATACTGAAATATCGTCTTCCGCGGGTCTTGAACTTTTCTCCAACCCCTGATAGAAAGGTTCCCATTCGGTCTTTTTCCTTCCGGCAGACGAGTAAGACGATGGCGGCACTACTGATGCCGACTGGTTGAACGGGTTATACGAAGGGTCATATGATGTAGCCGGAATACCTCCTCCAAAAGAGCCGGCCATATCTATAGCCGGAATGTCAGGCATTCCTTCCGTATCGAAATCTATTGACGGAACGGCATTGAAGCGGCCTAATGTTTCTTTTACCGCCGCCGACAAAATCTGCCATATGGCCTGTTCGTTCTCAAACTTTATCTCGGTCTTGGTAGGATGAATGTTTACGTCGATATTTGCCGGGTCGACATCAAAGTATATAAAAAACGAAACCTGCTCTCCCGTTGGGATAAGATGTTCGTACGCATCGGCTACAGCCTTATGGAAATAAGGATGGCGCATATATCTGCCATTAACGAAGAAGAACTGGCGCGCGCCTTTCTTTCTTGCAGTTTCAGGTTTGCCGATGAAACCGTGAATCTTCACCATCGTAGTGTCAATATCAAGCGACAGAAGGTCCTGGTTCAGCTTCTTGCCGAACACACCCATTATGCGCTGCCTCAACTGTATAGCCGGCAGATTAAGGATTTCGGTTCCGTTGTGATGGAATGTGAATGATACTTCAGGATTTACAAGAGCTATCCTTTCGAATTCAGAGATTATATTGCTCAGTTCCGTCTGGTTTGACTTCAGGAACTTCCTTCGTGCAGGAACATTGAAAAACAGGTTGCGGACAATGAAGTTACTGCCTTCAGGACATGCCACAGGCTCCTGCTTCTCCACCTTGGAACCGGCTATGACAATAGACGTACCGAGTTCCTCGCCGTGCTGCTTTGTACGCAATTCCACTTCCGCCACTGCCGCTATGGATGCCAATGCCTCTCCACGGAATCCCATCGTCCGTAGAGCGAACAAATCCGAAGCTTCGCGTATCTTTGAAGTGGCATGACGTTCGAAAGCCAAACGTGCATCTGTTTCCGACATACCTTTACCATTGTCTATCACCTGTATGCAGGTCTTTCCGGCATCTGTCACAGACACATCAATATGTCCGGCACCGGCATCTATGGCATTCTCCACCAATTCCTTTATGACGGAAGCCGGCCTCTGTATCACCTCTCCCGCAGCTATCTGATTGGCTACGGAATCGGGCAACAAACGGATTATATCGCTCATAAATTATGTTTCTCCTCTATTAAATCAAAAAGTAAAACTACCGGTAATAAGATAATGAAGAATATACAACAGAATCAATATGGCAATAAACAGAGTAGCATAGCTTAACGGTTTTCTGCCACTTTCCTTACGGCGTTTCAGATATGTAGTTCCTTCAACAAACTTTCCCCTGATGTCTTCAGGAGAGAATTCCTTAGGCGGCAACATGCCGAGTTCACGTTTTGCAGTTTCCTCTATCTTCTGCAGTTTCTCCTTACGCTCGTCCACATAGATATACTCATGGTGATACGGTCTCGGTTTTCTCATTGTAAACATTCCCATAACATTATCTATTTATCGTTAAACAAATGCTGGTTCGGCAATTCGATAGGGCCGCGCACATTCTTCTTGAGCTGGTCTTCAACTTTCTTGCCTCTCCATATAAATATATCCTTCTTGTTCAAAGGACGAATATAGTCAAACCATACAAAATTATCAAGATGACTCTTTTCAGGAGGAATCTGCGACATAGGATAAAGAGTTCCGTTTGATTTCGGACTCATCACCATCCGTTCGAGCTGCTGATTCTCCAGATATATGTCAAGCTGACTTGTTTCCGAAACGTTCATACCGATGAGCAGACTGTCGGAATCCATTGGATAATATACCAGTCTGACAGAACCTATAACTTCCACTTTCTCCATCAGTCCGTCTTCGAAATAGGCCTTTATCTCCTTTCCAGAAATCTGATTGAACAAAGTAGTATCTACGGGCACCTGCTCTACGGAAAGAGCCTGGTTGATGATATGCGCCCAGTCTATAGTACTGTCGTTCATGTAAATATTAATCTGTTCGCCGAGCAACTGCTGGTTTTCATTCCAGAGAATAGGGTCTTTATACATAATCAGGCATGAGTCCTTCGACGAAAAGACAAGCGAGTCTGCCACTCCCTGAACATCTGTTCTATAGAATCTAACCTTGTGATATGCTCTGACTTCACGATACATGGAGTCTGTGTCAAGATGGAAAGTATTCATGCTGAGCGTATCGGCATGAAGGAAAAGACTGTCACCCTGAGAATAGTCTATAGCTACCGCATTCTTCGTTACGAAAGCATTTTTCAGTTTCTCGTCATAATAGCCATAGTCGCCCAACATCATATTCTTATTAACCGTATCAGTCATGACAATGTTCGAGAAAGCCTCTCCCACTCCTGTATTTCTGTCATAGAACAAAGAGTCGCCTGTAAGCTGTCTGTTGTCGCTTGTCAGTACCGAACGCTGATACAAATCGGCCTTACCGGTCTGAGTATTATAATATCCTGACTCCGAATAAATATAATTGTCGTCGCTGTATATATCCGAAGGTCCTACAATGTTTGCCACCTTTGTCAGTGTGCTGTACTTAAGCGTATCGGACAACATCGTAAACTGAGGGTTTTCCAACTTCACATTGTAATAGAAAACAGACAGTTTGGTAGAAGGACTGTATTCTCCCCATTCGGATGTCAGCACATTCTGGTCGTCCATCATCGTTCCACCATCGAAGAAATAGCCCAAATTAAACACTCTGTCGTAGTTCAGACTATCAGTAAGCAATGTCGTGGTCCTGTTTTCCATTCTAACGTTCATTCTCATCTGGGCAATCTGGGTCAGACCGTCATAATACAACCTGTCGCCATACAGGAACAGTGTATCTCCTTGTTCCATTCGCACATTGCTGAACGCCTCGAACGAGTTTATCTTGTCATAATAATATGCGCTGTCGCAATACATATACACGCTGTCATGACGGAAAACCACATTACCGACCACTATCTGAGCATCAGGATGCTGTGCATCTTTCTTCAGTTTGTCGGCACGCAACAGATACACCTTGCTTTTCTGTTTCGGCTGTGTCCTTCCGTCCTGCATATTGGCAGCAGTCAGGCAAAAGCCCAACAGGCAGAGAGCACATAACACCAGTACTCTCTGCCCGCCAAATAACATTATTTTCTTCTTTATATCAAACATTCTGTCTTTTTCGGCAATAATGTAAATTCATCATTTTTTAATCCATCCCGGATATTTGAAATCGCAGTTTCTCCAATTTGGATTTATGCGAACATATGTAGTCTTCTGTTTTTCAACTATCCACTCCTGAATTTTCTCTTCGCTTCGTTTTGCAGTCACCATGCTCTTCAGTCTTTGGTAGTCTTCAGTAATAGTAGCTTTATGCGCATCTATTCTGTTCTTCAGTTTGACAATGGCACAAACCTCCTTACCTTTGGAGTTAATCATTGTAAATGGTTTCGAGATTTCGCCTATCTGCATTCCTTCTACAACTTTGGCCACTTCCTGTGATACCATTCCGGCCAGATGCTGCATTTCAAAACGCGAAGTTCCTGTCTGAGGATTGGCAAGCAAACCGTGGTTGTTCTTAGTGTCCTTATCCTGTGAAACCCAAGTTGCAGCCTCATCGAATGTCACCTTACCTTTTCTTATATCATTAGCCAGAGTGTCAAGTTTGTTCAAGGCTTCTTCTATTTCCGCCTCGTCCACTTTCGGCTTCATCAATATATGACGGTAACTTACACGGTCACCACGTTTTTCTATCAGCTGTGCAATATGATAACCATATTCCGTTTCAAACACTTTTGAAATCTTCTTTGGGTCAGTCATATTGAATATCACATTTGCAAATTCAGGTGTCAGCTCACCTCTACCGGTAAATCCATATTCACCACCTCTACGTGCCGAACCAGGGTCTTCAGAATAGAATCGTGCCAACATTGAGAAAGATTCGCCTTTATAAATACGGTCGGTAAATTCACGCAATGTTTTCTTTACGCGCTCTATCTCCTCTTCCTTTATCTTAGGTTCGCGGGTTATTATCTGTACTTCCACCTGTGTAGGAATACTCGGAATACTGTCAGGAGGCAGATTCTTGAAATAGTTTCTCACCTCGGCAGGAGTAAGTTTGATATCGCCCACCAACTCACGCTGCATCTGCTGAACGATGAGTCCGTTTCGGATATTCTCTCTCAACATCTCGCGTATCTGGGTAGATGTCTTGTTATAGTATTCCTCCATTTTTTCTTTAGAACCTATCTGGTCTATAAGCCATGCAGTCTGCTGTTCCACCTTCTGGATTACTTCCTGCTCAGACACTTCAATACTGTCTATTTCAGCCTGGTGGAGGAAAAGTTTCTGCACTGCCAGTTCTTCAGGGATAACGCAATAAGGGTCGCCGTCGAAACGCCTTCCCTCATATTGGGCATTCAGACGTTCATTCTCTACGTCCGATTTAAGAATAGCCTCATCTCCAACTACCCAAACGACTTCGTCAATAACATTGTCCTGGGCTTTAACTGTTAATCCCACCAACATAAAGAGCAGGAGTAAACTTACTTTTTTGACACTTAGTTTATTCATTTGAGCCATTAAAATATTTTATATCATTGTTTTCAGAGGCCTCGTTATACAAGTCTTCTTTCATTCTTGTAATAAACTCTACCCTCTTTTTATTCATTAGTATCTCCTTAATTTCCTTACCGGCGTATTCCAACGGCAGGATTTCGCCTTCATCAAGGAACTCTTTCACATGAAGGAAGTAATGAAATGCCGAATCACTCAACTCTATATTCTTCTCCTTCCTGACACGTCCTTTATCGGTATCCTTTACAGGCATGCGCAATAAAATCTCGTTCAGCGGCCGCCATCTGTCATAGAAATATTCATAATCCACGGCATACCTCAAACCATACTTCTCAAGATTATCGACAGCACGTTCCGACGAATCCTTATACCAGTGTTTCACCTGCGATATGCCGGAAGCAGATTTCGGAACTTTTATATACAATCCCTTGATATACGGTTCTCTGGCAAGGAATATCTCCTTATTACTGTTATAATATTCCTCAATCTCACTTTCCGAGATATTGCTTTCCACTTCCTGACTGACTATCTGCTCTATATAGGAATGAGTTATCAGCGTCTTTCTGTAATCCCTGACCAATTCATCTATTTCAGCATTATCCGGTATATTTCCTTCAGCCTTGATATATAGGAGAGCATCATCAATCCAGTTTTTGACATACCTGTCTGCCATATCTGCACTGTCTTTCAGTGATACTCCGGGAGGAATAGCCGAAACCACATCTTCTTTATACAGAAAATTCTTGCCAACCTGAACCAAAGGAGTCTTTCCCCTATGGTCTACAGTTTCAGTGCAACCGTATGACAGCTGCAAAAGAAAACAAACAAGAGTATAAATACATGTATTACGCATCTTTCTATAAATCAGTGAACGAAGATACTGTATAAATCAATTACTTCCATCAGAATTAACGGTTTTTAAAACGTCTATATACTTTTCTACCCTAAATTCACGTTCAAGACTTTCAAAATACAGCTCTTTACGCTTCAAAATATAATCCTGCACCACAATGTCATAAACATCCTTATAACTGTCAGGCATATAATCCAGACACTTGCCAACAACGAAGGAATACGGATAGCCGTCAACCGGTTTACAGTTTCCACATTTAAAAACGAGCTTGTCTATATACTCGTTTTCGCCTATGCAGAAAAGTCCGGTTTGCATGACAGCATTATACCTGGAATCCTTTTTCCCAATACCGGAAAGGACGTCATTCCATTCATCCAGAGGATGTCTTCGGAGTTCCTTCTTTATCTTCCTGGCATATTTCCTGCTTTTGCAATGAATGACTGCTCCTTTATAATGAGGCAATTCCCACCTGTAGCGTTTTCTATTGGCTTTGAAAAAACTTTTCAAGTCACCTTCAGAATAATTCTGTATATTATCTGAATAATACTTATCCCATGCTGCAGCGAGCAAAGCCTCGTCCGCCTTATCCTCCCATCTGAACTTTTTCACTTCAGGAATACATTTCACCACCACATGAACTCCCTCCGGAGAAACAAACGGCAATGAATGTCCTGTCCCTTTTATTTTTCCAAGTTCTTCCTTTACCTCATCCAACAGAAAGGTTTGATCAGCAACAGACATGCAGTAGAACCTACCATCAGACACATCACGACATATATCATCAACCTTTACTCCCGTTTCAAGTTTAGAACAAATATCTTTCATCACCGCAATGCCATTGTCAAGCCCCTCATCCTGGCGTACTCTATATGTCAGGATCCTCACTTGCTTTTCATCATTTCCATACGAATCAGGATGCAAAAGTTCCGTTTTAATATTCACTCTCATCCTTTCACCATAGGAAACAGAATCCAAGCCCAATCTTTCAGCGTCATAAACCTTCAGCTTATACGTGAGGAAATAATAAAAATACTCACGCCTGGAACAATCTCTGAAGTTCGACACATTGTCATACATAGCATTGAACTCCGACAAATATATATTCTCTCCTCCAATCCTTAACAAAACCTTATCATCCGCATCCGGGATTCCACCGGAATACAAGTCCATACATTGAAGAAGAAACAAAAAGCAAATCAAAACGGGTCTTACCATATCAAAACAAAAAAGCATGGACCATACATAAGCGCAAACGCATTATATACAATCCATGCCAACACTAATATTTATTTATATTATTGAGGACGGCTATAGTTAGGAGCTTCACTTGTAATAGCCACATCGTGCGGATGACTTTCGAGTACACCTGCATTTGTGATGCGGGTAAACTTCGCATTGTGAAGTTCCATAATATTGTGTGCACCGCAATATCCCATACCGGCGCGCAAACCACCAACCAACTGGTAGATTACTTCATAAAGGGTGCCCTTGTAAGGAACACGTGCAGCGATACCTTCCGGAACAAGTTTCTTAACGTCAGTAGTCGAACTCTGGAAGTAACGGTCCTTAGAGCCATTTTCCATAGCTTCCAAAGAACCCATACCACGATAAGACTTGAATTTACGTCCGTTGAATATGATAGTATCACCCGGAGCCTCTTCTGTACCGGCAACCAAAGAACCAATCATTACGCTGTATCCACCTGCAGCCAATGCCTTAACCACATCACCTGAGTAACGCAATCCACCGTCAGCAATCAAAGGAACACCTGTACCTTCCAATGCCTTTGCAACATCGTACACAGCAGAAAGTTGAGGAACACCTACACCGGCTACGACACGTGTTGTACAGATAGAACCCGGACCGATACCTACCTTAACCGCATCAGCACCTGCCTCAACCAAAGCCTTGGCAGCAGCACCTGTTGCAACATTACCTACAACAATATCCACGTTAGGGAAACGAGTTTTAGCTTCTTTAAGTTTTTCGATTACATATTTGGAATGTCCGTGTGCAGTATCGATAACGATAGCATCTGCTCCGGCATTAACCAAGGCTTCCATACGCTCCAGAGTATCTGCTGTCACACCTACACCGGCAGCAACACGCAAACGGCCCTGAGCATCCTTACAAGCCATCGGTTTATCTTTAGCCTTAGTAATATCCTTGTATGTTATAAGACCTATCAGTTTACCTTTCTCATCAACTACAGGAAGTTTTTCAATCTTGTTTTCCTGAAGAATCTGAGCTGCAGTTTCCATATCAGTTGACTGCTTAGTAGTGATGATATTTTCAGAAGTCATCACTTCCTGTATCTGTTTGTCCATATCCTTCTCGAAACGAAGGTCACGGTTAGTAACGATACCTACAAGATAATTCTCATTGTCCACTACAGGAATACCACCGATTTTATATTCAGCCATGATATTTAATGCATCCTTCACCTTTGCATCTCTGTTGATAGTAACAGGATTTGAAATCATACCGTTTTCAGCACGTTTCACTGTTGCAACCTGACGAGCCTGCTCAGCGATAGACATGTTTTTGTGGATTACACCGATACCTCCCTCTCTGGCGATTGCGATAGCCATCTGAGATTCTGTAACTGTATCCATGGCAGCAGTCACAAAAGGGATTTTCAACTCGATGTTTCTTGAGAACTTAGTCGTAAGTTCGACTGTTTTTGGTAATACTTCAGAATAGGCAGGGATTAACAGAACATCATCGTAAGTCAATCCATCCATAACAACTTTATCTGCAATAAATGACATAGGGCTTTATGCTTTTGATTATTATTGCGTGCAAATATACGGTTTTTATGCGAATTATTATAAATACACGCCTATACATTAACATATTTTTTATAGCTATATAAAAAAACTTCGTCACACCCACGGCATGACGAAGCTTACAAATATAAGTATTATTTATTAATTAATTAGCCATTTCCGAAATGAACTTGATTCTTACGAGTCTTATTTCTTCCTCAGTATAGTCATCACCAAGTTCGTCCATAGCATCTTCTATATCGTCTGTTTCAGACTCCTTGAAGTAGTCGTATATGTCGAGCAAATGGTCTTCATCCATTATCTCGTCAAGGAAATAATCGATATTCAGTTTTGTACCTGAATAAACTATAGCCTCAACTTCATCAAGCAGCTCCTGGAAATCAATTCCCTTTGCCACAGCGATATCATCAAGTGCCACCTTGCGGTCAATGCTCTGGATTATGGAAACCTTCAGTTTTGACTTGTTTGCCACAGTGCGTACCCTCAAGTCTTCAGGTCTGTCTATTTCATTCTCTTCGCAGTGAGTTTTAATCAAGTCGCAGAACTCCTGACCGTATCGTTTGGCTTTTCCGGCACCTACACCAGGTATATTCTGCAACTCTTCGAGAGTGACAGGATAAATAGTAGCCATAGCTTCAAGAGAAGGATCCTGGAATATCACATATGGTGGTACATCCAGTTTTTTCGACATTTTCTTACGCAAATCCTTAAGCATGGAATACAGCACCGGGTCTACAGCGCAGGATGCCCCTCCCCTCATAGGAGTTTCTTCCACTTCGTCTTCATCAAAATCAGTATCTTCTACTATCTTGAATGATTTCGGATTCTTAAGGAACTTATGTCCGCTTGGTGTAACCTTCAGCAAGCCGTAGTTTTCCACATCCTTAGCAAGATATCCTGCAATGAGAGCCTGACGTATCACAGAGTTCCACAAGCGTTCCTCTTCACCCATACCAGAGCCGAACACTTCGAGTTCATCATGTTTATGAGCCAATACTTCAGATGTTTCCTTGCCAAGCAAAACATCAATAATATAATCTTGTTTGAAATTTTCTTTAACAGCAATGACAGTTTCAATCACTGCACACAATAATTCCTGAGCCTCCACTTGTTTTTTGGGATTTAAACAGTTATCACAATTACCACAATTTTCTTCAGTATATTCCTCACCGAAATAATGCAACAGAATCTTTCTTCTACATACGGAAGACTCCGCATAAGCAGCCGTTTCCAGAAGCAACTGCTTTCCTATTTCCTGTTCGGATACAGGTTTACCCTGCATGAACTTCTCCAGTTTCTGCAAATCCTTGTTTGAGTAGAATGCTATACATTGTCCTTCACCGCCATCTCTTCCTGCACGACCGGTTTCCTGATAATATCCTTCGAGGCTCTTTGGAATATCATAATGAAGTACATATCTCACATCCGGCTTGTCGATACCCATACCGAAAGCTATAGTAGCCACAATGACATCAATGTTTTCCTTAAGGAAATCATCCTGATTGGTATTTCGTGTAGCAGCGTCCATTCCTGCATGATATGGTCTTGCCTTAATACCGTTTGCCACAAGTATCTCGGCCAGCTCCTCAACCTTTTTTCTGCTCAAGCAATAAATGATACCCGATTTTTCCGGGTTCTGCTTGATGAACTTGATAATATCACGGTCGATATTATTGGTCTTGGGGCGTACCTCATAATACAAGTTAGGACGGTTAAAAGACGACTTGAATTCATTAGCATCAGTCATTCCCAGGTTCTTCTGGATATCCATTTTCACCTTAGGAGTAGCTGTTGCAGTCAGGGCAATCACCGGTGCCTTTCCGATTTCGTTTATGATAGGCCTGATTCTGCGATACTCAGGACGGAAGTCATGTCCCCATTCAGATATACAGTGAGCCTCATCAATGGCATAGAATGAAATTTTCACATGCTTCAGAAAATCCACATTCTCTTCCTTTGTAAGCGATTCCGGCGCAACATAAAGAAGTTTGGTTTTCCCTGATGATATGTCAGACTTCACCTGGTCTATAGCAGACTTCGACAACGAAGAGTTGATGAAATGAGCCACTCCATCCTCCTCGCTAAAGTTGCGCATAGCATCCACCTGGTTCTTCATAAGCGCAATGAGCGGCGATATGACGATAGCAGTTCCTTCCATCAGCAGGGAAGGCAACTGATAGCACAGCGATTTTCCACCTCCGGTTGGCATCAATACAAAAGTATCATTACCTTCAAGAAGACTTCTTATTATAGCTTCCTGATTTCCTTTGAAAGTATCAAAACCGAAATACTTCTTCAACTGCTCTGTCAAATTGATTTTTTCCGCCATTGCTTTCTATGAATTAAATGATTTTACGATATACTGAAAAGTTCTTATGTAACAAAGTTATAAACAACTTTCAATATTACGCAAATAAATGAAGAAAAAAAATCGTCAAAACATGCATTTTTTCCTTTATTTATTTAAACAGACTGCAAACGGGATATATTTGACTTCTCCATCTGTTCTTTAGCATATTCGAGCGTAACAACAAATTCGCTGACATTGCTTGACGGTACAGTATACATCACATCTATCATAATCGTTTCCACGATAGACCTCAGTCCGCGCGCGCCGAGCTTGTACTCTACAGCCTTGTCTACGATATATTCCAAGACTTCAGGCTGGAACACAAGTTTCACTCCATCCATTTCCAAAAGCTTTATATACTGCTTGATGATAGAGTTCTTAGGTTCAGTCAGGATGTTGCGCAATGCATTTCTGTCAAGAGGATTCAAATATGTCAATATCGGCAGACGTCCGATTATTTCAGGTATAAGCCCGAACGACTTCAAGTCCTGAGGAGCGATATACTGCATCATGTTGCTACGGTCTATCTTCACAGCTTCCTTCACAGAGTTATATCCTACTACGTTTGTATTCAGACGCTGTGCAATCTTGCGTTCTATACCCTCGAATGCACCTCCACAGATGAACAGGATATTCTTTGTATTGACAGGAATCATCTTCTGGTCAGGATGCTTTCTTCCTCCCTGTGGCGGAACGTTCACAATCGAGCCTTCAAGCAGTTTGAGCAATCCCTGCTGAACACCCTCACCGCTCACATCTCTTGTTATAGAAGGATTGTCTCCCTTACGCGCAATCTTGTCTATCTCATCAATAAACACAATTCCGCGTTCCGCTTCCTCCACATTGTAGTCGGCCACCTGAAGCAGACGTGTAAGAAGGCTTTCAATATCCTCGCCCACGTATCCGGCTTCCGTCAAAACCGTTGCATCGACAATGGTAAATGGTACTTTCAATAGTTTAGCTATCGTACGTGCCAGCAGCGTCTTTCCCGTACCGGTACCACCCACCATAATGATATTGGACTTCTCTATCTCCACATCATTATTGTCCGATACCTGAAGAAGACGTTTATAATGATTATATACAGCCACTGACAGATATCTCTTCGCATCATCCTGACCTATGACATACTGGTCAAGGAAGTTCTTGATATCCGTCGGTTTAGGCAATTCCTCCAGACGAAAGTTCCCACTCTTTCCGGCATGCGAATGTATATTGGCTTCCTTCACTATCTCGTGAGCCTGCTCCACGCATGAGTCACAAATGCAACCGTTCACTCCCGTTATCAGAAAACCGACCTCGTTCTCCGTACGTCCGCAAAAGCTGCATCTGTTCTTATTTCTTGTTGTTTTTGAATTTTCCAATGACAATAAGTATTTAGTTCCTAAGTTTTTGAGTTTTTGAATTTGTAAGTTTCAGAACTTACAAAGAAGGCTTTCTCGACATTACTTCGTCAATTATACCATACTCCTTGGCCTCCTGTGCTGTCATCCAGTAATCCCTGTCCGAGTCAGCCCACACCTTGTCGAAATCAGTATGCGAATGTTCCGCCACGATAGTGTACAGTTCCTTCTTCAACTTCAATATTTCGCGTGCAGTAATCTCGATATCCGAAGCCTGTCCCTGAGCACCGCCAAGAGGCTGATGAATCATCACGCGCGAGTGTGTCAGTGCAGAACGCTTGCCTTCCTGACCTGCCACGAGCAATACGGCAGCCATAGATGCGGCAAGACCTGTACAGAATGTAGCGACATCGCTGCTGATGAACTGCATAGTGTCATAGATACCCAGTCCGGCATATACCGAGCCACCAGGAGAGTTTATATAAATAGAGATATCCCTGCTTGAGTCTATAGAATCAAGATACAGCAACTGAGCCTGCAAAGTATTGGCAGTGTAATCATTTATCTCTGTTCCCAGGAAGATGATACGGTCCATCATCAAACGAGAGAAAACGTCGAGCTGAGTTACGTTCAGCTGTCTTTCTTCGAGGATATAAGGATTCAGATAGCCGGCCTGTGACTTTATAACATCGTCAAGCGCCATGCTGCTCATACCCAAATGCTTGGTTGCATATTTTCTGAAATCGTCCATAATTTTATTTATTTTACTTGTAAAAAATACAGAAAGAGACTCTTAGCCATTTCTTTTCCGAGTACAGGACAAGAGCTTGCACCAACCGGAAAAGCCTCGGTTAAAAGCCTCTTCCATTATAATAAGCCTCAGCAATTAACTTCAGCCTGGAATTTTATTACTGAAACATTTTGTTGAAATCTTCTACAGATACAGCTTTGTGGTTCAATGTTACCTGACCCTTAACAGCTGCTGCAAGCTTAGCTTCGATAGCTCTGTTCACAAGTGCTTCAACGCTTTCACGCTTCTTAAGCATTTCCTTAGAGTAGTTTTCAAGCAACTCTTCAGGAACGTTAATCATACCGTACTGAGCGAACTGAGCGCGAGTAGCTTCCTTAGCCATGTTCTGGATGTCAGCCTGCTCAATCTTGATACCGTTAGCTTCAACGAGTTTTTCCTTAATCAGGTGCCATGTAAGCTCTTCAAGGCTCTTGTCGTAGTTCTCGTTCACGTATTCTTCGCCTTTTTCCTTGTTGTTGTCAAGCATGATACGTTTCATCAAGTCGTCAGCGAATTCCAGTTTGCCAACCTTACCCATAGTGTAAGTACGCAAGTCGATAAGGAACTTATAGTCGCTGTCTGCTACGAACTGAGTAGCGATGCTTTCCTTAACCTGAGCGCGGAATTCTTCTTCGTTAGAAGCTTTTCCTTCGCCAAGAACCTGGTCGAACAATTCCTGGTTCAATTCACCCGGAACCATACGAGTGATTTCTTCAATCTGGAAGCTGAAGTTACCTTTGTAGTTGGCAACTTCTTCCTTCTTGACTTTCAGAAGAGAAGCAAGTTCAGCTTCGTTGTTATCGAAAGCTACAGATGGGTTGAACACCAATACAGTGTTTACCTTAGCACCGTCGAAGATAGCTTTCTGGTCGTCGTTCTTCATGTATGAAGGCATCATAACCGCACCTTCTACCTGAACACCACCTTCTTTAGTGTTTCCGTTCTCATCAAGTTCAGCCAAAAGACCTTTCAGCATATCCTTATCCTGATAGTCTTCTACCTTGTCATATTTAGCAGAACGCTGTCTGTACATATTAACCTGCTGTTCTACCATTTCGTCAGTAACGTCGATATCATAGTAATCTACAGTATCGTTGTTTGACAATTCGATAGAGAATTCAGGAGCCAAAGCGATATCGAAAGAGAACTCGAAGTTTTCGTCTGTTTCGAAGTTAGCGTTGTTTTCCTTTGGAAGTGGAGTACCCAACATGTTTACTTTATTCTCGCGGATATATTCACCAACTTTTTCCTGCAACAGTTTATCAACTTCTTCCAAAAGGACAGAAACACCATACTGTTTCTTGATAAGTCCCATTGGAACCATACCTTTACGGAATCCCGGCATATTAACTCTCTGACGAAGAGTCTTCAACGCTTTTTCAACTTTTTCCTGATAATCTGCTTTTTCAATCTGCGCAGTAAGTACAGCACTTACATTGCTTACATTCTGTAATGAAATATTCATTTCTTAAGTGTTTTATATTAATTATTATTCTTATTTTCAAAAGTGTAAACCTTTTTGGGGTGTGCAAAAATAGTGTTTAATCTTGCAACTACCAAAAAGTCAGTACAAAAAAAAATTTCAAGCACTCCGTAGCGAGTATGAATTACTCACGTATATTCTGCATCTGAAAGTCCTTTTTCCTGAGCACGAAACTATTACTCAAGTACTTTTCACGCACAATTTTGTTTTCGGCCAGTTCCTCAGGAGTACCCTGGAAAAGAATCCTTCCCTCAAACAGCAGATAAGCCCTGTCGGTGATACTCAAAGTTTCCTGTACGTTATGGTCAGTAATCAGAATACCTATATTCTTATCCTTCAGTTTCCACACGATATGCTGGATATCTTCCACCGCGATAGGGTCTACTCCGGCAAAAGGCTCGTCCAGCATTATGAACTTAGGGTCTATGGCAAGGCATCTCGCAATCTCCGTCCTTCGGCGTTCGCCACCCGAAAGCTGGTCGCCGAGATTCTTTCTCACCTTCTGCAGTCTGAACTCCGCAATAAGGCTCTCAAGCTTTTCTTTCTGATATTCCGGACTTTTGTTTGTAAGTTCCAGCACAGATGCGATATTATCCTCCACGCTCATTTTGCGGAACACGGAAGCTTCCTGGGCCAGATAGCCGATACCTTTCTGTGCACGCTTATACACCGGATAAGAAGTGATATCCTCATCGTTCAGGAAGATATGCCCCTCATTCGGAACTATAAGTCCTGTAGTCATATAGAACGAAGTAGTCTTTCCTGCACCGTTCGGACCGAGCAGTCCCACGATTTCTCCCTGCCTGACGTTTATCGAAACATCATTCACCACAGTTCGTTTACCATATTTCTTGACAAGATTCTCCGTACGAAGCACCATGCTCTCACTATTATCAGCCTGCTCATTTATGCCGGCCGACTTATCTTCGTATTCTTTATCTTTCAATTGTTCCATATAGCCAATTTTGGGCACAAAAGTAGTAAAATTCTTGGGTTATATGGTCATTTATATTAAAATCATCCTATCTTTTATTATTTA
>CALUJF010000040.1 GCA_944320855.1 uncultured Phocaeicola sp.
AGAACTCATTGATATAGCTGCCTATAGGGCAGCGTAAAAATATTTACAAATAATAATTTTATAACTAACTATTGTGAATTAAGAATTAAAAATAATACGTCAGTGAAACTACAAACGTTCTGTTCTTGGTTTCAGGGTTGTTCATATAAGCATTTTTCATGCCCCAGTCATAACCTATGGCTATCTGTGTGTGACGCGCTATTTCCACTCCGGCACGGAAACCTATTCCCCAGTCGAAACGTGGTGAGAGTCCGTCTTTGAATATATTGTTTGATGATACTTGTGTTTCTATCTTACTGCCAAGATGTGTGGTTGTGCAGTTCATCTTACCGAACATTCCAATGTTGAAGTACGGACCGGCGTTTACGAAAATGCTTAGATTGTCATTGACCTTGAATTTATAACCTAAGTGGATTGGTATGTTCAGGTAGTAAGGAGTTGTGTCCCACTCTGATACTTTTCCTGTTCCGTTATCGTATGCAGGTGTGGATTTCCAACCGTATGATGAAATCATCAGTCCGAAGTCGGTGTACAGCCCTTTCTGTGTATCCCTGAAAGCATATTCACCTTTCAGTCCGGCATGGAAACCTGATTTTGATTCGTTCGCTATCATAGAGTTCAGGTTGTAGCCGCCGGAAAGTCCGTATCTGAACTCCTGCGCTTGTGATGTCGCAAATACTATTGCAGACATTGCGATTGTGAGTAAAAAATTTTTTTTCATAAGTCTATGTTTAAATAATTGATTATTCTTCGTTCTCTTCGTCTTTCAGATTCTCAATCCAGTCGGTTTCGTAAATACTGCATCCGCCTAAAAGACCTATACCGTTTTCTATGTTTGTGTAGTGGCTGCGGATAGGAGCAAGGCCGTATTCTCCCAATTCGTTGTCGTTTATATCGTTTACTGATTTCAGATACTTATACATTTCTTCCGAGAATCTGTAAAGGTAGATTTTGTAATATCTAAATGTTTTGCTGTACTCGTGGTCGTAATCTTCGCTATAATATGTACCGAGATGTAATGTATAGCTTTTGCCGTTAAGCATGGTGTCGTCCCACAAATATATATCCTGGTAATGATGTTTTGTTATATCGAATATCTCATCGAAACCTACTTTTTTAGAAAGAAGCGGTTCTTCATCAAGATTTAGCCAAATGCCCCATATCTCATCATATTCTGATATTTTATCATATTCAGTGTAATAGACCCAATGGCTTTCTTTGTTTATAATTCTTATCCCGTAATAGTCCTTCGTCTCGGCATTATCCGTAAACGATATGCGGAACTGTATTTCCCTGCCGTATGAACCGTCCTTTAGAATCATATCCCATTTGTCCAATGGAAAAGGCTGCGGTATTACGGTACTCGATTTTGCCGTAGGCATATCCGGGTATGATGCTTCCATGTCTATCTTGTCGCCTTCTTTCAGTTTGCCAAGAACATAGTATGAATTTGCAGGGAGCAAGTCTGTCGCTTTGTCAATATATTTTATTTCCTTTTCCACTCCGTTCAACTTAAATATTATGTCCGGTTTGGCAGAAGAGTTTATACCTTTATTGTTTACATTCATGCTTTGCGATACCTGTATCAGTGTAGTATCTCCAAGTGTGTTTGGCATACAGAATATTACCGGCTTTCTTTTAGCTTCCACATCATCTATGTTGAATTCGTATGTGCACGATGATAATATAATCAGTAGTGATGCAATATATAATTTCATACGTTTTTGAGTTTTTAAGTTCTTGAGTTTATAGGTATTAAATACTTGTATGTTTAAAATTTAAGTGTGTAGCTGAATGACGGAATTATAGGGAATACTCCGTATGCTTTTCCTACGAAACTTCCGTCTTCTTTTTGTGTTACAGTGGCATACAGCGGATTCATCCTGCAATAGGCATTGTAAAGACTGACATTCCATATTCTCTCAAATCCTCTTTTAGTGGTTTTGCGGAAGTTTATACCCAAGTCCAGTCTGTGATAAGCCGGAAGAGATACGTTGTTCGGGGATTCATAAACCATAATGCTTTCGTTTTTATTCTCTGTGCCTGGTATGGCCGGTGCTTCCACTTTTTGTGTCGGGATAGTCATGTGGTTTCCGCTATGGAAATTCCACGATGCGTATGCGTCAATCCTGTTGCTGAACTTGTGGCTCAGGTTGATAGAGAATTTATGACGGTTGTCGAACTTGTCCGGGTACCATGACTGATGGAAGTCCGGGAAGAATCTCTTGCTCCACGAAAGAGTGTAGGATGCATCGACGGATGTTTTTCCGTTACTGTAGCTGATGTCTGCTTCCGCGCCGTATGCCTTTCCTTTTCCTGTCCGTACATTTTCCTCCCAGTCGTCGGCAGACGGGTTGAGTTGGTTATCACCATTGTATTCTATCAGATTGTTCATTGTCTTATAGAACCCTTCTATGCTTAATCTGATGTTATACGGAAGTCTGCTGTATATTCCAGCTGAGTATTGTCGCGACCTCATAGGGGTGATTTTTTCAGTAGAAGGCACCCAATAGTCTGTCGGCAGGTTCAGGTAGGTAGCCGATAGCTGATGCATGAACTGACTCATCTCAGTATATGATGCCTTGAAACTTGCATTGTCGCATAGTTTGATGTTCATTGCTGCTCGTGGTTCAATAGAGTGATATTTCGTTCCTGCAATACCGAACATGGTGTAGTGTATTCCACCGTTCAGTTTCAGACGGCTGCCAAGCGAGATGTCATCTTCGGCATAGAGGGTAAATTCATTACTCTTGTACTGACTTTTTATTCTGTCTGTCAGTTCATTGTTTGTCGTATTTTCATACTTGGAATAGTAATTCTGCGGCATGAAAATGTGGCGCATGTAGTTTGAACCGAAACGGATGTGGTTCCATGTGTTGGGACGATAGTCGAACTCCATCCTGTAGCCGAAATCGTTTATGGTAGAATGGTTGTTCTGAATCTTTATTATTGCACCGTCCAATCCCTCTATATATCCCAAACGTTCTTCACTCAGATAGTCGAATTTGGAGCGGTTATGGGTATATACTCCAGTAAAATTTGCAAACAGTTTGTGAGAAAAGATATATTTCCAGTTGACCGATGCGGTGAAGTTTCCCCATTGCAGATTGAATTTGTCTATATTTGAAAGTTCAGAAGAATAAGAATATGCCTTGTTATTTACTTTTAGAAGATCATTACCGGAATACAGACTGATATCCGCACGACTCTTTTCAGAAAATATGTGAGTAACTTTCGCATTGATGTCATGGAAGGCATATCTTGTATTTATCTTGTCCCTTCTGCTTGAATTCATTATGGCTATGGCAGGAGCGGAAAACAAATCCAGCCATGTGCGTCGCATAGCCACATTGAATGAGGTGCGGTTTTTCACTATAGGTCCTTCAAACTGTATTCTGCCTTCGAGAAGTCCGAGCGTGAAACTTCCGTGATATTCTTTCATGTTCCCGTCGTTTGTGCGGACATCCACTACCGATGACAGTCGTCCGCCGTAACGGGCAGGAAATCCGCTCTTGTAGAAGTCGATGTTCTTAACAATGTCAGTATTGAATGCTGAGAACAGTCCTCCGGCATGGTTCACCTGATAGAGTGGAGTACCGTCGAGCAGGAAAAGGTTCTCGTCGTTTCCGCCGCCGTGAACATAAAGTCCGGAGATTAGCTCCGTACCGCTAGCTACTCCCGACAGACTTTGGAGTTTCTTCACTACATCAGGCGAGCTCATGAAGTTGTTTCCGCTTACGAAGTCCTTTGCCGTAAGCGAAACTTTTCCGGTCTGTGTAGTGTAGATAGGGGAGTTCAGGTCGGCTGTTACCACTACCTCATTTATGCGGTAATCCGCTTTCAGGTATATGTTCTGCGATTTGTTTCCTTTTAGCGTAATATCTTCCGTCTGCTCGCCACAGCTGATATGTGAGAAACGGATTTTATGTTTCCCCTCGTTGAGTGTAAGACTGTAGAAACCATGCTCATTGGTAAGTGTGCCGGTATTGGAGGTGATGTCCCAGACTGTGGCGTTTATCACTGTCTCGCCGTTCTCCTGATATATATATCCGCTCAATGTATATGACGACAGTCTTTTCAGTATCACGTAGTCACCGTCTATCTCCCATTTGATGCCGGTATTGCTGAATATTGTTTCAAGGCTGTTTTCAAGGCTTACCATACTTGGTTTCTTGCCCGAATACGGTATGTTCAGCTTTATAGACGAGTCGTAAACAAAGCTTACAGGGTAGATACTTTTCACCTGCTCCATCATGTCTTCTACAGTGACTCTGCCTTGTGCTTTTATTGATGAAACGCAAATAGTAGAAATCATAAGGAGTATTGATATAATTCTGTTCATGTTCAGTCTTTCTTAGTTATTGTGATATCTAATGTCTTTTCAATAAGTGATATGATTTCGTCCAGACTATCCGTTTTGAACTCGGCTGTAATGGTCTTGAAATGCTCTGAAGCATAAAGGCTTGTTCCGTAATAAATTGAGAGTTCCTTCATTACGGCATCTATAGGAGTATTCTTGTAAACGAACTTTCCTGTAGCCCATGCTGACGGGTTAGGAAAGGCGGTGCTAGTCATTTCTGGCATTTCGTTTCCGTGCGTCAGTGTTCCGCTCATATCTTTTGTGAGGATAATTCCTTTGGAACTGTTCCTGCCCTTGAACATTACCTTTCCGGATTTTACATATACATTTGTTACAGTATCCTGCATACGCTCGTCAATTTCAAATTCAGTCCCGAGGACTTTGACCTGTGCATACATTGCTGTGGCCGTGAATGGTGACTGCTCGTTTCTGCGGACAGAGAAAAAGACTTTTCCTGACATATTTACCTCGCGTGACTTCTTTCCGTAATTATCGGAGTCGTATTCCAATGTGGAACCTTTGGAGAGTATGGCAAGTGTGCTGTCAGGCAGGAAATGTCTGGTGATTCCTGCATCAGCAGTGACTGATATCATGTTGTTGTCACTTCGGCTTAACAGTGTATAGCTTACTATACATATCAGTATCGCGGCAGCTATGCCGGATGAGTATATCCATAATTTGTGCAGATTGTTTTGCTGTCTGATGCCTGTGATTTTGTTCAGGGCCTTGGCCGTGTCCAGTTTTCCGTGTCTGTAATATCTGAGGACAAACTGCAAGTTTTTTTCTTCTTTATCTTTCATGATTGTACTTCGTTTTTAGATAAGACGCAAAGTATTGAAAAAACTACTATGCCGAAATGAAAAAAATTATCCGAAAAAGAACATATATACTTTGCGGATACCTTCTTTAAGGTTTTTAAGAGCCTTGTTCATCTGATTTTTTACCGTGTTTACGGAGATGTTCATCCTGACGGCTATTTCCTCATACTTCATTCCGTCGCGTTTTGCAAGCAGGAACACTTCCCTGCATTTTTCCGGCAGTGAGTCTATTGCGGTCCATAGTCGCGCTTCGTCGTACGAACGTTCCTCGCATTCCTCTTCGGAGATGATGCCTTCAAGGTCGGACGGCTGGACATTGCTGTCTATCAGAGAGTCTTTCCTTACAATATCTATACAGCGGTTCCTTACCATAGAATACAGATATGATTTTATATCAGAAATCTCCATTCCTGAGTCTTTCCGCTCCCAAAGCTCGGCAAAACAGTCCTGTACTGTGTCTTCCGCATTGTCTATATCGTGGAGATAATGTAAGGCGAAAAGACACAAAGGACGGTAGTATAATCTGAAATTGTCTTTGAATGAGTTTATATTTATAGTCATAAAGTTGTTATTCTTGTGGTATATCTTATGAAAGACTATAAAATTATGTTTTACTACTATACGGAAAGTAGTATTTTAACGTCATTTAAGGTTCTTGCAGTTAGTAAAGTCCGGTTTGTTCGTTTTTGTGTAGTATGGATTAAAACTGTTTAGTCCATGGATTTATCAGTGAATGACAGTGGAAGCAGGTCTTTAGTGCCGAGTATCTCGTAGGTGAATTCCGTGCCGTACATTAGTACCCGTATGGGACGCTTATACCTCATTTCTGTTTCTAAAAGTACCTGTCGGCAAGCTCCGCAAGGAGTTACAGGAAGTTCGGTAAAGCCTTCGGAATTAGATGCTGCTATTGTGAGAGTCGTTACTGCCTTGTCGGGGTATTGGGACCCGGCGTGGAACAGTGCGGTACGTTCTGCGCACAGACCGGAAGGGTAGGCCGCATTCTCCTGATTGGCCCCTGTAACAATAGTTCCGTCCTCAAGCAAAACTGCCGCTCCTACATTGAAGTGAGAGTAGGGAGCATAACTCCGTTTTGTAGCTTCCTTTGCTGCTTCAATCAGTTGCTTGTCAGAGTCTGAAAGTTCCTCGTAAAGATACTTTCTTATTGATATTTCCTGTTTCAGCTCTTTCATAAATCCTAATTTTAAGTGTTATTTATGCTTTTACCGTAGTTTATTAATTGTTCACTGTCTGTCATATAAACAATTAATAAACACGGAATGAATGGTGTTTGTTTTTATTTAAACGTTATTTAAATACTGTTTAAATGCCATTCATATAAAATTTATTCAGGTAAAATGAAAAACAGAAAGCCTTTGTTATTGCACGAATACCCCTGTTTCAGCATAATTGCCCGGATATTCATCGCACCATGACGGTCCTGTTATTTTCTTATTGAGCGGTTTGTCCTGAAGCGGAGCGGATAGTATTTCTATGAAATCCAAATCTATTCCTTCAATAGAGGTGTAAGGCAGAATCTTTTTCAGTTCTTCAGTGCTGATGCCTTTCGGAGCTGTACCGTTTTCCCAGCCTTTCATTCCCGATACGTCAAGTCCGGAACATACATTGCCTTCCCATGTCTGTTTGGCGGAATTGCCGTTTTCTTCGTGCCATACGGATTTGGTTTTATTGTGGGCTGATACATAGTTGTTGGCAAATGTGATATCGTGTGGGAGTTCTGTTTCGGCACCGAATGCTTTTAATCGTCTGTCGTACATAGGGGCAAGGTTGAAAGCGGAGCCTTGCACTCCAACGAATGTATTGCTTACTACCACCATGTCATATGCAAGGGCGTGTTCGCTGGCTTTAGGTCCGCAGTTGAAGTAGATGCCTGCAAATCCTCTGTCCTTCATGGTCTTTGGAAGATAGAAGAAATTGTTGCCAATTATATGGTTGCTTCCCCAGATGTACATGCCACCGTAGCCGTACATTTCGTCAGTACCGATGAAAATGTTGTTCAGTGCCACCTGCTTGTCGCCGTGACGGAAATTCAGAGTACCGCGACAGTTGATGAATGTATTGGCAAAATATACATTCTCCATTGATTTGCTTGTCACTATTTCAGCTTCTGAGTCTTGTCTTTCAAAGAGGTTGTGGTCTATAAGACATCTGCCGTAGTCCTTGCGCCAATAACCGACTCTTATACCTCCTCCTGCATTCCCTTTTTTCGGCGGATTAGAGAAATAACAATAGCTGATGCGGTGGTACATAGGTCTTCCGGGTTCTCCTTCAAGAGTTTTCTTTCTTGTATTGTTAAGATTTATCACCTGGTCCTGTGTTGTCTTGCCTATGAATGCGCAGTGGTGTATGTGGCAATATTGCGGTACGTGACCTGATTCATCGAGATTGGTAGAGATGTATGATGAATTTGCCTTGTCAAAATCATAGAACAGACATTCGGACACCTCGCAGTGGTCGGCATATATGCTGACGATTCCCGGGCCGTGAGTCTTCCACTCACCCGGATTTCTGCTTCCGTCCTTGAAATACAGTCCTGACAGATGGATATAATCTCCTCTGAGTTCTATTGCTGAGTTTCCGGAGATATATGCTTTACCCGGATTCTGAGCCTTGATGGTTATCATTTTGTCATTTGTTCCGTCTGTAGTGACAGAGAGTCGCAGATTCCTGTATGTTCCGTCTGCTATCAGAATTGTGTCGCCCGGCTTTACTGCAGATGCAGCGTTTATCAGACTTTCCGGTGTATTTACAACAATACTGTTGCTTGCCATAAGGCTTGCGGTAAGTGCTACTGACGTAAGAATGGATAATAATCGTTTCATGTAATTTCTTTTTTAGGATTGTTATGTGTATAAAACATGTCCGGCCGATTTAACCATAATGGATATGATTAAGACAGCCGGACAATATATATATATTAATATTTTACCATATCAGATAGTATCTGTTCCTTATACCATGGGTCGTTTATCTCTTTCAGTTGTTTGCCCATAAGAGCCAAAAGTTCTTCTACTGCCTGTTTGTTTTCTTCCAGTGGGAGATTGTTCAGCTGATATGGGTCTTTCTCGTCGTCGAAGAGTAATGTCTTGGTGAGTTTGTTATCTCTGTCAATGTAAAGAGCGAAAGTATATTTGTGTGTCTTTATACCTCTCGAACGTGGGAAATAACTTATTACGTTTCCGTCCTTGTCTTTTTCTCCGTCCATGTTCTGTATGTAGAGTGCGCCTTCCGGACGTACCACTGTTTCTGTGTTTTCTTCTCTGAAGAATGGAGCGTAGTTGTGTCCGTGTATTCCTTCAGGGATGAACTTTTCGAGGTTACACATTGCTAACATCGTAGGCATGATGTCAGGAGTTGATATCATCAGATTGTCCACTCTTGGGCGAAGATGTCCCGGATATCTGATGATGAACGGAACATTCATTGATTCTGCATAAGGTGAGTTCTTAGGGTCGTCAGTAAACTGGCTGCACATTGTTTCACCGTGGTCGGATGTGAATACTACTATTGTATTCTTGTCGAGCCCCATTTCCTTCAGGCAGTCGAGTATCATACCGAAAGCACGGTCAACACCTGTCACTGATGCGAAGTAATATCTTGCCGATTCTGACTTTGCACGTTTCTTGTCGGCATTAGGACGGATAAGCAGGCTGTCTATAGGCTGGTCCTTATAGAGGTTGAAGTCTTCTTCCATACAGTCGTCAAGCGAACGGTAAGGGCTGTGAGGGGGATTCATACCTACCATTATGAAGAACGGTTTGCTTGTGTCGCGCTGGTTTCTTTCATTTTTCAGATACGAAACAACTTCCTTGGCTTCGTGTATAGGCGACCATTCCTTTGGTTCGTGTTTTTTTCCGTCGTTATCCCAGTAGTGAGGATTTTTATGTACATCGAAAGTTCCGTATGAATACCAATAATTGAATCCGTGGCGTCTTTCCTTCGGTGTATATGCGTCCCATGCCGGTATTCTTTCTTCTACATATTTACCGGGATTTTCAGGGTCGTTAGGGGTAGGGAAGTCTGCGTGTAGTTTTCCGAAGTATGCACAGTCGTATCCGTTTTTGCTGTAAACATCACTAATACATTCAAGGTCAGTACGAAGTGAACTGATAGGGCGGCTGGAGTTACAGTTCAAAGGGACTCCACTTTCGTTAGGATACATACCGGTGAGGAGGCTACCGCGGTGAGGACTACTCAGAGGGCAGTTACTCATGGCATTGGAAAGCACGAGTGATTCCTTTGCAAACCTGTTTATATTAGGAGTATGTACAGGGTCGGCCTTGAAATTGACATTCTTGTTGAATTCCGGCTCATTCCAGAATCCCATGGCCATGTTTCTGTATTGGTCAGGGAATACATATACCACGTTAGGCATTTCCGGAGTCTTCTGTTCTTGCTTCTGGGCGCATCCTGCTGAAAACAGTGAAAGGCCTGTAAGCGGAAGAATAAAATTTTTCATGATTCTTATAGCTTTGATTAATGGTTTCAAGAAAAAAATATCTGTATCGCACAAGTGATTCGGTTAGTTTCACCCCATAGCAATACAGATATTTTTACGGGATTTTACCCGATTTGATGTTTAATTATTAACTTTTAAATCTGGACAATTATTTTGCTGCAAAAGGTAATGGCTGGTTGTTTTCCAGATTACGTTTGCGAACGATTGCTTCCTGATAGTAGTAGTCGGCATAGTTCAGAGGAACGTCGATTTCCTGTCCGTGAGGAATACTACCTACAGAGTGCATAAGGATGAAGTTACCGTTTTCACCAACTTTAGCCTTGTAGTTAGGTGAAGAAAGGTTTGTCAGAATCTTGTCTGCAAGTTCTTTGTAGTTCTTGCCCGGGCAGTAACCGTCCATTTCGTACAAAGCAGATGCTATACAAGCAGCAGCAGATGCGTCTCTTGGTTCGTTAGGAATGTTAGGAGCATCAAAGTCCCAGTATGGGATAAGGTCTTCTGGAAGGTTCTTGTCGTTAAGGTAGAAGTTAAGAGTTTTTTCTGCCTGGTCAAGATACTTCTTGTCGTGAGTATAACGGTAGCAAGTAGTATATCCGTAGATAGCCCATGCCTGGCCGCGAGCCCATGCTGATTCGTGTGCATAACCCTGTGCTGTCTGACGGCTGCGAACAGCTCCATCTTTCAAAGCATAATCAACTACGTGATAGCAGCTGTTGTCCGGACGGAAGTGGTTCTTCATTGTCTGGTCAGCGTGAGATACTGCAATCTTGTGGAATGTAGAGTCGCCGGAGAATTTAGTAGCTTCGAAAAGCAGCTCAAGGTTCATCATGTTGTCGATGATAACAGGACATTCCCAACCGCGTTTACCCTGCCATCCTCTGTCAGCATCCCATGACTGGATAACGCCTGCTCCCGGACGGAAACGTGTAGAAAGTGATTTTGCAGCTTCTATAATTACGTCAACATATTCAGGTTTGTCAGCTACTCTATAACCTGTAAGGTAGCTGCATCCAATCATGAAACCTACGTCATGATGCCATTTGAGGTATTTTACAGAATCTAGAGCTTCAGTATATTTCTCTGCCAGCTTTTTCCATTTTTCATCCTTTGTCAAATCATAGTCCAGCCACATGCTGCCCGGGAAGAAACCGCTTGTCCAGTCGTCAATAGGTACATAATGGATGTTACCGTTTTTGTCAAGTGTACGTGGATTGAGGATTTTACCGCTTTTTTCGATGATGTCAGTCTGAATGGTATGTTGTGCTACCATGTTGCTGATTTCGGCATCAATAAAACTTTCAGTCTTTTCAGGCTTTGTGCTGCATGATGCCAATACTGCTGCAGACAAAAGTGCCAGTCCTAAATTCTTTTTTATCTTCATGATATTAATAATTTGAAATTATAGCGCAAATATATAATAAAAAAATGAATAATCATCAGCCTTTTTATGTAATTTGTCGTTTTATTGATGGTTTTTGGTTAAAAATTCATGTAAATAATAGTGCGCAGAGAAAGAAAGTATCGTATTTCGTTCTCTTTAGACATATTTTTATAATAGTTTTCGTATCTTTATCTCTATAGAAAACCGGTTTCTTTAATCTGCCGGTTCGGAATCTCGGGGATTTTGTCTAATTTTGTTTCATTAAATTTTTTATTCAGAAAATGATAGCCCTTGTAGACTGTAATAATTTTTTTGTATCATGCGAGAGGGTGTTCCGTCCTGATTTGCGGAATACCCCTTGTGTGGTCTTGTCCAATAATGACGGCTGTGTGATAGCCCGAAGTAATGAGGCTAAGGCTTTGGGTATTAAGATGGGTGCGCCTTTCTTTCAGGTCAGGGAACTGTTGGAGAAAAACGGTGTGGCCGTATTCAGCAGCAATTATGTGCTTTATGGCGATATGAGCCGCAGGGTTATGACATTGCTCTCGGCATATACCCCCAAGCTGGACATATATTCCATAGACGAAGCTTTTATGGATTTCTCCGGTATGGGTGCAGCTGAAACACTGTTGCCATACGCCCACGATATGGTAAGGCATATAACAAAGGGAACAGGTATTCCTATTTCGCTTGGCATTGCACCTACCAAAACATTGGCCAAGATGGCAAGCAAGTTTGCAAAGAAGTACAAGGGTTATCATTCTGTATGTATGATAGATTCAGACGAGAAAAGGGAAAAGGCTCTGAAACTATTCGATATAGCCGATGTCTGGGGAATAGGAAGAAGGATAGCTGTCAGGCTGAAAAGCATAGGAGTGGAAACGGCATGGGACTTTGTGCAGAAATCCGAATCGTGGGTCAGGAGAGAGCTTACAGTTACAGGTGTCCGTACGTGGAAAGAACTGAGAGGTGAGGACTGTATAAGCATAGAAGAACTGCCTAACAAGAAATCCATATGTACCAGCCGCAGTTTTCCTGACGAAGGTCTGAATAATATTGAAACACTGGAAGAAGCTATTGCCAATTTTGCCTCACACTGTTCGCGGAAACTGAAGGAGGACAGGTCTGTTTGCGGAGCAATGACAGTGTTTGCATATACCAGCAGGTTCAGAAACGATTTGCCGAGCGATTATCTTCAGGCTAATGTATATTTTCCGGTACCTACGAACGATGTTATGGAATTGGTTTCCGGTGCAGTAAAAACCCTGAGGGACAAATGGCATTCCGGGACCGGCTGCTATTACTATAAGAAAGCCGGTGTGATAGTATGGGATATATGTAGCGACAGTGCCGTACAGGGGGATTTGTTCGATACCGTGGACCGTGAAAAGAGAACTGCGCTGGCCAAAGCTATTGACGAAATAAACCGTAAGAACGGTTTCAATGCTGTAAGAATGGCCGTACAGGGCTATGACATGAAATGGAGATTGAAATGCGAACACGTGTCGAAGCGTTTCACGACCAATATTAATGAGATAATAGACGTGCATACTGACTGACAGTCTTTACTCCCTCTTTCTTCTTGACCTGATGAGCTGCTTCTTTATATTGTACGTCAGGACTCCCCAGATTATAAAATCATTATCCTCCGTAATCTTTATCGGCGGATAGTCTTCATTTCCCGGCACTAACCACAGGCAGCATCCGTCTGCCTCTTTCTCTATTCTTTTAAGTGTAAATTCTCCGTCGATGAATGCCACCACTATATCTCCGTCCATCGGCTCTATACTCTTGTCTATAACCAGCAAATCCCCGTCCGAGATGCCGAATCCGGTCATCGAGTTGCCTACGGCACGGGCGTAAAATGTGGTGGCCGGATGTGATACAAGCTCTTTGTTCAGGTCTATCGAGTCTGTCATATAGTCCTGTGCCGGGCTTGGGAAACCGGCACGAATGCCTTCGCCGGCTATGGGCAAGTCAAGCTCCGTACTTAAGTCTGCTGAGTAGAATATTAGTTTCATGGCTGCAAAGTTAAATAAATATCCGTATCTTTAGATAAGATAGGATTCGTCTCAGCAAAAAAATCAAGTAAACTTGTTTTTCTGCATTCTACTTTCACTATCTTTGCGGCAGATTAATAATGATAATTTATGGCATTTGAAGCAACAAAAAGAGAATGGGGCGAACTTTACGCTTTCTTCCGTATTTTGGCCGACGGACAAGTGTATGCCGGAACGCCTGATGTGAAGCGCAATGAAGCGCATGTGATACCTGTGGCTATGGTCCAGCGTGAGGAACACGACGGAACACGCCGGTACATCATAGAAAAGGATTTTATCAACGTAAAAGGTGAGAATATCGACAAAAAGGTTCCGCGCGAGGATTTCGATACTGTGGCCGAACTGATAAAGGAAGCCATAAAAAACACTTCGGGCAATGATGTCACCTCTCCTGACGGCGTGGAGGAATTTCTTGATGAAGTGGCTATTTTCGACCTTGAAGCTCAGACGGACGACCGTACCGACTTTTCCGTAGCTTTCTACCATGCGGATGCTCCGCTCACAGGCTTCTGTGTACGTTCGAGAATGGGAGGAAAGATGTTGCCTCTGCTTGACGGTGGACGTTCTGCCAACTTCAAATTCGAGCAGACGGGAGTGAAATTTGCTGTTCCTACTATAAATAAAATCAACGCTGAAGGCGAGGAAGATGACGTTACAAGCAGAATGCTGATGATAGAGCGTCTTGGAGGTGTGCTTAAATACAATGATGTGGCCGACAAGATTTTCAGAAGCAACCTTTCGATGATAGACCTCCATGCCGGACGTATGTTTGCCGAAATGACACGTATCATGTGGCTCGACGGAATAACAAAGGTATCGGAACTGACTGAGGAAATAAAGAAACTTAATCCGCTTAAGATAAAGGATGAACTGATAAACAAGCACGGATATTACGAATATAAAGTGAAAGAACTCCTGTTGGCTCTGGCTATGGGAATGCGTCCTGCCAAGATGTACAACGGTACTGACTCCGCCATTTCAGGCTTCCTCTTCGTTACGGCAGAAGGAGAAGTGCTCTGCTATCAGAAGGCTTTCCGACAGGTATTTGCCGATTTCCTTTATCAGAATTCCCGTCTGGAAAAGGGCTCTACTGAAAAAGACAAGTACGGCTATCTGGAAAGGGAGAACGGAGTGTATTACTTCAAACTGAACTTGAAAATAGGATTAATGAAACGATAATGAAACCAAAAACGGCAACCCCACCAGGCTGCCGTTTTTGATCTATGAAATTCATTTGAGTTTTATTTTCAATATCTTACCGCTGTTGGCCGGAAGGTCGGTACCTACCGGTTTGGCAGATGTAAAGTTTATCTTTTCCTCTTTACCGGTCAGTAAGTCCTTGACTTTGATATTTCCCATCTTGGGCATTGACAGATACTCAAAAGCGTGCTCCGGTATGTTTATTGCCACCCTCATGTTTATGTCGCCAAAGTTTACTGCTATAAGCAGCACTTCGTCTTCATACTTTCTGATGAAAGCATATTGCTTATGCTCGTTCATCTGCCATCCGTTCAGATTGGCATACATGAGGTCGAAGAATTTTCCATGTGAGATACATTTTTCTTCGTTGCAAAGATTCATAAGAGTCTTGTAGAAGTTTCTTATATTCTTTTCCTTTGTGTTGAGAAGATGTGTGTTGTATCGTCCGTGGTTAGTCCAGCGGCGGATACTGTCTATGCTCCAGTAGTCGAAAATGGTAGTTCTTCCGTCCCTTCCGCTAAATCCTTCAGAGTCCATTCCGCTTTCACCAATCTCCTGACCGAAATATATCATTACAGGATTTGTGTTCATACATGCCGATACTATCATACCAGGGAAAGCCTTTGTAGGGTTTCCGGCGAAGTAATCGGATGCGATACGCTGCTCGTCGTGGTTCTCGAGGAAGTTCAGCATATGTTCCTGGATGTCGTTAATGCTTTGCCAGCATCCTGTTATGGCTGTGGCAGATGCGCTGTTGCATATCACGGCTCTGAGTGTATCGTATAGTCCCACTTTGTCGTACAGATAGTCAAAGTGTCCGTTGAATATATAGTTCCTGTATTCCTGAGGGTTATATACCTCTGCTATGAATATTATGTCCGGATGTTTTTCCTTGATTTGCGGAATGGCCCATCCCCAGAACTCGCACGGCACCATTTCGGCCATGTCGCATCTGAAACCGTCTATTCCTTTTGCAGCCCAGAAGAGCAGAATGTCCCTCATCTTTATCCATGTGTCAGGAGCAGGAGAGAAGTGGCATCCCGAGTTATTATAATAGTCGACACCATAATTCAGCTTGACTGTCTCGTACCAGTCTGTTCTGTTCGGCCATGCATCGAATTTGTTGTTTCCGGTAGCCTTTGCCGGTTTTTCGGTATATCTTCCGGCTTGAGGGTCGTACAGGTCGATATCGCCTTTCAGTTCCTCGCCCGGGATATAGTAGAAATTGTTGTCAGGGCTGAAAGATACTGTGGTATCATCGTCTTCGCCAAGGTCTTTTACCCCTTCCGGTTTGGCAAGCGACTTATACTGGCGTGCCACGTGGTTAGGTACGAAGTCGATAATCATTTTCATTCCGGCCTCATGCGTGCGCTTCACCAGTGCCTCGAATTCTTCCATTCGCTTGTCTACATTTACAGCCAGGTCAGGGTCAATATCGTAATAGTCTTTTATTGCGTAAGGTGAGCCTGCTTTCCCTTTTACCACAGCAGGATGGTCTTTGCTCAAACCATATGCAGTATAGTCAGTCTGTGTGGCATGGGCTATTACTCCTGTGTACCAGATATGTGTTGCTCCCAGTTTCTTTATTTCTGTTAGGGCCTGCTCTGTGAAATTATCCATTTTTCCGCATCCGTTCTCGTCTATGCTTCCATTGGCTTTGCATGTCAGCACCTGGTTGCCAAATAGGCGTGTAAAGACTTGATATATAATGATTTTTTCTTCAGGATTCATAGTTTTGCAGTTTTTGATTAAAAAAAGACACGTATAATGCCTTTCAGGCCGATACGTGTCTGGTCAGAGTAATATTATTCAATGCCGTGGGCATTAGCTTCTTTGTTTATCTTCTTGATAAGTCCTTGAAGTACGGCTCCCGGTCCGCATTCAGTGAACTCGTCAGCTCCGTCGGCTATCATGTTCTGGACTGTCTGTGTCCATCTTACAGAAGCTGTAAGCTGGGCTACAAGATTAGCCTTGATTTGTGCCGGGTCTGTATATGGTTTTGCATCTACATTCTGATATACAGGGCATTTTGGAGTGTGGAACTCAGTAGCGTTGATAGCTGCTTCAAGCTCAACTTTTGCAGGTTCCATAAGTGGAGAGTGGAACGCACCGCCGACTTTCAGTGGGAGAGCACGTTTTGCTCCTGCTTCCTTCATCAATTCGCAAGCCTTGTTTATGCCTTCGATAGAGCCTGAGATGACAATCTGTCCAGGGCAGTTGTAGTTTGCAGCGACGCAAACTTCGCCTTCTGACGCTACTTTTGCACAGATTTCTTCTACTTTTTCATCCGGCAATGCGATGATGGCAGCCATAGTAGACGGTTTTGCCTCGCATGCTTTCTGCATAGCCATAGCACGTGCGTAAACCAATTTAAGACCGTCTTCGAAAGAAAGTGCTCCTGCTGCTACGAGTGCAGAGAATTCTCCGAGTGAATGTCCGGCAGTCATTTCAGGCTTGAAGTTTTCGCCCATGCACAGTGCGGAGATTACAGAGTGAAGGAATACGGCAGGCTGAGTAACCTTAGTCTGACGGAGGTCCTCGTCTGTTCCGTTGAACATTATATCAGTGATACGATAGCCTAAAATATCGTTTGCTTTTTCAAAAAGCTCTTTGGCCAATGCTGAGTTTTCATACAGGTCCTTGCCCATACCTACAAACTGGGCTCCCTGTCCTGGAAATACAAATGCTTTCATGATTTTAATATTTAATAATTATTGATAGTGCTGCAAAGGTAATGATTTTTTCATATAATTACTCATTTTCGTTGAAAATGTGCATAGGAACGGGCGAATAGAAGTGGTTCAGAGGACCGTGGCCGCTACCGATGCACACATCTTTACCGTTCAGAATACCTTTGTGTACATAGTCTTTTGCTTTTCTTACTGCTTCCCGGAGTGTTTCGCCCAATGCCAGATAAGTGGCGATGGATGATGACAGAGTGCATCCTGTTCCGTGGGTGTTTTTGCTCGAAATTTTGGAAGCCGTATATATATAAGGTGTATTTTCTCCTTTTATGCACAGAACGTCGCACATGTCGTTTCCTTCAAGATGGCCTCCCTTGATGAGAACAGCCTCGCATCCTGATTCCAGAATTTTGTTGCCGGCTGCCGTCATCGATGCCGCATCACCTATGCTGTCGCCTGTAAGTACCACGGCTTCGCTCAGGTTAGGAGTTATGATGGTGGACAGCGGTATGAGTTCCTTCTTTATAGCCTCTATGGCCTTGTCCTCTATGAGTTTGCATCCGCTTGTGGAAACCATAACGGGGTCGAACACAACAAACTTAGGTTTGTATTCCTTAATGCTTTCGGCTATGGCTTTCACGATTTCCACATCGTTTATCATTCCTATCTTGACGGCTGACGGCTTGATGTCCGTCATTACAGCCTCAATCTGTGCTTTGACATATGATGCCGGTACGGGGTGTATGCCTGTCACTCCGAGTGTGTTTTGCACCGTGATGGCCGTGATGGCGCTTGCTGCATATCCCCCCAAGGCCGAAATGGCTTTTATGTCTGCCTGTATTCCGGCTCCTCCGCTGCAGTCCGAACCTGCTATAGTCAGTACGCTATGGTATTTTTTCATTGTCCTTGTTTCTTATGAATATAATTCTGATACAAAAGTAACCATAAATTTTATAGTGAGGAGTATTTGTTGCATATCTTATTCCTGAATAATTATGAAAAATTATTCTTTATGTGGTTTTTTATGAAAAAAACAGCTATTTTTGCGGTAATTATAAATAGATGTATGTTTATGGAGATGAATGGGAATAATCATATAGTGATAATGGCCGGAGGTATAGGCAGCAGATTCTGGCCTATGAGTAGTAAGGAACTTCCTAAACAATTTATTGACGTGCTTGGATGCGGACGTACGCTTATACAGCTTACAGTAGACAGATTTAAGGACATATGCCCTGCGGGAAATGTCTGGGTCGTTACTTCTGCAAACTATGAGTCTATAGTTAAGGAACAGTTGCCTGAAATACCTTCAGAACAGATTCTTCTGGAACCATGCCGACGTAATACGGCTCCATGTATTGCATATGTAAGCTGGAAAATCAAATCGAAAAATCCTAAGGCAAATATAGTCGTTACGCCAAGTGACCATATCGTAATGGATGTGAACGAGTTCAGAAGGGTGATAAGTTCGGCTATGAAGTTTACTTCATCATCGGATGCCATTGTTACGTTGGGTATGAAGACCACACGTCCTGAAACGGGCTACGGATATATTGAGGCTGACCTGACTATGGCATGTCCTTCAAACAAGGAGATATACAGGGTAGACGCTTTCAAGGAAAAACCGGATATTGAAACCGCAAAGAGATATATCCAGAAGAAGAATTATTTCTGGAACGCGGGTATCTTTATATGGAATGTGAATACGATAGTGAATGCCATGCGTGTTTACCAGCCGGCAATGAGCAAGATTTTTGAAAAAATGCTGCCATATTACTTTACAGACAAGGAACAGGAAATGATAAACGAACTGTTCCCGATGTGTGAAAACATATCTGTGGACTACGCTGTGATGGAAAAGGCCGACGAAATATATGTGTTCCCTGCATCATTCGGTTGGAGCGATTTGGGTACATGGGGTTCCCTGCATGAAAATTCAGCCAAAGATGCCCACGGCAATGTATGTATCGGAGAAAATATCAGAATGTACGAATCGAGAAACTGCGTAGTTCACACTACTCAGGAGAAGAAAGTTGTGGTACAGGGCCTTGACGGATATATCATAGCGGAAAAGAATAACACTTTGCTGGTGTGCCGTCTTACTGAAGAACAGAGGATAAAGGAATTTTCCGAAGATTGATAAATCTTGATGGAATGAATAAATAAAGACCGGGTCAGAGATTGAATTCTTTGTACCCGGTCTTTTTGTGGTTATGAGTGATTGGTTATTGTGTGTTTCTTTATTTGATGGCTGCCAATGCTGCTTCGTAGTTTGGCTCCTGAGTTATTTCCGGAACAAGTTCTGTATAAATAATCTTGCCTTCCGGGTTGATAATCACTACCGAACGTGCCAGCAGACCGCTCAGTGGGCCATCTGCTATCAGTACACCATAGTTTACATCGAAATCCGAAGGGCTTCTGAAGTCTGACAATGGAATTACATTCTCGATACCCTCTGTAGTACAGAAACGTCCCTGTGCGAAAGGAAGGTCTTTTGAAATGGCAAGAACCACAGTGTTGTCCATCTTTGCTGCCAACTGGTTGAATTTTCTTACAGATGTGGCACACACGCCTGTGTCAAGGCTTGGGAAAATGTTCAGAACTACGAACTTGCCTTTTGTTTCAGATAGTTTGAACTGGCTCAAATCGCCTTTTACCATAGTAAAATCCGGCGCGTTAATTCCGGTATTGATGAATTCTCCTGCCAGATTGACCGGAGAACCTTTAAAAGCTGTTTTTGACATAAATGTAAGTTTTTTGATTGTTATACATTATATATAACGGAATTTATGCTATAATTGTTCTACTTTGTTGTGTGAAAAAATGTGAATAATATAGTGGAAATAAAACGACGAAGCGTTTTATTGAAAATGAACGCACGTTTTAGACAAAATGCTTTGTCGTTTTAAATCATCGGATTTATTGTGTTTTTTATGCATTTTGTATACCTTTGTAGCGTAAAAAAACAGTAAGCAATAAAATTATTATGGAACGTAAATTAAAAGATTACGCAACATTGGTTTTGAAAGGGATGGGCATGGGTGCTGCCGATGTGGTGCCTGGAGTTTCCGGAGGAACTATAGCATTTATCGTCGGCATTTACGATGAACTTATCAATTCTATTAAAAGTATTAATGTAAAGAATCTGAAATTGCTCTTTACGGGAAAAATCTCAGAGTTCTGGAAAGGCATTAACGGGAATTTTCTTATCTCCATAATCCTCGGTGTAGGTATAAGTGTCTTCTCATTGGCAAAAATCATAACATGGCTGCTCACCGACCATCCTGTCCTGGTATGGTCGTTCTTTTTCGGCCTTGTGCTTGCCTCAACATGGTTTGTGTCAAAGGATATTAAGGAATGGAACTGGAAAACCATATTGTCCTTCATCATCGGTGCAGGTATAGCATATTATATAACTGTTGCCACTCCAGCGGAAACACCTTCCAACTATTTATTCATCTTCTTGTGTGGGGCGATTGCCATATGCGCTATGATATTGCCCGGAATTTCAGGCAGTTTCATATTGGTGCTTTTAGGCAAGTACTTTTATATAATGGAAGCTGTAAAGACTCTTGATATAGTCATCCTGGTGATTTTCGGTGCAGGAGCGTTTATCGGCATCACTTCTTTCTCCAGAGTATTGTCGTATGCTCTGAAGAATTTCAGAAACATCACTCTTTCTGTTCTAACGGGCTTTATGCTTGGTTCGCTTAACAAAGTCTGGCCGTGGAAGAGGGTGGTGGAGTACTACACGGATAGTCACGGTGTGGCAAAACCGTTGATAGAGGAGAATATTCTTCCTAATCAGTACCTGGTGGAGGCGATAGTACTGATGATAGTAGGCTTCCTGTTAGTGTATTTTCTTGAAAAATTATCTTCAAGGAAACAGATTGAGGCATAATTATAAAAAAACGGCCTATACGGCTTGAATGAAGGTTGATTCCATGTTCTGTGAGGCGGATTATGGGGTCAGCCTTTAGAATTGTTAATGTAACTTATTATGTTTTATTCAGTATTAAACCTTAAATCGCTGCAAAAAATGTTCATATTTTTTGATTTTATGTATGTTTTTCCTATCTTTGCGCCAAATAAAGTTAAACTTATAAGATGATGGAACAGCTTTTAACTCCTGATTATATTTTTGAGTCTAGTTGGGAAGTGTGTAATAAAGTTGGAGGAATTTACACCGTCTTATCCACAAGAGCGAAGACTTTGCAGGAAGCATTCGAGGATAAGATTATTTTTATTGGACCGGATGTATGGTTGGGAAAAGAAAATCCTTTGTTTGTTGAGGATGAAAATCTGCTCAAGGACTGGCGTGAACACGCTTTGAGCTCTGAAAAATTAAGTTTGAGGATTGGAAGATGGAATATCCCGGGTAATCCAATCGCTATTTTAGTGGATTTTGCTCCGTTCTTCGAACAAAAAAATGAAATCTATACTCAGGCCTGGATAGACTACCAGGTGGATTCTTTACACGCATATGGCGATTATGATGAGGCTTCGATGTTCTCATATGCGGCCGGAAAGGTAGTCGAAAGCTATTACAGGTTCTTCCTCGGGCCGGATAAGAAGGTTATATATCAGGCTCACGAGTGGATGACTGGGTTGGGAGCACTGTATATTCAGAAAAGAGTGCCGGAAATCGCTACTATTTTCACAACACATGCTACTTCGATAGGCCGTTCGATAGCCGGAAACAACAAACCTTTATATGATTATCTGTTTGCTTACAATGGTGACCAGATGGCCGGAGAGCTTAATATGGAGTCTAAACATTCCATTGAGAAACAGACTGCGCACCATGTGGACTGCTTCACTACTGTGAGCGAAATCACTAATAATGAATGTAAGGAACTGCTTGACAAGCCTGCTGACGTGGTTCTGATGAATGGATTTGAGGATGATTTTGTTCCGAATGGACGTTCTTTCTCTGCCAAACGCAAGAAGGCAAGACAGGTAATGCTGAACCTTGCTAACAAACTGCTCGGTACGAATTTGGGTGACGATACTCTTATAATAGGTACAAGCGGCCGATATGAATTCAAGAATAAAGGAATTAACGTTTACCTTGAAACTTTAAATCGACTTACCAGGGACAAAAATCTGAAAAAAGAGGTCCTTGCATTTATAAACGTACCGGGATGGGTAGGTGAGGCCAGACAAGACCTTATCGACAGATTAAACAGCAAGGAGAGTTTCGATACTCCGCTTGAAGTCCCTTTCGTTACTCACTGGTTGCATAATATGAGCCACGACCAGGTTCTTGACATGCTTAAATATCTAAATATGTCAAATTCGGCAGATTCAAAAGTTAAGGTTATCTTTGTTCCGTGCTATCTTGACGGAAAAGACGGTATCCTGAATATGACATATTATGATCTGGTGCTTGGTTATGACCTTAGCGTATATCCGTCATATTATGAGCCATGGGGATACACTCCGCTTGAGAGTATCGCATTCAAGGTTCCTACCATTACATCCGATTTGGCCGGTTTCGGACTTTGGGTTAATTCTGTTGTAGGACATAACGGAGAACTTGCCGATGGAGTGAAAGTTATACACCGTACAGATTATAACTATTCTGAGGTGGCTGATGCCATAAAAGATACTATAAGCGAATTTTCGTCTTTGGATCAGAAACAGATAGAGAAAATACGCAAGAATGCTGCTGCCATAGCTGAAAAGGCATTATGGAAGCATTTCATTAAATATTATTATGAAGCATACGACGTAGCTTTGCGCAATGCTTCTGCCAGATTAGAGAGTAATAAAGAGAATTAATAATTTTAAGTATTTGAGAGATATGAAAATTAAAACAAATTATGCTAATGCTCCTGTATGGAAAGAGGTTACAGTAAAATCTCGTATTCCTGATTCTTTGAAAATGTTACAGGAAATGGCCCGCAACATTTGGTGGTCATGGAATTATGAAGCAACAGATATGTTTAAGTCTCTTGATCCTGAATTATGGAGTGTAGTAGGACAGAACCCTGTTGCCTTTTTGGAACGTTTAAGTTATGAAAAACTCGAAGCCATCTCTGAAGACAAGAAGGCTTTGGACAAGATAAATAAAGTATATAAGAAATTTACTGACTACATGAGCGTGGCTCCTGACAAGAAACGTCCTTCAGTGGCATATTTCTGTATGGAGTACGGTATGACTCATGTATTGAAGATATATTCAGGAGGTCTTGGTATCCTTGCCGGTGACTATCTGAAAGAAGCTTCAGACAGTAATGTAGACATGTGTGCGGTAGGTTTCTTGTACCGTTACGGATATTTCACTCAGAGCCTGTCTATGGACGGACAGCAGGTGGCTAACTATGAAGCTCAGAACTTCGGTAGCCTTCCATTGGACCGTGTAATCGGCGAAGACGGAAAGCCATTGGTAGTGGATGTTCCTTATCTTGACTACTATGTACATGCATATGTATGGAGAGTAAACGTAGGTCGTGTACCTTTGTATCTGCTTGATACAGATAATGAAATGAACAGCGAGTTCGACCGTCCTATCACTCATCAGCTTTATGGTGGCGACTGGGAAAACCGTTTGAAACAGGAAATTCTTCTTGGTATCGGTGGTGTGCTGTTGCTTGAGAAACTTGGCATCAAGAAAGATATCTACCACTGCAACGAAGGACATGCCGCATTGTGTAACGTACAGCGTCTGTGCGATTTCGTAGAAAGCGGAATGACATTCGAACAGGCTCTTGAAGTAGTACGTGCTTCTTCATTGTATACTGTTCATACTCCGGTTCCTGCCGGTCACGACTACTTCGACGAAGGTCTGTTCGGTAAGTATATGGGTGGTTATCCACAGCGTATGGGTATTTCATGGCAGGATCTTATGGATCTCGGACGTATCAATCCGGGTGACAACAACGAACGTTTCTGTATGTCAACATTCGCTTGCAACACTTGTCAGGAAGTTAACGGTGTGAGCTGGTTGCACGGAAAAGTATCTCAGGAAATGTTCTCTGGAATATGGAAAGGTTACTTCCCGGAAGAAAACCACGTGGGATATGTTACTAACGGTGTTCACTTCCCGACTTGGTGTGCTTCTGAATGGCAGAAACTTTACAGCAAATATTTCGATGCAAACTTCCTGAACGACCAGTCTAATCCTAAGATTTGGGAAGCTATCTACAATGTGCCTGATGAAGAAATCTGGAACACACGTGTTGCATTGAAGAACAAACTTACTGACTATATCCGTAATCAGTTCCGCGATACATGGTTGAAGAACCAGGGTGATCCTTCACGTGTCGTTTCATTGATGGATAAGATCAATCCTAACGCACTGTTGATCGGTTTCGCTCGTCGTTTCGCTACTTACAAACGTGCTCATCTGTTGTTCACTGACCTTGACCGTTTGGCTAAGATCGTTAACAACCCTAACTATCCTGTACAGTTCCTGTTCGCAGGTAAGGCTCACCCACACGATGGCGCTGGTCAGGGATTGATCAAGAAGATTGTAGAAATCTCTAAGCGTCCTGAATTCTTGGGTAAGATTATCTTCCTCGAAAACTACGATATGAAACTTGCACGTCGTCTTGTTTCAGGTGTTGATATCTGGATGAACACTCCGACACGTCCTCTTGAAGCATCTGGTACATCAGGTGAAAAGGCTTTGATGAACGGTGTAGTAAACTTCTCTGTACTCGACGGATGGTGGCTTGAAGGTTACCGCGAAGGTGCAGGATGGGCTTTGACAGAAAAACGTACTTATCAGAACCAGGAACATCAGGATCAGCTTGATGCTGCTACTATCTACAGTATCCTTGAAACTGAAATTCTTCCATTGTACTACGCTCGCAACAAGAAGGGCTATTCTGAAGGATGGGTTAGAACAATAAAGAACTCTATCGCACAGGTTGCTCCTCACTATACAATGAAGCGTCAGCTTGACGATTACTATTCTAAGTTCTATACTAAAGAAGCAAACCGTTATAAGATGCTTGCTGCAAACGACTATGCTAAGGCTAAGGAAATAGCTGCATGGAAAGAAGAAGTTGCCGCTAAGTGGGATTCAATTCAGATTGTTTCTTTGAACAAGGAAGAAGAGCTTCGTGAAGGCAATGTAGAAAGCGGTAAGGATTATACTATCACTTGTGTAGTTGACGAAAAGGGATTGAAAGATGCGGTAGGTATCGAACTTGTTGTAACATACAAGAATGCAGAAGGTAAGGAATATATCTATTCTGTAACTCCTATGGAAGTTGTTAAGGTTGAAGGCGACTTGTACACATTCAAGCTGACTCACAGCTTGTCAAATGCAGGAAGCTTCAAGGTTTCATACCGTATGTATCCTAAGAATTCTGATTTGGCTCACCGTCAGGATTTGTGCTATGTACGTTGGTTCAATGAATAATTAATAACCAAATATTAATTAATATCGCCAATCTTATCGGTCTGAAGGTCTTTTTATAAGATTTTCAGACCGATTTTTTTTATATTTTCTGTTTTACTCTTAATTTTGTGGATATACGAACATAATTT
>CALUJF010000041.1 GCA_944320855.1 uncultured Phocaeicola sp.
ATCACTGACGGTTTGATGACTACAGTTCACTCTACAACTGCTACTCAGAAAACAGTTGACGGTCCTTCTATGAAAGACTGGAGAGGTGGTCGTGCTGCTTCTGGTAACATCATCCCTTCTTCAACTGGTGCTGCTAAAGCTGTAGGTAAAGTTATCCCTGAATTGAACGGTAAATTGACTGGTATGTCAATGCGTGTTCCTACTTTGGACGTATCTGTAGTTGACTTGACAGTTAACTTGGCTAAACCAGCTAAATATGACGAAATCTGCGCTGCTATGAAGGAAGCTTCTGAAGGCGAATTGAAGGGTATCCTTGGTTATACTGAAGATGCAGTTGTTTCTTCTGACTTCTTGGGTGACACTCACACTTCTATCTTCGATGCTAAAGCTGGTATCGCTTTGACTGATACTTTCGTTAAGGTTGTTTCTTGGTATGACAACGAAATCGGTTACTCTAACAAAGTATTGGATTTGATCGCTCACATGGCTTCTGTAAACTGCTAATTAGTTATATAACCATAAATAGCGAGGCTGCTCTGATTTTTTCAGGGCAGCTTTTTTTATGCCTTATGGCCTGTGTCTTTTTTAATTTTTTTTCTTATCATTTTATATAGTTGTATGTTGCTGTAAAATAAACTATCTTTGTAGACAGTTATTCATACATTATTTTATTGATTATATGAAATATGATTTTATAACCATATTGGGACCGACGGCATCAGGTAAAACGACTTTGGCTGCATCATTGGCCAAATGTATTGATGCGGAGATAATCAGTGCTGACAGCAGACAGGTTTATCGTGGTATGGACATCGGTACAGGGAAAGATTTGAAGGATTACAATGTAGAAGGGTATAATGTTCCTTACCATCTGATTGATATAGTTGCCCCAGGTTATAAATATAATGTTTTTGAATTCCAGCGGGATTTTCTTAATGCTTATGAAGACATTAAGTCAAGAGGAAAGAATGCGATTCTGTGTGGTGGAACAGGACTTTATATAGAGTCTGTCTTGAAAGGATACAGGCTTGTACCTGTGCCTGAGAATAAAGAACTTAGAGAAAGTCTTTCCGGTAAGTCGCTCGAAGAACTGGCAGATATTCTGTCCAAATATAAGAAACTTCATAATTCAACAGATATTGACACAGCCAAGAGAGCAATCAGGGCTATAGAGATAGAAGATTATTATCAGAAGAATGAGGTAGATGCGCGTCAGTTTCCGCATTTTAACAGCTTGATTGTCGGAGTAGATATCAGCAGAGAACTACGGAGAGAGAAAATCTCGAAACGTTTAAGACAAAGACTGGATGAAGGAATGGTGGATGAAGTGAAGTGTCTTTTAAATTCCGGTCTTACTCCCGATGATTTGATTTATTATGGACTTGAATATAAGTATCTGACATTGTATGTAACAGGGGCTTTGACTTTCGATGAAATGTGCTCACAGCTTGAAGTTGCAATTCATCAGTTTGCCAAGCGTCAGATGACATGGTTCAGAGGAATGGAAAGACGAGGATTTACTATATCATGGATAAATGCTGAGTGGGATATACAGCATAAGATAGATGCCATACAGTCCATGTTATGATGATATAGTATTTTAATAGTCGAGAGTCTTGTATTTTAAATTTGTCTTATAATCTAAACTTTTTATACATTATGGCAGTTGAACCTAACAGATGGGGGATTATTTATAACCCAAAAGCCGGTAGCAGAAAAGCACAGAAAAGATGGGCTAAAATCCGTGAGTACATGGATAGTCAGAGTGTGATGTACGATTATGTCCAGTCGGAAGGCTTTGGTTCTGTAGAACGTCTTGCACGAACTATGGCCAACAATGGATATAAGACTATAGTAGTGGTGGGTGGGGACGGTGCCATCAACGATGCCGTAAACGGGATAATGCATTCTGATGTGGAGAATTTACATGAGATAGCATTTGGAATTATCCCTAACGGTATAGGAAATGATTTTGCCAAATATTGGGGGCTTGATTCAGATGACTATAAAGGTGCTGTGGATGTGCTGATAAACAGACGTTTGAGGAAAGTTGATGTCGGCGTTTTTGGATTTTATAATGAAGGCCAGCATATAAACAGATATTTCCTTAATGCTGTCTATATGGGCTTGGGAGCAAAAATCGTAATGATAACAAATGAAACAAAACGTTTTTGGGGAATACCTCTGGTATCTTACCTTTCGTCGTTGTTGCTGGTTGCGTTTGAGCGTAAACTGCACAGAATGCATCTAAAACTGAACAATGAACATATCCGGGGGCGTATAATGGCTGTGTGTATAGGCAGTTGTAGGGGATATGGTCTTACTCCAAGCGCTGTACCTTATAATGGATGGCTTGATGTATCGGTTATATACAGACCACAACTGCGTGAGTTGATTTCAGGATTATGGATGTTGCAGCAGGGAAGACTGCTTAATCATAAGATAGTTAAACCTTATCGTACAAAATCCGTGAAGGTATTGCGTGCCAGAAATGCAGAAATAAGTATTGACGGAAGGCTATGGACAGAAAAGTCATATCCGTTTGAGGTTACTATTGCACCGGAAGCTCTAACGTTGATAATTCCCCGTTGATAAGTTCTTTGTTTGAACTTTTTGTGGGTCAGTGTTGTTTATGTATTGTTAAACATTCTTTTTATGAGCAAAAAATTATCATTAAACAACAAATTATTATTAGCGGTGTTATATTGTATCAGTTTTTCTATTGATGTTAATTCACAGGATATAGCTATGGTTCCTTCTGATGAAAAAACATTGCTTCAGCGTGTAACAGACGGGAAACGTGATATAGACTGGGCTAACATGAATATACAGTTCTGTACAGCAGCCGATGTTTCTTTCAGTAATGGGAATTTTGATAATATGGCATTCAAGGTTCATCGTGTGCGACTGGAAGTGTTGGGGGCTTTCAGAGAGATATTTTCATATCATTTCCGACAATCATTCAATAAATATACGAATCCCAATATCCCGTTGGACAATCTGGCCGGTTCAGTGGAGTTGGCAATGGTAGGGTGGCAGCTTAACGACAGATGGCATCTTACGGCAGGAAAGCAGCCGGTACAGTTCAGCGGTTACGAGTGTTGGGTAAATGCTATTAAAGTAAGGCATTATTCTGATTTTAACAATACCATACCAGCCTATCAGGTCGGATTGAATATGGCATATAATATCAATGATAATCAGATGTTGAATTTCCAGGTTACAAACAACAGGAACTCAACCATTGAAGACCAGTTCATGTATCCTTTGCCTGAGGGGGTAGAGGATTCCAAGGTGCCTCTTCTCGGTACAGCCAACTGGGACGGATATTTTGTTGACAGGGCAATGCAGTTAAGGTACTCCTTATCTTATGGTCAGTTGGCAAAAGGTAAGAATATATTCTATTTTACTTGTGGAAATGTGTGGGACAAGAAGCCCTTTCTCGGATATATAGATTTTATGTATTCAAGGGAAGGACTGGACACAAAAGGACTTATCACTTCGTCGTTTGATACAGAAACAGGAATGCCTACAACTGTAAGTAATGCAGAATACTTTACTACTATAGCCAATATAGATTATCGTATATCTCCACATTTGAACATTTATGCTAAGGGTGCCTATGAGATAGGTAATATATATAAGTCATCAGGTAGTCTGGAGAAAGGTAATTACCGAAGGACATGGAATGTGCAGCTTTGTGCCGAGTATTATCCGATGGAAGACAGTGAACTGATAGTGTATTTGCATCTGTTACATAAGAACATTCATCTAACGGAAAAAGCTACAGCATTTGGAGCCGGTAGCCATAATTTGCAGCGTGTTTCGCTCGGACTGGTATATACTTTGCCTGTTTTCTGATTAAAAAATAATTACTCTCTGTATAATTGATAAAAAAAATATATCTTTGCATATCTTTTTATTAGGAACGTTTATAAAAGTAGAAAAATATGCTCACTATTAAACAAATTACAGAAGATACCGACAAGGTAATTCGTGGACTTGAGAAGAAGCACTTCGCAAATGCTAAAGAAACTATAGCTAAGGTGCTTGAATGTAACGACAGAAGACGTAACGCCCAGAATCAATTAGATAGAAATCTTGCTGAGGTTAATACTATATCGAAGAGTATCGGCCTGTTGATGAAAGAAGGCAAGAAAGAAGAGGCTGAAGCTGCTAAACTCAAAGTGGCTGAATTCAAAGAAGCAAGTAAAACTTTACAGGCTGAAATGGATAAGGCTTCTGAAGAAATGCAGGAAATATTGTATACCATACCTAATGTTCCGTATGATGAAGTTCCGGAAGGAAGTTGTGCGGAAGACAATGTTATTGTAAAGCATGGTGGTACGGAAACAGAACTTCCTAAGAATGCATTGCCACACTGGGAACTGGCAAAGAAATACGATTTGATAGATTTCGATCTTGGAGTAAAGATTACAGGTGCAGGATTCCCTGTATACAAGGGTAAGGGAGCGCGCTTGCAGAGAGCTTTGATTAATTTCTTCCTTGACGAAGCACGTGCTTCAGGTTATGAGGAAATTATGCCTCCAACTGTAGTAAATGCTGCATCAGGCTACGGTACAGGTCAGCTGCCTGATAAGGAAGGCCAGATGTATCACTGCAATCTTGATGATTTGTACTTGATTCCAACAGCAGAGGTTCCTGTAACCAATATATACCGCGATGTCATTCTTGATGAGAAACAATTGCCTATCAAGAACTGTGCATATACACAGTGTTTCCGTCGTGAGGCTGGTTCATACGGTAAAGATGTTCGTGGATTGAACCGCTTGCACGAATTCTCTAAGGTTGAACTTGTCAGAATTGACAAACCGGAGCATTCAAAACAGTCACACCAGGAAATGCTTGACCATGTAGAAGGATTGTTGAAGAAACTTGAATTGCCTTACAGAATCCTGCGCTTATGTGGCGGAGATATGAGTTTCACTGCTGCAATCTGCTATGACTTTGAGGTATATTCTGAGGCTCAGCAAAGGTGGCTTGAAGTAAGTTCTGTTTCTAACTTCGATACATATCAGGCAAATCGTTTGAAATGCAGATTCAGAAATGCAGACAAGAAAACAGAGTTGTGTCATACTTTGAATGGTTCAGCTTTGGCATTGCCGAGAATAGTTGCTGCTCTGCTTGAAAACAACCAGACACCTGAAGGTATAAAGATACCGAAAGCTTTGGTTCCATATTGTGGCTTTGATATTATTGATTAATATATGAGGTCTGAAATCCTGAGTTTCCCAACTCGGGATTTTTTATATTCCCCAATGAAAAATATTGCCTTTCACTACTTAGTGAGGGCTTTTTTTTAATTAAAAATCCTCTTTATTCTAAAAATATACTTTAAAGAGAAAAAAAAACGAGTTTTACGTTTTGATTTGATTTTTTAATTACTAAATTTGGGGGTGAGAATAATAACATATTTATTGAACTATTTAATAACCTTAATATAACATCTATGAGTTATTTACGTTTTGATAAAACTCTGATGACGAATCTTGAGGAATCTTTGCCACGTGAGATTCTTCGTACAAATCGTTCAGGAGCTTACCATTGTTCTACTATTGTAGATTGTAATACTCGCAAGTATCATGGATTATTAGTCATTCCGGTTCCGGAACTTGATGACGAAAATCACGTACTTTTGTCAGCAATGGACGAAACAGTGATACAGCATGGTGCTGAGTTTAATTTAGGTCTCCATAAGTATCATGGAGATAATTTTAGTCCGCGTGGTCATAAATATATACGTGAGTATGAGTGTGAAAAAGTACCTACCACATGGTATCGTGTTGGCGGAGTAATATTGAAGAAGGAGAAGGTGTTTGTTCATCATGAACACCGTATCTTGATAAGATATACTTTGGTTGATGCCCACTCTGAAACAACTCTCCGCCTGCGTCCATATTTAGCTTTCAGAAGCGTGAGGGAATATACTCATGAAAATTCCCAGGCAAGCCGGAAGTATGACATCATTGACAATGGAATAAAGACCTGTATGTATCCGGGATATCCTGAATTACATATGCAGTTCAGCAAGGAAAATGAGTTCCATTTCGTGCCTGACTGGTATAGAGGTATTGAATATCCTAAAGAGCAGGAACGCGGTTATGACTTCAATGAGGACCTTTATGTTCCGGGATATTTCGAGTTTAAAATCAATAAAGGTGAAAGTGTAACATTCTCAGGAGGTATATCACCGGTTGATACTTCCAATCTTAACCAGCTTTTTGCCGATGAGGCGGAACAGAGAACACCGAGAAAAGACTTCAAGAATTGCCTTATCAATGCTGCACACCAGTTCCTGAACAAGCAGGAGGGTGAATCTTATATCTTGGCAGGTTATCCATGGTTTAAATGCCGTGCCAGAGATATGTTTGTTTCGTTGCCCGGTCTTACTCTGTCAATCGGTGAAACAAGTAAATTCGAGATGATAATGGATACAGCCATGAAAGCAATCTATGCATTTATAAATGGCGAGAAATCCACATTGAAAGTCTATGAGATATATCATCCGGATGTATTGCTTTGGGCTGTATGGACAATCCAGCAATATGCCAAGATGGTTTCGCGCGATGCAGCAAAAGAAAAATATCTTGGATTGCTGAAAGACATTATGTCATTCCTGATTGACGGCAAGCACCCTAACCTTGAAGTAAGGGAAAACGGTCTTGTATATTCTAACGGCAGGGATAATGCTGTCACATGGATGAACTCAACCGTTAACGGACGTCCGGTAGTTGGAAGAACAGGTTATATCGTAGAATTCAACTCTTTGTGGTATAATGCTTTGTGCTTTACTGCCGATATTATGTCTGAAGCAGGTGACAATGATTTTGCAGGCCGTCTGAAACAAACAGCTGAAAAGGCCGGAAAATTGTTTATTGATACATTCCTCAATGAATATGGCTATCTGCTCGATTTCGTCGATGGTGACATGATGGATTGGAGTGTCCGTCCTAATATGATATTTGCCGCAGCATTCGATTATTCTCCACTTGATGCTAAACAGAAGAAGGGTGTGATTGATATCGTTACCAAGGAACTGCTTACTCCAAAAGGACTTCGTTCTTTGAGTCCTAAGAGTGGCGGATATAATCCTAACTATGTAGGACCTCAGATGCAGAGAGATTATGCATACCATCAGGGTACAGTATGGCCTTGGCTCGAAGGTTTCTATATGGAGGCTTATCTGAAGATTTACAAGAGAAGCGCTATCTCTTTCTTGTGGAGACAATTTGTTAGCTATGAAGACGAAATGACATGCCATTGTCTTGGCACTATTCCTGAACTGTTTGACGGTAATCCTCCTTTCAAGGGAAGGGGTGCAGTATCGTTTGCTATGAACGTTGCGGAAATTCTTCGTGGCTTATATTTGTTGGATAAATTTGAGAATCAATAAAGAAGGAGGAGTTTTATGAAAGTTTTAATGTTTGGTTGGGAATTTCCTCCAAAAATATACGGTGGTCTTGCTGTAGCTTCATACGGTATAACGAAAGGTTTGAGTTTGCAAGGCGATGTGGAAACTGTGTTCTGTATGCCTAAGCCGACCGGCGAGGAGGAAGGATTCCTTAAGATTGTAGGTATGAATCAAGTGCCTATAGTGTGGCGTGACGTAAATTATGATTATCTTAAGTCCCGTCTGCAGGCAAAGATGACACCTGAGGAATACTATGCTTACCGTGATAATATATATGCCGATTTCTCATACATGAATGTTAATGACCTTGGATGTATGGAGTTTGCAGGAGGATATCCTGGAAATTTGCATGATGAGATTAATAATTTCTCTATTATTGCAGGTGTCGTTGCGCGTCAGCAGCAGTTTGACATTATCCATGCCCACGACTGGCTGACTTATCCGGCCGGCGTGCATGCGAAGATGGTAAGTGGAAAACCTCTCTGTATCCATGTTCATGCCACAGACTTTGACCGTTCACGCGGAAAAGTTAACCCTACTGTCTATTCTATTGAAAAGAACGGTATGGATTATGCAGACTGTATCATGTGTGTGTCCGAGCTGACCCGTCGTACAGTAATTAACGAGTACCATCAGGACCCACGAAAGGTATTTGCCGTGCATAACGCTGTTTATCCGCTGTCGCAGGAATATCAGGATATACCACGTCCGGATCATTCAAAAGAAAAGATTGTTACTTTCCTCGGACGTATCACAATGCAGAAAGGACCGGAATATTTTGTTGAGGCAGCAGCTATGGTCTTGCAACGTACACGCAATATCCGTTTCGTAATGGCAGGTTCTGGCGATATGTTGAATGCCATGATTAATTTGGTTGCGGAACGCGGCATTGCAGACCGTTTCCACTTCCCGGGATTTATGAAAGGCAAACAGGTATATGAGGTCTACAAGAACAGTGATGTATTTGTTATGCCTTCTGTATCCGAGCCATTCGGTATTGCTCCTTTGGAAGCTATGCAGTGCGGAACTCCTTCTATTATTTCCAAGCAGTCAGGATGCGGTGAAATTCTTAGTAAAGTAATTAAAACAGACTATTGGGATATACATGCCATGGCAGACGCTATATATTCGATATGTACCAATCAGTCGCTGTTTGAATATCTTCAGAAAGAAGGAAAAGCCGAGGTTGACGGAATCACCTGGGAAAAAGTCGGCCTGAAAGTCCGCTCCTTATACGAAGATGTCCTGAGAAATTATAATAAGTAAAATATTAGTCTTAAGTTGATATGAAAACAATCTGTTTATATTTTGAAATTCATCAGATAATACATCTGAAACGTTACCGTTTCTTTGAAATAGGCTCTGATCATTACTATTATGATGATTTTGCCAATGAGCAGGGTATTAATGAAATAGCAGAACGCTCATATATACCGGCACTCAACACTCTTATCCAGATGGCTAAGGAAAATGAAGGAGCATTTAAGGTTGCTCTGTCAATTTCCGGAGTAGCTTTGGAACAGTTGGAAATTTATGCTCCTGCTGTTATCGAATTGTTGCAGGAATTGAATAGTACAGGATGTTGCGAATTTTTGTGCGAACCATATTCACACGGTTTGTCATCGTTGGCTAATGAAGACTGCTTCAAGGAAGAAGTCAACCGTATGCGCCGCAAGATTAAAGACTATTTCGGCCAGGAACCTAAGGTATTCCGCAACTCCAGCTTGATTTATAACAATGAGATAGGAGGTATAGTTGCTGATATGGGATTCAAGGGAATGCTTATCGAAGGAGCTAAACATGTTTTGGGATGGAAGAGTCCTCACTATCTATATCATTGTGTTGAGAATCCTAATCTGAAACTTCTGATGAGAGATTTCAAACTTTCAGATGATATAAGTCTGCGTTTCTCTAACAGCGAATGGAGCGAATATCCTTTGTTTGCTGACAAGTACATTGGTTGGATAGATTCAATGCCTGAAAGTGAACAGGTAATCAATATCTTCATGGAGTTGTCTGCATTGGGATATTTCCAGCCATTGTCATCAAATATCCTTGACTTTATGAAGGCTCTTCCTACATGTGCTAAACAGAAAGGTATAACATTCTCTACACCTTCTGAGATTGTATCGAAGTTGAAGTCTGTAGATGGAATGGATGTTCCTTATCCTATGTCATGGGTAGATGAAGAAAGAGATATCAGTCCATGGTTGGGTAACATTATGCAGCGTGAAGCTTTCAATAAGCTTTATAGCGTTGCAGAAAGAGTATACTTGTGCGATGATAAGAGAATAAAGCAGGATTGGGATTATTTGCAGGCAAGTAACAATTTCCGCTTTATGACTACAAAAGAAACCGGTGTTGCTTTCAACCGTGGTATCTATGATTCACCTTTCGATGCTTTCACAAATTATATGAACATTCTTGGTGATTTCATCAAACGAGTAAATTCTCTCTATCCTGTGGATATGGAGAATGAAGAACTCAGTTCTTTGCTTACTACAATAAAGAATCAGGGTGAAGAACTTGTACAGTTGAATGATGAAATAGCTAAACTGCAGAAGAAACTGGCAGATGCGGAAAAGAAACTTGCCAAGGTGGAGAAACCTGCAGCAAAGAAGACTACTACAAAGAAGTCAACTTCAAAAGCAGCTTCTGCCGATAAGTCTGCCGGCAAGTAACAAATATTAGAATATAATTCATACACAGTAGATGGGATGTACTTGAGCGTATGTCCCATCTTTTTTTATTGCATTTGCTGTCAAAGGGCAGTTCTGAAGATATGTAAAATAAAGAGGCATGCCATAGTGTAAGTGCTATAACATGCCATTTCTTTATTAGAAAGAATATTTTTATGGACGTGTATAAATAATCTCCATTTTTAGTTTTTCACCGTCTTCTCCTCCAAACAGTCTTGCGGCATTAACTTCCATATCATGCGATACGCCTATAATATTGCCTTCAGTATCTGTTTCGGTTGTTACAGGAATAAGTACCACTACATCTCTGTCTGCGTCATTATTGCCTTGTCTTATTTCTGTGAAGATGTGACTTATCAGACGGTTCAGCTTAGAGAAAGAATATGAGTTAGTACTACTGTCATAACTTCCTAAGAATGAAGTTTCGTTGTCGTATGTCTTGTTTTTCTCGAAGAAGTCATTCATGTCACCTTTCCTTATCATAAGAACGTTCTGAGGTACTCCCATTTTGTATTTTGAGTTTTCATCATTACCGACATATCTGTATTTTTTTATAGATAATGTCACAGAATTAAGTGTGTCATTCTTATGATTATCATATATACCAACTTTACCATCTTTGCTTTCTATAGGTAAAGTTATCTTAGTATAAAGTCCGGCAGGAGTCTTTAGGTATGTATTCTTTGTGTCTTCTTTTAATTCCTGCAGTTTCTCTTCATTATTTTGCATTCGTGTAGACATCAGTACCTCTTTACTTGCTGCAAGAACAGAACTGCCAACAGCCGTAGAGTCCTGTCCTTGTGAACCGGTAACGGTGTATTCCATATTTATTCTCAACCAAATGTCTTTGATATACACTATAGAACCGTCGCCCTGTACTGTATGTACATAAAATCCTTTTAAAACATTGTTGATGAAAGTATTGGCATCTTTGAAATTGTTAGGGTCTCTTGATTTTTCTTCAAGATTCATTCTGAACTTTTCACCTAAGTCAATTTTAATGTTAGGGTAATACCCTTCACTGTTTCTGAGTGAATCGCTAACCGATTTATCTACAGCTGCGTATGATTTTTGGGCAGTATATTCTCCAGATTCATTGTAGTAATTTTCAGGAGTGTAATTGGTATAATACAAATCTTTGTCACTGTCATCAATAACCTTGTCCAATTCATCTACTTGTACTGTAAGAGTAGCCAATGAATCTCCATAAAATCCTGTGTAGTATAATTCAAGAGAAACATCTGTGATTTTTTCAAGCTTTTCTGGAAATTCAAATCCTTCCGGACAGTTTATCTGAGTTATAAAACTTGCAGAATATTCTCCGAAGTCAGCATCTGTATATTTTCCTAAATAAGCTCTGTTGGTACGTGAGTAGATTCCTTTTGTAAATGTTTCAGTAAATATTTCTGTTTCAGATGTAGCCTCATAAGTACTTGAGAAAGCTTCTATCTTATCAATATTTGAAACAAAGTCTCCGACTCCGGATGTGGAATCATCACAGCTATAGAGTGCGGCCGTACATGCTATTACAGCCATTAACTTGAATTTCATGTTATACTACAATTATGGTTATAAAAACAAATCAATGCAGCTTTTTTTCTCACTACATTGATTCTTATGAATTATTCGTTATTTCCCAATACCTGGTCATATAGCGAGTTGCAGGCATCGGCATAGGCATCGAACCCTTGCTGATTTTCTACAACAGGTATATTCAGGCTCTTAGCATAATCCAATATCTCAGGGTTTACATTTTCTCCATTCTGTATAACACCGTCGGAATATGCTACAGCCAATTTGCACAACTCGTTATAGTTTACAGGATTTTCTATCATCTTGAGGTCTTCAGATGTAATATCCTTAAACTTAAGCTGCTCCTTGAAGTTTTCTACAAAATTAGATTTGAAACCATCGTCATAAACAGAGAATACAACTTTTGAATCGCGGAATGACGGCTCGTCGTAGTATGCTTTCTTGATATAAAGCGGTACAACGGCACTCATCCATCCGTGACAGTGTATTACGTCCGGGCACCAGCGTAGTTTTTTCACTGTTTCCAATACACCTCTTGCATAGAATATCGCTCTTTCTCCATTGTCTTCGTATTCATTTCCATTCTCATCGGTTGTCATAAGTCTGTGCTGGAAATAATCGTCATTGTCAATGAAGTAAATCTGTCTGCGTGCTGCCTGGACAGAAGCCACTTTGATGATAAGCGGATGGTCTGTATCGTCAATTATCAGGTTCATTCCTGACAGGCGGATTACCTCGTGCAACTGATTTCTGCGTTCGTTTATGATACCCCACTTTGGCATGAATGTTCTGATTTCACGACCTTTGTCCTGAATAGCCTGTGGAAGATTCTGTCCGATAAGCGACAGCTCGCTTTCCGGAACGTAAGGAGTAATTTCTTGTGTAATGAATAAAACTTTCTTTGCGCTCATGTTTATTATTATATGCTCAAAATGTTCTGCAAAGGTACAAAAAAAAGGGTAGATATAAAAATGCAGTCTTAAATAATTCCTTATAGTATGTTAACAGGTGTAGGTTTTACATACAAATGGCATGTTTTGTAATGCATTTTTCCTCTATAATGCGATAAATAAAGCACTTTTTTATGTTTATCTTTCATTATGTGCCAAATAATGGTTTACTTTGCACCCGATTTCAGAAACTATATAAATAGCTCTGTATTTGATTCTAATATAGAATAGTATATAAACTATAGAAAAGAAATGAAGTTAATTCAGACAATCAGTGAACTGCGTGAAGAATTGCAGGCAGTTCGTAAACAAGGGAAGTCAATAGGTTTAGTCCCTACTATGGGTGCACTGCATGACGGTCATGCATCTTTGGTCAAGCGTGCCGTTAAGGAAAACGATGTAGTGGTGGTCAGTGATTTCGTCAACCCGACTCAGTTTAACGACAAAAACGATTTGTTGAAATATCCAAGAACTTTGGACGCCGACTGTGCTTTGCTTGAAAAGCACGGTGCTGCTTTTGTATTTGCTCCTTCGGTAGAAGAAATCTATCCGGAGCCTGACACTCGTCAGTTCAGTTATGCTCCTCTTGACACTGTAATGGAAGGTAAATACCGTCCGGGACATTTCAACGGAGTATGCCAGATAGTGAGCAAGCTTTTTCTTATCGTTGAGCCTGACAGGGCTTATTTCGGTGAAAAGGATTTCCAACAGCTGGCAATCATTCGCGAAATGGTCCGCAAGTATCCTTTCAATCTTGAGATTGTAGGATGTCCTATCGTGCGTGAGGCGGATGGCTTGGCTCTAAGTAGCAGAAATACCCGTCTTTCTGCAGAACAGAGATTGCAGGCCTTGCAGATTTCAAAAACACTGTTCAGCAGTGTGGATTTTGCAAAGGAACATACATTGGAAGAAACAAAACAGTACGTGGAAAACAGAATAGCAGAGTCTGAAGGACTGGAGTTGGAGTATTTCGAAATAGTTGACGGTAATACTCTCCAGACTGTTTCCAACTGGAATGACAGCGATTACATAGTAGGATGTATCACAGTATTCTGCGGAGAAGTCAGATTGATTGATAACATTAAATATAAAGGATAAACCAGATTAGCTATGATGATAGAAGTTTTGAAGTCGAAGATACACCGTGTTACAGTTACTCAGTCTAACTTGAACTATGTGGGAAGCATCACTATAGATGAAGACTTGCTTGATGCCGCAAACATCATACCGGGCGAGAAGGTACACATAGTAGACAATAACAACGGTGAAAGATTTGAGACTTATGTTATTAAGGGAGAGCGTGGCTCGGGATGTATTTGTCTTAACGGTGCTGCAGCCCGTAAGGTGCAGGTAGGAGATATCGTGATAATCATATCATATGCGCTTATGGACTTTGAGGAAGCCAAGACATTTAAACCTTCTGTAATCTTCCCTGATACATGCACCAATAAGCTGGTATAATATTAAGGAGAGTAAGAGAGAGAAAAAAACGAACCGTCATTCAAGGTCGAACGTTTCGGCGTTTGAGATTGAATGACGGCTCGTTTTTTTATTATGTATCACGATATCATATCGCTTTTTCCTTCAGAATACCTGTCCTGTATGCTATAAGCAGTTTTTTCAGGTCCTCAATCTGAATTTTCAGCTCTTCACCTTTGTCTGTATCTTTCACCATCATACGTTTTGTACTAAGCTCTACTATTTGGGTAGTGGACTTGATGTCTTTCCCTTCCTCTATTGCAGACTGAGTAGAAGTGAATGGTTCGTGCTGTACAAGCTGGAATCCGCGGGAGTGATATACCAACGTATATCCTGCTATACCCGTTTCAGGCTGGTAAGCTTTCGAGAATCCACCGTCAATAACCATAAGCTTTCCGTTGGCCTTGATAGGTTTCTCTCCCTGAACGGCTTTCACCGGAACATGTCCGTTTATGATATGCCGGTGTTCGCCTTTCACATTAAATTCGTCCAGAATCATGTCGCATACAGCTTCGTCGTCCCTTTTGGAGTAATAATATCCTTTTATTTCCTTATGCGTAGATTTGTCGGTCAGGAAATATCTTTCAAAAGTGGCCATCTTGCTCTTGTCGAAAGCAGGCGAATTCTTACCGCACCACAGATACCATACATAGTCAACGGCAAAATCCTTTTCTTCGTTGTCCTTGTCTGCAAAATAGGCTGTGCGTATCAGTTGTCCCACTTTGTTCAGCAGTTCCTTACCCTTGTATTTTCTGTCGCCTATGCTGACCTCTTTCAGGCTTCCGTCTTCGTTGAGCGGCATCGAAGCGTGGAACAGAAGGTTGGAGTTGCATACATTATACATGCATCCGTATCTGAACAGGCACTTCATGTGTTTGCGCAGCTTCTCGCTTCTTGTGAATGAATCGTACAGCTTGTTTATAACGTCCTCTTCCTCGACTGTCAGTTTGTACGGGGCTGCCGGATTGACAGTAGGCATCAGGCAATCCCTCATTTCATATTCCTTGTTGTCCAATCGGAGAACCTTCTTTTCAAAATCAATGTGATGCAGCAACAGTCTGTCTTCCATTTCGAATTCCGGCCTTCGTTTGATTATCTCAGCCTCAAGCTTGAACTGGATTATACAGATGGCCTTATGCATCTTTGCTATCATTCGCAGTGTCTTGTCGCTGTATTGTGCGTCATATTCCTTAGGATAGAACTGTGTACACGGGTCGTCCGCATAGGTTTCCATGGCGAAAGTAGCGAGTGGCAGCAGATTGATGCCGTATCCGTCTTCCAGTGCAGGCAGATTGCCGTATCTCATGGCGAGTCGTAATACGTTTGCTATACTGCATTTGTTGCCCGATGCAGCTCCCATCCACAATATGTCATGGTTTCCCCACTGGATGTCGAAGTTATGGTAGTTGCACAGCGTGTCCATTATTATGTGTGGACCAGATCCTCTGTCGAATATGTCTCCGAGGATGTGCAGAGAGTCTATTGTGAGTCTTTGGATAAGATTACACAGGGCAATTATGAAATCATCAGCCCTGTCTGTTTCTATTATTGTGCTTATAATTACGTTGATGTACGCATGTTTGTTCTGTGTGGTACTGCTTTCGTGGAGTAACTCCTGAATGATGTATGAGAACTCCTCAGGCAGTGCCTTTCTGACTTTAGAGCGTGTATATTTCGATGATACGTTCTGGCATACGCTTACCAGTTGGTTTAGCGTTATCACATACCAGTCGTTCATGTCTTCTTCAGATTCCTTTACCCTTATCAGTTTCTGTTCCGGATAATAAATCAGCGTACACAGCTCTTTCTTTTCCGCCTCTCTCAGTGTGTTGCCGAAAATCTCGTTTACTTTTCTTTTGATTGCTCCGGAAGCATTTCTGAGTACATGGTTGAATGCTTCATACTCTCCGTGTAAATCGGCCAAGAAATGTTCTGTTCCTTTTGGCAGGTTAAGGATAGCCTCAAGATTTATTATCTCAGTACTTGCCGCAGCTATGGTCGGGAAGCTTTGCGACAGCAGCTCAAGATATCTCAAGTCGCTTTTTATTTCCTCTATTTTTGCCTTGTTTGTTACTGTCATGGCTTTTAGATTTATATTGTCAATATTTAATTTTCTATAAGAATAGCATCAGTATTATTTGTATCATTATCACCCTTGTAAACATGCCCAAAGGATATACCGTGGCATAGCTTACTGCTGGATTGTCGTTCGGAATGATGTCGTTGGCATAGTTCAGGGCCATTGGGTTGGCCATACTTCCGCATAGCATTCCGCATGTGCTTCCAAAGTCGAGGTCGAGGATTCTGAGTGCCACTATGGCCATTATCACTACGGGGATGAATGTGATTGCAAATCCTATGCCTATCCATAATGCACCTTCAGGCCTCATGACGGTTTCAAAGAAATGGGAGCCGGCATCCAAACCTAAACATGCCAGATACAGGGAAAGTCCTATGCCTCTAAGCATCAGGTTCGCACTTCGTGTAGTGTAAGTCACCAAGTGAAGTCTCGGGCCGTATGCACCGATAAGTATGCCTATTATGATTGGTCCGCCTGCAAGCCCTAATTTGACTGGTGAACTTATACCGGGAATCCAGATAGGTATGGAACCGATGATAAGTCCTACCACTATCCCGATGAATATAGATGCCATGTTCGGGTCCTTGAGAGTTTTTACTGTATTGCCCAACACTTTTTCTACATTCTGTATAGCTGCAGCTTCGCCTACCACTGTCAGGCGGTCGCCCAACTGCAGTACAAGTCCCGGAGTAGCCAATAACTGTACACCGCTTCGCGTCACACGGCTTATGTTTATTCCATATGAGTTTCTCAGACGCAGACTTCCAAGCTTCTTGCCGTTGATTTCCGGACGGGTGATTATCACGTGTTTCGAGATAAGCTGGCTGTCTATGGCGTTCCAGTCTATATCCTCCTTGTTCCAATCCCTGTTCTCCTGTTCCCCGAATAGAATAGTAAGGGTAGGAGCGTCCTTTTCTGTTGTGATTACCAGTACCCTGTCATTCTCTTTCAGGATTTTTTCTGAAGTAGGGATACTCACATTGCCATCTCTCCAAAGTCTTGAGATAACGAATTTCGGATAACTCAGTTTGGCTATATCCTGAACACTCTTGTTGAATATTGCCGGATTGTGGACCTGGAATGTAGCGATATATGTATGGTTTGAGTCGTCGTGTTCGTGACTTTCCATATCCTTAGGCTTTACAACGAGTTTCTTCAGTACTATTATTGCTAAAATTACACCTACCACTCCGAGCGGGTAAGTTATAGCACAGCTCAAAGCCGCCCCGTTAGTAGGTTCGCCCAATTGTTTCAGTGTCTGTTGTGCGGCACCGAGGGCAGGAGTGTTGGTTGTCGCTCCGCACAATATGCCTGCCATGTCCGACATAGGTATTGAGGCTGATTTACTTATGATAACAGCCATTGCCGTACCTATAAGGATGACTCCCAATCCAAGCATATTCAGTTTATATCCTCCTTTGTGGAACGAACTGAAGAAACCCGGACCGACTTGAAGCCCTAAAGAATAAACGAACAGTACCAGACCGAAACTTTCTGCATATATAAGCATCTGTGGGTCGATGGAAAATCCAAGATGTCCGGCCATGATTCCGACAAAGAAAACAAACGTCACTCCGAGTGAAACCCCAAAAAGCTGGAGCTTCCCGAATCCCAATCCTATTGCTGTGATAAGCGATAATATAATGACAGCCTGTAAAGCTGAATGCTCAAAAAATAAATCTGTAAACCATTCCATGCCGCAAATTTACACACTTTTTTTGAGGAATGCTTATATTGTGTTATTTTATTTTGTCGAAATCATTATCTAAGATTTTGAACTTTTCGTACAATCTTATTGTCATGTACGATTTTACGTGATTGTTGGCCGGATGTTTTTCGTTATATCAGATGGTTTGTACTGAAATTCAAGATGCTTGGATTAAAAGATTTTAATATTATGGGCTTGATTATCAATCTCGTTTTAAATCGAAATACAATAATCGGGTTTTTAAAGTTTCATTTTGCGGAATATCATAATATTCCTTTTCTATTTCTTCCGTTTTATATAAAGGTATGAAACCATTTCTTTCATAATATCTGAGCACCTTTTCCTCGTTGTAGGCATCTACTACGATAAACCGGCATCCGGTCTTATTATCTTCATGCCGGAACCAGTCTTTTATGAAGGACATTAATTGCCTCCCGATACGGTGTGGTGTGTCTTGAAATTCACGGTTGACACCCAGACGTCCAATCAAAACGGCCGGATAACTGCGTCCTCTCTTTGGATTTACAATGTTACGTTGGAATCGATTTTTATCATTTGAAGACATCATCTTTGTTTTGATGCTGTCATTGGATAGTGTAAATAATGCCACAATACGGTGTGGAGCGTCTGTCGTTATCCAACAATAAGTCTTCCCCAATAATTCTTCAGCATATAATTCGGCATCATTGAGGAAAAAATCATCAAGGTCGTCCACGCCACAACTGAAAGGAAGACAATTCTCACGTACCTCCTTGTTGTAGGCAAGCATAACGCAGTTTTCGTATAACGAAATATTGTCCATTGTCAGTTAAAACGGAATGAACGGGATTTCTCCAAAACTTTTTGAAGCCTTTTTTTTGCTGAGGCTGATAAACGAGGTGTCGCTTTTGCTGTATTCTCGTCAGCACTACGCACAAACTCTTCAGCCGTAGTACCTTCCAAAACAGGGATATTCTTAATCGTAATGGCCATAATCAATTATTTTTTGCAAATGTACTACTTTATTGTTATATAACAAAATAGGGAACTTTAACCGTTTCGGATAAATTCAATTCAAATAAAGAAACTACGATATTTTATTTAAGCGACATAAGCCCCATTACATTAGTTACTTTCTCTGCCAGTTCGTCTGTCGGAACGGATTCTATAAGCTTCATCATCAGGTCTGTCACGTCAGTATTGCTGTCTATGGTTAATGCGTGATTCAGGTCGTCGATGGCTTCTTCGTAATGCTTTGTGTTTACATACATCTCTGCTCTTGTCTTGAAGCTTTCGGCATCGTTAGGATTGATTTCTATAGACTTTGTGATATCGTCAATGGCCTTATCCCATTTTCCGAGGTTGCCCCAGAGGATGCTTCTTGTGTAATATGCGAACGAACGGTATTCGTTGTCGCTTTCAGGGATGAGTTCGATGCTTGAATTTGCAGCATGCATAGCCAATACTATGTCGTCGCATGCATTACATATGAGCGACATGTAGCAGTGTGCATATCCGTTGTCCGGATTATTTTCTATTTCTGCATTCAGCAGTTTGTATGCATTTTCTATATCGCCATTGTTTAATGCGGTAACCCCGTTGACGTAATTTTCAGATTCCGGGCGATTGAAATTTCCTGCGTATGATGTTCCGCAGGCCAACATTATAATTAATAATGTAAAAAGATATTTTCCAGTGGTCTTCATGTTGCTTTTAAATTTTAAAGTTCCAGCGCAAAACTATAAAGTTTTATTTTAATGACAAAGAAATGCAGACAAAAAATACGCAGATAAATAAAAAACTTCTATCTTTGTGGCATGTAAATAAATCTAAGACTGAAAATAATTGGTATTTTGCTATCCGGCGATAGCAATTTATATAGAATGAAATTTTTTAAACTTGTTATAACCATGAATTCATTAAATCAAATCATTGAAAAATTTCCGGAAATCGCAAATGTTGAATCAGTCAAGCCTTTGACTGCCGGCCTTATCAATCAAACTTATCTTGTAACAACTCAAGAAGGTACTCCTAATTTTATTCTTCAGTGCATCAACCACAATATCTTCAAGAATGTGGATTTGTTGCAGAATAATATCGAGTGTGTGACAAATCATATCCGCAAGAAACTTGATGCTGCGGGTGAGAAAGACCTTGACAGAAAGGTTCTTCGCTTTGCTGTGACTGACGACGGCAAGACTTATTATTATGACGGCGAAAAGTACTGGCGTGCATGCGTATTCGTAGAAGGTTCGCTCACTCTTGATGCCGTTACTCCTGAATCTTCATATCTTGTTGGATTGAAATTCGGTGAGTTCGAAGCCATGTTGTCCGACCTTCCTTGCCAGCTTGAAGAAACTATCCCTGACTTCCATAATATGGAGTTCAGAATGAAGCAGCTGCACGATGCTGTTGAGGCTGATGCCGCAGGACGTATGGACAAAGTACGTGATATTGTAGCAGAGATTGAGAAAGATGCATACGAAATGTGTTGTGCCGAAAGATATTACCGCGAGGGAAAGCTTCCTAAGCGTATCTGTCACTGCGATACAAAGGTGAGCAACATGCTCTTCGACAAGGAAGGAAACGTTCTTTGTATCATCGACCTTGACACGGTGATGTCAAGTTTCGTGTTCTCTGATTTCGGCGATTTCCTCCGCTCGGCTGCCAATACTGGTCAGGAGGATGATAAGAATCTTGATAATGTGAAGTTCAATTTCGAGATTTTCAAATCATTTGCAAAAGGGTATATCGAGTCTGCAAAATGTTTCCTCACTCCATTGGAAATAGAACTGCTTCCTTATGCGGTAACATTGTTCCCATACATGCAGGCAGTGCGTTTCCTCACTGACTATATCAATGGCGACACTTATTATCAGACTAAATATCCTGAACATAATTATGTCAGAACTCTTGCCCAGTATAAACTCTATAAAGAAGCCAAGGCCGCAGTGGGCGAGATGAGAGAGTATATCAATTCACTTGTTTAATTCAATAAAGCGTAACACGTACGTGTAACGGGTGGAACACGAACGTGTTCCGCTCGTGTCACGTTCGTGTTCCGCGCGTTACACGAACGTGTCACGGTTTCCGGAACGGCGCGTTTCTGCTGCTCTGTCAGCACATCTTATACTAAAAGAGCCTATCTTTAATATTTCTGCCACAATGGCCGGATTGTTCATTGGATATGGCTCTTTTTTGTATTTTTTTATCCTTATGCCCTGCAAGTACTTCTGAATTGGATTTTTTTCACAAAAAAAAATCCGTTAGCGATAACGGAAATTGAAAATTTGTTGTACATTTGCTGCATATTTGTAATGTGTAGTTTGCAAAATGAATAATAATATAAAACACCTTGGTATTGTGGAAAGCATAGACGGCTCTCACGTTAGGGTCAAGATTCTGCAGAGCTCGGCTTGTTCGTCGTGCAGCGTGAAAGGTCACTGTAATATTTCGGAAACCAAGGAGAAAATAATCGATATACATGATAAGGAAAGTGCGGACTGCTGCTCGGTAGGGCAGGAGGTGATGGTTTGCGGCACTACTTCTATGGGTATGAAAGCCGTAGTACTGGCATTCGTGCTCCCGTTTATTGTGCTCTTGGCTGCACTGTTCGTTACTATGAGAGTTACAGATGGCGATGAGGCTGCATCGGCTTTGGTTTCATTATGCACTCTTATACCTTATTATATTATAATATATCTTTTGAGGAACAGAATAAGCAGGACATTCTCATTTACATTGGAAACAATAAATAATTAATAAACTAACTTTAATTTATGGATTTAATTTTAATTGCAGTAATTTCATTGGGAGCCATTGGCTTGGTTGCGGCAGTTATTCTGTATGCAGCATCTAAGAAATTCGCTGTGTACGAAGATCCGCGAATTGCCCAGGTAAGCGAAGTGCTTCCTCAGGCTAACTGCGGTGGATGTGGTTATCCGGGATGTTCGGGTTTTGCAGCAGCTTGCGTAAAAGCCGGTTCACTCGAAGGTAAACTGTGTCCTGTAGGCGGACAGCCTACAATGGAGAAAGTAGCTGCCATTCTTGGTCTTGAAGCTGCAGCTTCAGAACCTAAGGTAGCAGTGGTGAGATGTAATGGCACATGTGCCAACCGTCCTAAACTTACTCAGTACGACGGTGTACGCTCATGTGTAGTGGCTAATTCTACTTACGGTGGTGAGACAGGATGTACATTCGGATGTCTTGGTTGTGGCGACTGTGTGTCGGCCTGTACATTCGGTGCCATCAAGATGAATCCTGAAACAGGACTTCCTGAAGTCGATGAAAGCAAGTGTACTGCCTGCGGTGCCTGTGCAAAGGCTTGTCCTCGCGCAATCATCGAAATCCGTCCTAAGGGTAAGAACAACCGCCGTGTTTACGTTCAGTGCGTCAACAAGGATAAGGGTGCTGTTGCACGCAAGGCTTGTGCTGCTGCATGTATCGGTTGCGGCAAGTGTGTCAAGGTATGTCCGTTCGAGGCTATCACTCTTGAAAACAATCTTGCTTATATCGATCCTGCAAAATGTAAGTCATGCCGCAAGTGCGAGATGGAATGTCCTCAGAATGCAATCATCGCTGTGAACTTCCCTCCAAGAAAGGCAAAACCTGCTGAAGAAACTGCTCCAAAGGCAGAGCCAGTAGCTCCAAAAGCAGAGCCGGTAACAGAACAGCCTAAAGCAGAAACTCCTGCACAGGAAGCTCCAAAGGCAGAAGCATAATTAATCCGATTAGTAACAATATTAAACGATATAAACGTGAAAACATTTAGAATAGGTGGAGTCCATCCGGCAGAAAACAAGTTGTCGGCAGGCAAGGCGATAGAAACGCTTGCCCTCCCCAAACAGGCTGTTTTCCCTTTGTCTCAGCATATAGGCGCACCGGCTACAGCCATCGTAAAGAAAGGCGACGTAGTGAAGGTTGGTACTAAGATTGCCGAAGCAGGCGGTTTCGTGTCGGCTGCTATATATTCTTCAGTATCAGGTAAGGTGAACAAGGTGGACAGCGTTATCGATGCCAGCGGTTACCGCAAACCGGCTATCTTCATCGACGTGGAAGGTGACGAATGGGAAGAATCAATCGACCGCAGTACAGAACTGGTTAAGGAATGCAACCTCACTCCGGAAGAAATAGTAGCTAAAATCAAGAATGCAGGTGTAGTAGGTATGGGTGGTGCTTGTTTCCCTACTCATGTGAAACTTACTCCTCCTCCGGGATGCAAGGCTGAATGTGTTATCATCAACGCTGTAGAGTGTGAGCCTTATCTTACTGCCGACCACCGTCTGATGCTTGAAAAAGCTGACGAAATCCTGGTAGGTGTGCAGATTCTTATGAAAGCCGTAAAAGTTGACAAGGCTTACATCGGTATAGAAAACAACAAGCCTGATGCCATCAAGCTGATGACAGAAAAGGCTGCTCAGTATAAAGGTATAGAGATAGTACCTCTGAAAGTGAAATACCCTCAGGGAGGTGAAAAACAGCTTATCGACGCTGTTATCGGCCGTCAGGTTCCTGCTCCTCCTGCAATTCCTATCAACGTAGGTGCCGTAGTTCAGAACGTCGGTACTGCATACGCTGTTTATGAAGCTGTACAGAAGAACAAACCGTTGTTCGAACGCGTGGTTACAGTTACAGGTAAATCACTGAAGAACCCTTCAAACTTCCTGACACGTATGGGTACACCGATGAGCCAGCTTATCGAAGCTGCCGGAGGTATGCCTGAGGATACAGGAAAGGTTATCGGTGGTGGTCCTATGATGGGTAAGGCACTTGCCAACACTGAAGTTCCTATCTGCAAGGGTAGCTCAGGCGTTCTTCTGATGAACGACAAGGAAGCTTCGCGTGCAGAGGCTATGCCATGTATCCGTTGTGCAAAATGTGTGAGCGCATGTCCTATGGGACTCGAACCGTTCCTTCTTGCAACAGCATCAGCACATGGCGATTGGGAACGCGTAGAGAAAGAAATGATTATGTCATGTATAGAGTGTGGTTCATGTCAGTTCACATGTCCTTCACGCCGTCCTATGCTTGACTATATCCGTTTAGGTAAAGGCAAAGTAGGTGCGATTATCCGTGCACGCAATGCTAAAAAATAATCAATCGAAATTTATCGAATAACTATGGCTAATAAATTAATAGTATCTTTATCACCCCATGTACACAGCGGCGACAGCGTACAGAAAAACATGTACGGTGTAATCATAGCCTTGATACCTGCCTTGCTCGTGTCATTCTATATGTTCGGTCTTGGGGCTGTAATCGTTACGCTCACATCTGTTGCAGCGTGCTTGTTCTTCGAATGGGCGATTACCAAGTTCATTCTGAAACGCGAACGTACAACCATACTTGACGGCTCGGCAGCACTTACTGGTCTTTTGCTTGCCTTCAACCTTCCGTCAAACCTTCCTTTGTGGATTATCATCATCGGTGCCCTTGTAGCAATCGGTATCGGTAAGATGACTTTCGGCGGATTGGGATGCAATCCTTTCAACCCTGCATTGGTTGGACGTATCTTCCTGCTTATCTCTTTCCCTGTACAGATGACTTCATGGCCTGTAGCAGGTCAGCTTGCTGCTTATACAGATGCTGAGACAGCAGCTACTCCACTCGCTCTTATGAAAATGGCTGTAAACGGTGACGCTGCTGCTCTCGAACAGCTTCCTTCTACTATGGACCTGTTCCTCGGTAACAATCCGGGATGTATCGGTGAAATCAGTGCATTGGCATTGCTGTTGGGTCTGGTATATATGTTGTGGAAGAAAATCATCACATGGCATATCCCTGTATCAATCATCGCTACAGTATTCGTATTCGCTACATTGCTGAACTTGGTTGACCCTGCCAAATATGCCGACGGACTTACTCATCTGTTCACAGGTGGTCTTATGCTGGGTGCCATCTTCATGGCTACAGACTATGTTACATCACCTATGAACCACAAAGGCATGATTATCTACGGTATTGCCATAGGTTTCCTTACAGTACTTATCCGTACTTTCGGAGCCTATCCGGAAGGTATGTCGTTCGCTATCTTCATCATGAACGCATTCACTCCGCTTATCAATACTTATTGCAAACCTAAAAGATTCGGGGAGGTAGTAAAGAAATGAAAAAGTTAGAATCATCATTGAAGAATATGGCTCTCGCCCTGACAGGTTTCTCTGTAGTGGCAGGAGCAATATTGGGCTGGGTGAACGAAGTGACTGCCGAACCTATAGCACAGGCCAATGCGAAGACATTGAGCGACGCTATAGCAGTGGTAGTTCCTGGGTTCGATAATAACCCTGCCGAAACACCTGAAACAATAGATGTTGACGGTGTTTCATACAAGATTTACAAGGCTACAAAAGGTGGCGAGTTTATTGGTGCTGCAGTAGAATCTTCATCTATGGGATTCGGTGGCGA
>CALUJF010000042.1 GCA_944320855.1 uncultured Phocaeicola sp.
AGGGATAAGTATAATAGAGTCAACTTGAATCAGTGGTAATGACATGATAACAGTCAACCAAAATCAGGAAAAGACAGTTCAAACGGTATTCGAATGATGTTTAAATACCGTTTAAACAGCGTTTAAATTATATATCACGACCGGTATTATTCCCAGTTGTCAGTACGGAACGGATACATAGGCAGCTCGCGAAGATTGGCTACGTTTCCCGGTTTGAAATTGCGGAAACAATAACGTACGGCAACAGGATTCTTTACCTTGTCCGATTTAACCTTAATCTGAAGATTATTATAGACTTCCGCTTCTGCCGGATAGAACACCTTGTCCTCCCCTGCTATCTCGAATCCTTCCATACCATTCAGACGGTTGAAACCGTCCTTCGCATTTTCAAAGGAAAGAATTGCGACACCGTCTTTCACTTCCATTGATTTATAGACAGGTCCCATATCTTCTATTCCCTTAAAGCCGTATGTGCGTTTCAATGCCATGTATGCCAGACGTTTACCTACATCGGTCTTGTTCTTGGGATGGATATTGTCCTTTTCGTATTCTTCCACAAGGTCGTTGGTAGAAATCATACCGCTGTTGGAGATTATAGACTGTGCCTTGAACTGTGATTCGCGAAGCAAAGCACTGCCGTTTGTTTCCCTTGAACCGAAAGGAGCTATTTCTACATAATAGAATGGCAACTCGCCGAGCCCCCACTCCTTTCTCCATAGTTCTACCATGGTTTTCAGGCGTTCGTGATATGTCTTATGTTTGCCTACGTTTGATTCTCCCTGATACCACAGGAAACCTTTGATGGTGTAGTTCTGGAGCGGTTTGAGCATACCGTTATACATCAGTGTGGGACTCATGTAATGCCACCAGTCATGACCGTTTTCTTTGCGGATATCCTTCTCCAGATTTATATCCTTATACTGTAATACAATGTCACGTGGAAGCCAACCCTCGACGGTACTTCCTCCCCAGCTGCAGTTTATTATTCCCACAGGAATATCCAGCACACGGTTCATCATCATTGCAAAATTGAATGCGGTGGCACTGAATGCCGGTGCGTTTGCCGGATTACTTACCTTCCAGTTTCCTTTGCATCTATCTACAGGTTCTAACTGACCGTTTTTCTCAATTGTAGCGACACGTATTCCCTTCCATTGTGAAGCAGTCGCTATAGTCTCGTTAGCATCTTCTATAGGACAATTCCAGAAACCTGCCAGAGGCATTTCCATATTCGACTGTCCTGAACAGAACCATACCTCTCCTATCAATATATTATTCAAAGTTGTCACCTCTCCGTCTGAAAGTGTTATGGTATATGGTGTATAGCCTGCCGATGGTGTCTGTATCTCTGCCAACCACTTTCCGTCATTATCGGTTTTTACAGTATATATACTGTTTGTCCATGACGGACTAATACTTACTTCGGCATTTGCCTTGGCTTTTCCCCAAAGTTTAACTTCGGTTTGTTGCTGCAATACCATGTTATCACTCAATATTTCTGGCAAGTCAACTTTTGCCCATGCTCCCATCTGCATCAGCATGAGAGCAGCAAGTAATGTTTTTCTCATATCTTTAAAGTTTTCTACAAAAATAATACTTTACAGACAATTATTATAGTATTATTTTATCTGAATATTGTAATAAAATTGAAAAGTACATGACAAAAATTTGAATACATCGAATTTGGGTGTGTATGTCGGTCGAAAAAGCACGTTTGAGATTTCCTCAAGACCATACTTGACCAATGACTTAGCCCTTCGCCCATGTTTCAGAATTTTTATCGGTTTAACGTATATATCTTTATGTTCACCAACGAGATACGCCCATACAAGAGCCATGCAGACCATCGCAAACAGACGTGTGATACGCACTCTGTCACACAGGTGGGCGTCCTCGATGTTGAAGCCCGAAGATTTCATGGCACGGAATGCCGTTTCAATCTCCCAGCGTTTTTTATAGGTCGCTACTCCATCTTCAGGTCGGTTGAAACAGATCATGATCTGAAGTTCGGGTATCCCGTCAGAGTTTTTGATTCGACTTCCTGCAAGATAGACATACTGCCCTTTATGCAAAAAGAGCTTGTAGTAGAATTTCTCCTGCCCGACTTTAAGGGAATTGAAGAGCCACCACGCTCTGATTCTTTCTCCTGTGGAGGGCTTGACAACCCAAATATCCTGCCGAATACGGATATAGTATCGAATCCTGTTGTCGTTAAGCCATCCAATCCACTCCTTGCCGATGAACTCGCGGTCGGCCACAAGGCAGTCGATGCAGTCATGTCCAAAAAGTCGGATGAACCGCTCCATGATATCCTTGTGTTCTTCCCAATTGGAATTGCCCCGTTTGTTCAAAAGACTGAACAGCAATGGAAAGGCAACACCTTTGTAGGTAATACCGAGGGTGAGTATATTGATGTTGAACTCTCCAAACTTCCAGTTGGTACGGTCCATACTCAAAACCAAACCATTCTTAACAGGAAGCAACGAGAAGATCATCATTGCCACCAGGTCGAGGTTCAAGGCATAGTTGGCGATGAATCGCTGAATGCGGCGCAGATTGGAATCACGCTCAACCGACGTAGGCATTGCCGAAGCCAGTTTGTGAAGGCTCACAGTCTGCACCACACAAAGTGCATGCAGCATATAAGCCATAAGCTTAATGCGGGCCGGATTCATTGATTTTCCAAAATACTATTGCATAATCGGGAGGATTTGGTTAACTTTGGCCAAGTCCTTGGAATCAGTAGTCTTCATAGAGAAAGCGGCTAACTTTTCTTTAAAGTTACTGATTTTCAGAGACTTTTGCAAATATAATCTATTGATAATTAAATGCTTAACAATAGAATTTTATTTTTTGTCATCTACTAAAATATAAAACAATAAATATTATGGAACTAAAAAACATTATTTTGGGATGCACATTAGCATTCATGACTTACACTGCACAGGCACAGACACAGATAATAGCTCATCGCGGATACTGGAAGACAGAGAATTCTGCTCAAAACTCAATTACAGGATTGCAGAAAGCAGCAGAAGCCAAAGTTTATGGCTCGGAATTTGATGTTCAGCTCACAGGTGACGGAGTAATTGTAGTGAACCACGATGACAACATAAACGGAATAACAATTGCCGAGGTCCCTTATAATAAGCTTAACGGAATCAAGCTAAAGAACGGCGAAAAAATCCCTACACTGAAAGAATATCTTGCAGAAGGAAAGAAGTTAAAGGATATACAGATGATACTGGAAATCAAGCCTCACAAGACAAAAGAACAGGAAAAGGAAATTTCAGAGAAAGCCGTTAAAATGGTAAAGGAAGCAGGAATGGAAAAACAAGTGGAATACATTTCATTCAGCAAATACATTTGTGAGACTTTGGCACAACTCACTCCAGAATCCGAGATTGCATATCTGAAGGGAGATATCTCACCCAAAGAACTTAAAGAAAAGGGAATCAATGGTATAGACTATCATTACAAAGTATTCGAAAAGAAGCCTGAATTGGTAAAAGAAGCACACGATCTTGGTATGAAAGTGAACGTATGGACAGTAAACAATACGGAAGATATCAAAAATATGCTCAAACTGAATGTTGATTATATCACTACAGACCACCCTGTAGAAGCTGCCGGACTTGCAAGTAACAAGAAATAAGCAGAAACATAACATATATGAAATAGGGATGTAACATTGCATCCCTATTTTTGTATCGTGAGATTATAGCCTCAACCGTAATAAAAAGCATAAAGAAGTAATTGATTGAAATTCTTTTAGGGACACTTCTAATAATTACCATATCATAGTTATGATACGATCATGCCGTGGCCGTTGCATGTATCGTATCATTTTTTATTTCACACGCCTGTTTAACTGATTGTTGGCCTTTTCCGGTTTTGATTTCCCCACACGTTTGCCGCTGCTTTTCTTTTTTGCACTCTGTTTGGCCTTGAAAGCAAAAGGATTATTATTTTTCTTTATAGGCATATTCTTTCGTTTAATATTGGGGTACAAAATTACTCTTTTTAGTCCACTCAACAATTCATAAGGTAAGTTTTCATCAATTTATGACATAATTAAATGGAGCTTTTGTCTGATTTTATATAACTTTACATGCAGTAAACAAGACAATGTCACGAATTATGAGGAAAATTATACTTGTAACAGGCGGTCAGCGTTCTGGCAAGAGTTCATATGCTGAAAAAAAGGCTCTCTCAATGACGGATAATCCGGTATATGTGGCAACCGCACATATCTGGGATGACGAGTTCAGAGAAAGAGTAAAAAGACATCAGCTGGGAAGAGGCAGTAACTGGACAAATATAGAAGAAGAAAAATATCTTGGGAATATAGACATCAAGGGCAGGGTAGCAGTAATAGACTGTATCACACTGTGGTGTACGAATTTCTATTTTGAAACACAGGATATAGAAAAATCGCTGGAGATGGTAAAGGCGGAATTTGACAAGTTCACATCACAGGATGCTACTTTCATATTCGTAACAAACGAAATCGGGATGGGAGGAACATCCGAGAATAAAATACAGCGTATGTTTACCGACCTGTTAGGATGGGCAAACCAGTATATAGCATCAAAGGCCGATGAAGTAATATTTATGGTGAGTGGAATACCAATGAAAATTAAATAATATGATAAACTTTAACATCAGACCTACGGCAAACAAGAATCTGGAAGATATAGCCGTAAACAAGATAAACAACCTTACCAAGCCAAAAGGCTCTCTTGGAAGACTTGAGGAGCTGGCTTTGCAAATTTGCATGATTCAGGAAACGACTGAACCGACACTCAGAAATCCACACAACATTCTGTATGCAGCCGACCACGGTATAGTGGAGGAGGTGGTAAGCCTCTCGCCAAAGGAAATCACATGGCAGCAGATAAGTAATTTCCTGCACGGTGGAGCCGGTATAAACTTTCTGTGCAGACAGCATGGCTTCAAGTTGGTTATAGTCGATTCCGGAGTAGATTATGACCTGCCGAAGGACAAAGGTATTATTGACAGAAAAATAAACCGCGGTACAAGGAATTTCCTTTACGGAGATGCAATGACGGAAGAGGAAATGGAGAAATGTCTGGAGTATGGAGCAGAATGTGTAACAGCTGCCTATAACGACGGATGTAATGTGGTAAGTTTCGGCGAAATGGGAATCGGAAATACGTCGGCTTCATCGCTCTGGATGACTTGTCTTACCAATATTCCGCTTAAACAGTGTGTAGGTGCCGGAAGCGGGCTTGACAATGCAGGAGTAAACCACAAATACGATATTCTGAAGCAGGCTTTCGACAACTACAAAGGCGAATATACAGTAGAAAATGTCATGAAGCGTTTCGGCGGATATGAGATGGTAATGGCAGTAGGAGGTATGCTCCGTGCTGCTGAACTAAGGATGATAATCATTGTGGACGGTTTCATTATGACCAACTGTATGCTGGCTGCATCAATGATAAATCCTAATGTAAAGGATTATGCCATTTTCGGACATACAGGCGATGAAAGCGGACATAAGCTCATATTGGACTACATGAATGCAAAACCTTTGCTAAGCCTTTCTCTGAGGTTGGGAGAGGGGTCCGGAGCGATATGCGCGTATCCGATAATCGATTCTGCTGTAAGGATGATAAATGAGATGGATACTTTCAGCAACGCATCAATCACCAAGTATTTCTGACGCACGGATATGAACAACATACTTGCAGCACTGATGTTCTTTACGCGACTCCCTTTCTGGAAAATCAAGACTGTTCCGCAAGAGAGTTTCAAGCATGTAGTGGGTTACTGGAGTTTCAGCGGATGGCTTACGGGCGGAATAATGGCATTGGTATTCTGGGGCGCAATACACTTTTTCGACGTGGAAACATCCGTAATCCTTGCTCTGATATCAAGAATCCTCGTTACCGGAGCATTGCATGAGGACGGACTTGCCGATTTCTTCGACGGTATGGGCGGAGGAAGGGATAGGGAAGGCATACTCAGAATAATGAAAGATTCGCATATAGGAAGTTATGGCGTATTGGCTTTGATTCTGTACTATCTGACATCCTATTCCGTTTTGTCATCATTGCCTGAAGATATAATACCGTCTGTACTCATCTGTGGAGATACTTTCAGTAAGTTTGTGTGCGGACATATAATAAACCTGCTTCCATATGCACGCAAGGAAACTGAAAGCAAAGCTAAAGTGGTTTACTCGGGAATGAGCATCAAGGAAAAGGTCATATCACTGGCCGGAGGAATTATACCGCTGTATTTCTTTCCTATGGAATACGGATGGGCTCTGATAAGTCCGATAGTGGTATTCCTGTTTCTGATATTATATCTTAAAAAGAAATTAGGCGGATATACGGGCGACTGTTGTGGAGCAGTATTCCTACTCTCCGAACTTGGTTTCCTTATAACAATGGCTGCATTGACTAAATAAAAGAAAACATATGAAACTATATATAGCAAGACATACATCGGTAGATGTTCCACACGGCACATGCTACGGCCAGACTGACGTTGCACTTCGCGACACTTTCCCGGAAGAAGCGGAAGCTGTAAAACAGAAACTTGAAGGTCTGAGTTTCGACAAGGTTTTTACCAGCCCTCTGTCGCGCTGTACTAAATTAGCGGCTTTCTGCGGGTATGAGAATGCAGTGAGGGAGAAAAGAATAATGGAAATAAACTTTGGAGAGTGGGAGATGAAGCCTTTTGAAAGTATAACAGACCCACGTATCCGGGAATGGTTCAATGATTTCATACACGTACGGACTACCGGTGGAGAATCGTTTATGGACCTGTACAACAGGGTAACAGACTTCCTGAATGAACTCAAACAAGAACCATATGACAATGTACTGCTATTTGCCCATGGTGGAATATTGGTATGCGCACAAATCTATACCGGTATGACGGAAATGAGCAAGGCATTCGAGTCAGTTCCACCATACGGAAGCGTGGTAGAGTTCGATATTTAATGATATTTCCCACTATTAAACCAACACAGAATGATAAACGGACACGGAGACGATTTATATAAATACAACGATATCAGAACGAATTTCAGTTCTAATGTATACTCACATGTTGACCACAGCGGATTGTTCTCACACCTGACCAAGGCGATGGAGAACATAGTGTCATATCCGGAGCCTCAGCCTTATTCTCTTGAGAAATCCATCGCCGGAGAATACGGCATAGACGATGACATGGTATGCGCTACAAACGGAGCCACAGAGGCTATATACCTTTTGGCACAGGCCTACAGGGAAAGTAATTCGGCCGTACTTGTTCCTACTTTCAGCGAGTATGCCGATGCCTGCGTACTCAATTCTCACCGCCTTTATAAGTTCTATACTTTGGAAACTATACCTGATGAGGCTACAATGGTATGGATTTGCAATCCCAATAATCCTACAGGTGAGGCATATGATAGAGAAAGAATTGAAATGCTTGCAGAGAGATATCCGGGGAGGTTATTCATTATAGACCAGTCGTATGAAGCGTTTACTACGAAAAAGCTTTTCAGCCCGTCCGACTCATTGAAATACAATAATATAGTAATCCTGCATTCGCTGACAAAGCATTTTGCAGTGCCGGGACTGCGAATAGGGTATATAACTGCACATCCTACAATCATTAAACGCATCAGAGCATTTGTCAAGCCATGGTCGGTGAACTCACTCGCCATATCTGCCGGAATATATCTGATTGAACATAAATCGGATTACGAACTGAATCTCAATGCCCTTCTTGAAGAACGTAAACGTGTATCAGCAGAACTTGAAAAATTAGGAGTTCTTGAACCGTGGACATCCGACACTCATTATATGCTTGTACGATTGCGTTTTGGAAATGCCAAGGCACTGAAAGACTATCTGGCATGCAATCATGGAATACTAATCCGTGATGCATCGAATTTCGACGGACTTGACAACAGTTATTTCCGTATAGCCATACAGACACCTGAGGAGAATGACAAACTGATAAATGCCATCAAAGAATGGATTTACAGTTGATACATTTTGTAGGTAATCATCAGTATGCATAAAGGCAGATAACAAGTGTTTTTATTAAAAATCATTCATTTTATTGTCAAAATAAGAAAATATGTTTTATTTTTGCCTGTGCTATTATTAAAAATTAAGCAATATGACTCTACTTGATTATTCATACATACTTACAGATACTGTTGATAAACTTTCGGACAACAACTCGTATCGCGGACTCTTTCATCAGCACAAAGATGGTGAACCTTTGCCGTCAGGAAAGGCCCTGGAAGAAATCATCGACCTTTCGAGAGCAATATTGTTTCCGGGATATTTCGGTAAATCGAATATCAACAGCCAGAACATAAACTATCATATAGGAGTGAACCTGGAAAGACTGTTCGAATTGCTGATAGAACAGATTCAGGCCGGTTTGTGTTTCGGTGTTGAAAACAGTGGTATGGAAACAAAAAACGAGCCTTGCCGTGACACTGCTGCCCGTATCGCATCCGAGTTTATCAGCCGTCTGCCGGAGATAAGAAGTGTCCTTGCAACAGATGTGGAGGCTGCATACTATGGCGACCCTGCAGCAACATGTTTTGGCGAAATAATCTGCTGTTACCCGATTATAAGGGCTATCACAAACTACAGAATAGCACATGAACTATATACTCTGAACGTACCTCTCATTCCAAGAATAATAACCGAGATGGCGCACTCTGAAACAGGTATAGACATACATCCTGGAGCTACGATAGGGCATCACTTCACAATAGACCACGGAACGGGTGTCGTAATAGGTGCAACATGTATAATAGGCAATAATGTGAAACTCTATCAGGGAGTTACTCTTGGAGCAAAAAGCTTCCCTATGGATGAAAACGGTAATCCTATCAAAGGAATACCAAGACATCCTATTCTTGAGGATGATGTGGTGGTATATTCTAATGCCACAATCTTAGGACGTATCACGATAGGAAAGGGAGCTACCATCGGTGGAAACATCTGGGTTACGGAAAGTGTGCCTGCCGGAGCACGCATAGTACAGAGAAAATGATACAACAATTATATATCCGATAAACAAAATACTCCGATACTTTAAAAATAACTGTGTATCGGAGTATTTTGTTTTTATACTATCAGAAGTTTATCTTAAAATCCATTCCAAAGGTAAAGTTATAAAGTTCATCGAATAATGTCCGCTCATGGTTCCATCTTCATAGTATATTCCGATGGAGCCATCTGCACATTTTACTATGGTGGAATATGCTCCTGAAAGGCTGTTGAACACATATTTGTAAGGCCAAGTCTTACCTTTATCCTTGCTGGCATAAATAGTAAGATTCCTTCTGTCGGTATCATTAGGCATTGTGTGCAGATATATATCTTCGGAATATATGAGCATATCGGCATTACAGCTGTTGCCCCATAAATCCTTGCTGGTATAGCCTTTACCCCAAGTAAGCCCACCGTCGTGTGAAATGTTAAATCCACGCTCACCCTTGCGTCTGGTAGACATAATAACAGTTCCGTCGTGCTCTTCTACAAGCTTGGCTTCATCACCACCGACGAACGCCGTTTCTTTTGATACATTCCATGTCTTTCCTTCATCATCCGAATATACTATGTAATTGCAATATGGACCGCTTGTGAACTTGCAAACCATGACAAACAGGATTCTTCCGTTTGCGGATTTCCTTTTCTGATGCTTGAGGCACAGTCCTTTACCGGAAGTTATAAATACACCCTGAAGCTTTGACGGAGCATCTTTGTATATGGCATCATATATTAAATCAGATATTTCGTGAGGTTGTTCCCACGTCTTGCCACCGTCATTGCTTGATGTCTGATAAACCTTTATGCGGTCGTCATATGTAGAACGTTGGAATTGGCGGTCGGCTGCCATAAGGCAAACCACCTTACCGCTTTTAGTTTCTACAATTGCCGCATCGCCATATCCATAGTCAGGCCCCTGGTTATGATTTCCGGCAATGGTTTTGGCCTTGCTCCATGAAGCCCCGTTGTCATCGCTATATCTTGCTACGAGGTCTATTTTGTTGGGTAAATCCGCATTACTGTTAAAGCGTCTGTCTGTTACGGTAAGTATACGTCCTTTGTACCGTTCGCTTTCTATCACTATCATTGCCGGTATCCTGTAGAATTCCGAACCGTCATCCCACGGATTGAACAGCATAGTCTGTCTTTCGTATATGCATGCAGTTCCTTCAGGATTGCCGGATTCTATAGGCATAAATGCTCCTTCTTTACATAATATCCCATCGCATCGTACGTCTATCTGATTTCCGACTTTTGCCGAATGCGATATGTCTGCTGTCAGCCACAGATAATTCAACTCATTCAGTGGTGTATATTCGGAAGAAAAAGCAATGTCAAAGCTGCCTGTCTTTCCTGATTCGGGGATTTTGCTTTCAGCTAAAAGATATGAATAAGCTTTTATATCACCGTTAAGATAAGGAGATTGTGTGGCATATACTTTTAGTGAAGATATATCGTTACAGTCCGTAGTACCGTCCATAGAAACTCTCATCCCCGACAGTACAGGAGCTTCCTCGGTTATATTCCTTTTCAGATTTATCCTGAGTAATATATGATTTGTATTGCCTTTCCCTGCAGTAAGGAAACCTTGTTCAACGGTCAGTTGCAAGATACCGGTATTGGCAGATGCATTTGCAAAAGCTTTGCAAAACATCAGAAAACAAAGTAGGACGATTGTTCTTGTGCTTTTATTCATAATGATGCTGTCAGTTGATTTTTATTCTTAGTTTAGATTAAAAGTAATAGTGCAAAGATATGGAATTTATCATTAAATACTTACTTTTTACCATGATATCCATGATAAAAGCGTAAAAATCATTAACTTTACACCGAAATTTCAATTTAACAAAAATGGCCATTATCATCAAGAAAGTTAGGACGAAGAAAGATTTTCATACTTTCATTCGTCTAAATTATGAATTATACAAGAATAATCCTTATTCCGTACCTGATTTGTACGACGATATGGTGAACACACTCAGTAAGGATAAAAATGCAGCTTTTGAGTTTTGTGAAGCAGAGTATTTTTTAGCCTTCAAGGATGATAAACCTGTTGGACGTGTGGCTGCCATTATCAATAACCGTGCCAACGAAACATGGAACAAGAAAGAAGTACGTTTCGGATGGATAGATTTTATTGACGACGCAGAGGTGTCGGAAGCCCTTATCAATGAAGTGGAAAAGTGGGGTAAGGAAAGAGGTATGGAATATGTGGTAGGTCCGTTAGGATTTACAGATATGGACCCGGAAGGTATGCTGGTTGAAGGTTTCGACCAGTTGGGAACTATGGCGACAATCTATAATTATCCGTACTATCCTGAACACATAGAGAAGCTTGGTTTTGAAAAGGAAGCCGACTGGATAGAGTTTAAGCTTAAGGTACCGGAGAAACTCCCTGAAAAGTTTGTTCGTATATCGGAAATAATTCTTCAGAAATATAATCTCAAGATTAAGAAACTTACACGTAAGGAACTGAATGAGAAGAACTACGGTCAGAGGATTTTCGACCTTATCAATGAGGCATATGCTCCGTTGTATGGATTCTCCAAGATGACACAGGGACAGATAGACCAGTATATAAAGATGTATCTGCCTGTGATAGACCTTCGTATGGTTTCGCTTGTGGAAGATGCAGCAGGCGAGCTGGTAGCCGTTGGTATATCCATGCCGTCATTATCAAAGGCTTTGCAGAAAGCAAAAGGAAAGATGCTTCCGTTCGGATGGTATCATATCTTGAAGGCTTTGTTTATCAAGAAACCTAAGGTGCTTGATTTATTGCTCGTTGGTGTGAAACCGGAGTATCAGAGCAAGGGAGTAAATGCATTGCTGTTCTATGATCTTGTGCCTATATTTAAGGAAATGGGCTTTGAATATGGAGAAAGCAATCCAGAACTGGAAGAAAACAAGAAGGTGCAGTCGCAGTGGAGTGCTTTCGAGTCTGAACAGCATAAGCGCCGTCGTGCTTATAAGAGAAAAATTAATTGATACAGTTGACAAGTTGACGAGTTAACAAGTTGACAAGGTTTAGACTCGCAGACCTTGTCAACTTGTAACTGAGGCCTTGTCACTTTAAACTCAAAATACAATGGATGAACTGAATCAGAATATCAATGCTTCGGAACCTCAGGTGTCGTATACGGAAGAGAACATCCGCCACTTGAGCGATATGGAACATGTGCGTATCCGTCCGGGTATGTACATCGGACGCCTGGGCGACGGCTCGCAGGCGGAGGACGGTATATACGTGTTGCTCAAAGAAGTGGTGGACAACAGTATCGACGAATTCAAGATGGGGGTAGGGAAGCGTATAGACATTACTCTTGAGGATAATCTCAGGGTATCGGTGCGCGACTATGGCCGCGGTATTCCTTTGGGAAGTCTTGTAGATGCAGTGTCCATGCTGAATACCGGTGGTAAATATGACACCAAGGCTTTCAAGAAAAGTGTCGGACTTAACGGTGTCGGTGCAAAGGCTGTCAATGCCCTCAGTGTGAAGTTTATAGCACGCAGTATGCGCGACGGACAGATGCGCGAGGCTGTATTCGAAAGAGGGGAACTGATAAGTGACACAACTTCTGCCACTGACGAAGAGAACGGTACATTTATCTTTTTCGAGCCGGACAATACTCTATTCCTGAACTATCATTTCCGTCCGGAGTTTATCGAAACAATGCTCCGTAACTATACTTATCTTAATACGGGGCTGTCAATATATTATAACGGACGACGTATAGTGAGCCGTAACGGACTGGAGGACCTGCTGAACGACAATATGACTGCACAGGGCATATATCCGATAGTACATCTTACGGGTGAGGACATTGAAATAGCATTCACTCACAGCCCTCAGTATGGCGAAGAGTATTATTCGTTCGTAAACGGACAGCACACCACACAGGGAGGTACGCATCAGAGTGCATTCAAGGAACATATAGCACGTACCATAAAGGAATTCTACGGCAAGAACCTTGAATACCAGGATATACGAAACGGTCTTGTGGCTGCCATTGCCATAAACGTGATAGAACCTACATTCGAAAGTCAGACAAAAATCAAGCTTGGCTCACTTACTATGGCTCCTGAGAAAGATACAGATGGCAATCCGTATCCGCTTTCGGGAGTGAGCGTAAATAAGTTTGTGGGCGATTTCATAAAGGTTAATGTAGATAATTATCTGCACAAGCATCCGGATGTGGCCGAAGCTTTATTGCAGAAGATTCAGGAATCCGAGAAAGAGAGAAAAGCCATTGCCGGAGTGACAAAGATTGCGCGTGAAAGGGCGAAGAAGGCCAATCTTCATAACCGTAAGCTGCGTGATTGCCGTATCCACCTTAATGACGTGAAGTCTGCAAAGAAGGACGAGGATAAAGACCCGCGTCTGGAGAGTGCTATATTCATTACCGAGGGTGACTCTGCGAGTGGTTCAATAACAAAGAGCCGCGATGTAAACACTCAGGCTGTATTCAGCTTGCGAGGTAAACCGCTCAACTCTTTCGGACTAACCAAGAAGGTGGTTTATGAGAACGAGGAATTCAATCTGCTTCAGGCAGCCCTCAATATCGAGGACGGTCTGGACGGACTGAGATATAATAAGGTGATTGTGGCTACCGATGCCGATGTGGACGGTATGCACATACGCCTGCTGATGATAACTTTCTTCCTGCAGTTCTTCCCTGATTTGATAAAGAAAGGCCACGTGTATATACTCCAGACTCCTTTGTTCCGTGTAAGGAACAGAAAGAAAGGAACTTATGTGACACGTTACTGTTACACGGATGAGGAAAGACTGGCAGCAATAGAGGAACTTGGACCTAACCCCGAAATAACACGATTCAAAGGTCTTGGAGAAATATCCCCGGATGAATTCCGCAACTTTATTGGCGAGGATATGCGTTTGGAACAGGTTACTCTGAGAAAGACTGATGCTGTAAAGGAACTTCTGGAATTCTATATGGGAAAGAATACCATGGAAAGACAGAACTTCATCATTGAGAATCTGGTGGTTGAGGAAGATATTGATATGAAAAGTTGACAAGTTGACGAGTTAACAAGTTGACAAGGTTTAGACTTGCAGACCTTGTTAACTTGTAACTGGGGCCTTGTCACCTCAAAAAATAAATGAAATGAAAAAAGCAATATTCCCCGGTACTTTCGACCCGTTTACTATCGGACATTTCTCGGTAGTGAAACGTGCCCTTACTTTTATGGACGAGGTAGTGATAGGTATCGGTATAAATGATAGCAAGCGCACATGGTTTCCTACTGAGAAACGTGTGGAGATGATAAGCAGGCTCTATGCGGACGAGCCGAGAATAAAGGTCGCTGCATATTCCGGACTGACAATAGACTTTGCACGTGAATGCGGAGCGCAGTTTATAGTGCGAGGCATACGCACCGTACGCGATTTTGAGTACGAAGAAACCATTGCTGACATAAACCGTAAGATGGCAGGTATAGAAACAATACTGTTGTTTACGGAACCAGAACTGACATCGGTAAGTTCTACTATCGTGCGTGAATTACTCCAGTTCGGGAAGGATGTTACTCCTTTTCTGCCTGAGGGAATGAAACTGTAATTATATGTTGACAAGGCTTCAGTTACAAGTTGACGAGGTTCACCTTCCGGATGTGAGCCTTGTTAACTCGTTAACTTGTCAACTTGTAACATTGAAAGATATGAAACTGAAACTGTTTTTTACGTTATCCTTGTTTTGGGCTTCTGCCCTCATGGTTGAGGCTCAGAACAAATTATTGAACTCTCCTGCCAGAAAACTGCAGTTGGCAGAGTTCGCCATAGCCAATCTTTATGTTGATGATGTGGATGAAGACAAACTTGTGGAAGATGCAATAATCAAGATGCTTGAAGAGCTTGACCCGCATTCCACATATTCTGACCCGGAGGAGGTTAAGAAACTGAATGAGCCTCTTGTGGGAAATTTCGACGGTATCGGAGTGCAGTTCAATATGGCTACCGATACTCTTTTCGTAATACAGCCTGTGTCGGGTGGACCATCTGAAAAGGTAGGAATCTTGGCCGGTGACCGTATCATAGAGGTAAATGACACTGTGATAGCAGGAGTAAAGATGAGTACTGAGGAGATAATGCGCCGTCTTCGCGGACCGAAAGGTACAAAAGTCAATCTGAAAGTTATGCGTCGCGGTGTGCCTGAGCTTTTGCCGTTCACTGTCAAGCGCGATAAGATACCGGTATACAGTCTTGACGCTTCGTATATGATGACCAAAACTACCGGATATATCCGTATAAGCCGTTTTGCCGCTACTACGGCCGAAGAGTTTGAAGATGCACTTCACAAGCTGCAGAAGAAGGGTATGCGAAATCTTATACTCGACCTTCAGGGAAATGGGGGAGGCTATCTGAATGCAGCCATCGAAATAGCAAACCATATATTGGAGAAAGGCGAACTTATAGTTTATACGGAAGGAAAGCGTAACCCACGTACAGAGTTCAAGGCTCGTGGAAACGGTGATTTCCGCAAAGGTAAACTCGTTGTCCTGGTAGATGAATTCTCTGCTTCGGCAAGTGAAATCGTGACAGGAGCAATCCAGGATTGGGACAGAGGTACTGTTGTGGGTAGACGTACATTCGGAAAAGGACTTGTACAGAGGCCTATCGACCTTCCAGACGGTTCTATGATACGTCTGACCGTTGCACGTTATTATACTCCTTCGGGCAGATGCATACAGAAACCATACGAAAGTATAGAACAGTATAACAGAGATCTTATCGAGAGATACAATCGTGGCGAGATGCAGAGTGCCGACAGTATTCATTTCCCGGACTCTCTGAAGACCAAGACATTGAAGAAAGGACGAATAGTATATGGTGGCGGAGGTATCATGCCTGACTATTTTGTGCCAATCGATACTACTTATTATACAGACTATTATCTTGCATTGAGAGATAAGGGGGCAATAGTTCAGCAGAATCTGAAACTTATAGACGCTCATCGCAGCGAATGGAAGGAGAAATACAAGACATTCGACCGTTTCAACAAGCGTTTTGAAGTTACTGACAAGATGCTGGACGACCTGATAGCCCTTGGCAAGACTTTAGGTATAGAATATAAGGAAGACGAGTATAAAACAGCCCTTCCGCTCATCAGAACACAACTGAAAGCACTCATAGCACGCGACCTTTGGGATATGAACGAGTATTTTCAGGTTATAAATTCGATGAATGAAACAGTTCTGAAAGGACTGGAGCTGATTGAAAATTAGTTACGAGTTGACAAGTTGACGAGTTAACAAGGTTATTATCCGGATGGAGAACCTTGTCAACTTGTAACCGAAGCCTTGTAACTAGACAGAAGCCTTGTCAACTCAAATTAAAGAATTATTTCCTTAATTGTTTGTAATAATGATGGAAATAGTCTAACTTTGCCAAGTCAAAATGCCTTTAATGGAGACTATTTTAGTTTTAATAATTAAATAATTTAAAATCAATCATTTATGTGGTTAAGTAATTCATCTATTGGTAGGAAAGTGGTGATGAGCGTTACAGGTATCGCCCTTGTCCTGTTTCTGACATTTCACATGGCGATGAACCTTGTTGCATTGTTCTCGGGTGAGGCATACAACATGATTTGCGAATTCCTGGGTGCTAACTGGTACGCATTGGTTGCAACAGTGGGTTTGGCTGCCTTGTTTGTAATTCACATCATTTACGCTTTCTGGTTGACTATCCAGAACCGTGCTGCACGTGGTAACGAACGTTACGCAGTTACAGTTAAGCCAAAGAACGTAGAATGGGCTTCACAGAACATGCTTGTTCTTGGTATCATCGTGATTTTGGGATTGGCACTTCACTTTGTCAATTTCTGGTACAAAATGCAGTTTGCTGAAATCATCGGCGACCCGATGTTGGGCGGTCTTCACGCAACAGACGGTTACGGTTACATCATGCAGACATTCTCTAATCCGGTATTCTTCGTGTTGTACATCGTTTGGTTGGCAGCTCTCTGGTTCCACCTTACTCACGGATTCTGGAGCTCTATGCAGTCTTTGGGTTGGAACAACAAGACTTGGATCAACCGTTGGAAATGCATCTCTAACATCTATTCAACAATCATCGTGTTGGGATTTGCTCTTGTAGCAATCGTATTCTTCGTAAAAAACATTTGATTAGTGACAAGGCTTCAGTTACATTTAGATACTAGGAACTAGATACTAGGAAACCTAGTCAACTAGTAACTCGTCAACTTGTCAACTAAAGAAAAACTTAAAATTAAGAACATTATGACTAAAGTTTTAGATTCTAAGATTCCTGAAGGCCCAATAGCTGAGAAATGGACTAACTATAAAGCTCACCAGAAATTGGTGAACCCGGCTAACAAACGCCGCTTGGATATCATCGTTGTAGGTACAGGTTTGGCAGGTGCTTCTGCTGCCGCTTCACTTGGTGAAATGGGATTCCGTGTATTCAACTTCTGTATCCAGGACTCTCCACGTCGTGCACACTCTATCGCTGCACAGGGTGGTATCAATGCTGCTAAAAATTATCAGAACGACGGTGACTCTGTATATCGTCTTTTCTACGATACAGTGAAAGGTGGTGACTATCGTGCTCGTGAAGCTAACGTTTACCGTCTTGCTGAAGTTTCAAACAATATTATCGACCAGTGCGTGGCACAGGGTGTTCCTTTCGCTCGCGAATACGGCGGTACACTTGCCAACCGTTCTTTCGGTGGTGCTCAGGTATCACGTACTTTCTATGCTAAAGGTCAGACTGGTCAGCAGTTGCTTCTCGGTGCATACTCTGCATTGAGCCGCCAGGTAGGTGTAGGTACAGTTAAATTGTACACTCGCTACGAAATGCTTGACGTGGTTTTGGTTGAAGGCCGTGCTCGCGGTATCATCGCTAAGAACCTCGTAACAGGTAAACTTGAACGTTTCGCTGCTCACGCAGTAGTTATCGCTACTGGTGGTTACGGTAACACTTACTTCCTTTCTACTAACGCTATGGCATGTAACGTAACAGCTGCTATGTCTTGCTACCGTAAGGGAGCTATGTTCGCTAATCCTGCTTACGTTCAGATTCACCCAACTTGTATTCCTGTACACGGTGACAAGCAGTCTAAGCTTACATTGATGTCAGAATCACTTCGTAACGACGGTCGTATCTGGGTTCCTAAGAAACTTGAAGATGCAAAAGCACTTCAGGCTGGAACTAAGAAGGGTAGCGATATCCCTGAAGAAGACCGTGACTACTATTTGGAACGCCGTTATCCTGCATTCGGTAACCTTGTTCCACGTGACGTTGCTTCACGTGCTGCCAAGGAACGTTGCGACCACGGATTCGGTGTTAACAACACAGGTCTTGCCGTATTCCTTGACTTCTCTGAAAGTATCGAACGTCTCGGTCTTGATGTAGTTCGTCAGCGTTACGGTAACCTCTTCGATATGTACGAAGAAATCACAGACGTTAATCCGGGTGAACTTGCAAAAGAAATCAACGGACGCAAATACTACAACCCAATGATGATTTATCCTGCTATCCACTATACAATGGGTGGTATTTGGGTTGACTACGAACTTCAGACAACTATCAAGGGTCTGTTCGCAATCGGTGAATGTAACTTCTCTGACCACGGTGCTAACCGTCTTGGTGCATCTGCATTGATGCAGGGTCTTGCTGACGGTTACTTCGTATTGCCTTACACTATCCAGAACTACTTGTCAGACCAGATTACAGTTCCTCGCTTCTCTACAGATCTTCCTGAATTCGCTGAAGCTGAAAAGGCTGTTCAGGCTAAGATTGACCACCTGATGAACATCAAGGGTAAGAAGTCAGTTGACTCAATCCACAAGGAATTGGGCCGTGTAATGTGGGAATATGTAGGTATGGGACGTACTGCAGAAGGCTTGAAGACAGGTTTGGCTCGTCTGAAAGAAATCCGTAAGGAATTCGAAACAGAACTGTTTATCCCTGGAGCTAAAGAAGGTATGAACATCGAACTTGACAAGGCATTCCGTCTTGACGACTTCATCACTATGGGTCAGCTTATCGCTTACGATGCTTTGAACCGTGAAGAATCTTGTGGTGGTCATTTCCGTGAAGAACACCAGACTGAAGAAGGTGAAGCTAAGCGTGATGACGAAAACTTCTTCTATGTAGCTTGCTGGGAATACCAGGGAAGCGACGACAAGGCTCCTGTACTTTATAAGGAACCATTGGTTTACGAAGCAATCAAAGTACAGACTCGTAACTACAAGAGTTAAGTTTTTAAAGTTTAATTAGTTGACAAGTTGACAAGTTGACAAGTTGACAAGGTTTTTGAATTATGCGTAATCATAAAGATTTAGTCGTTTGGCAAAAAGGTATATTATTAGTTCAAAGATTATATGAAATTACGCGTAATTTTCCTAAAGATGAAATATATGGAATAACATCTCAAATGAGACGAGCTGCTGTTTCAATACCTTCAAATATTGCGGAAGGATTTGGTAGGGCTCATGAAAAAGAGTTGATTCATTTTCTTTATGTTTCTTTGGGATCTGCTTCCGAATTGGATACTCAACTGATTATCTGTCACAATATTGATTATTTGAACGATATTCAGTTTGAAGAACTTTTAAGTTTAAATAATGAGATAATAAGAATGTTGTCTGCATTGATAAACAAACGTAATGACTTTATTGGTCATTCTAAAACCTAGTCAACTTGTAACTGAAGCCTTGTTTACTCAAAATAAGAAGTAAAATGGATAAAAATATATCATTTACGCTGAAAGTATGGCGTCAGAACGGACCTAAGGACAAAGGTCATTTCGATACATTCCAGATGAAAGACATTCCGGGTGATACTTCATTCCTCGAAATGCTCGATATCTTGAATGAAATGTTGATTGAAGAAGGTAAAGAACCTATAGTATTCGACCACGACTGCCGTGAAGGTATCTGCGGTATGTGTTCATTGTACATCAACGGACATCCACACGGACCTGCAACAGGTGCTACTACTTGCCAGATCTATATGCGTCGTTTCAAAGACGGTGACACTATCACAGTTGAACCATGGCGTTCTGCAGGTTTCCCTGTAATCAAGGACTTGATGGTTGACCGTTCTGCATACGACAAGATTATGCAGGCTGGTGGTTTCGTAAGCGTATCTACAGGTGCTCCTCAGGATGCAAACGCTATCCTTATCCCTAAGACAGTTGCTGACGAAGCTATGGATGCTGCTACATGTATCGGTTGTGGTGCTTGTGTAGCTGCATGTAAGAACGGTTCTGCTATGCTTTTCGTTTCTGCGAAAGTCAGCCAGTTGAACCTTCTCCCTCAGGGTAAGCCGGAAGCTTTGCGTCGTGCTAAGGCTATGTTGTCTAAGATGGACGAACTTGGTTTCGGTAACTGTACAAACACTCGTGCTTGTGAAGCAGAATGTCCGAAATGCGTTTCAATCAGCAATATTGCCCGTTTGAACCGCGACTTCATCAAGGCTAAACTGAAAGACTAATATCAGTCATATAAATCAAAATAGAAAATCCGGTTTCATTTATTGAGGCCGGATTTTTTTTGTAATTCTAAGGGTATCCTCATAACCTTCAAAATGTCTGTTACCTTGAGAAAATGATATGTATATCTACTGCCGTATTGTTATGAAATTGGAAGTATAACTTTTAATGTGAAATATTTTTAAAAGGATAAGTTTTGCCAGAGAAATATTTGCATTTATTACGTGTATTTGATACATTTGCACCGTGATTTTTTTCATAGTATTAGATTTAAGGTTAACAAGGTACGGGGACAAGGCGTTGTCCCCTTTTTTTATACCAATTTATACATTCCTCCTGCTAAGGCATGGATTATCCCTTTCATTTCCATTTCAAAGAGTATTCCGGTTATTTTGTTTATAGGAATATTTGTGTTGACTACAAGTGTGTTTATTTGTAGCCCGTCAGGATTCTTTTCTAATTGTGACATTACAAGTGCTTCGTCCGCTGTAAGGTCGGGAAACAACTGTCGCTGTATGCCTTCGCGTGGGGTAGATGCCGGAGTATAATCCCAGTTCATCGCTTTTACCAATTCTTCTGCACTTTGCAGGAGTATGGCTCTGTTATTGCGGATTAGTGTGTTGCATCCGATGGAGAATTCATCTCCTATGCGTCCGGGAAAAGCGAAACAGTCGCGGTTATAGCTTTCTGCTATATCGGCTGTAATCAGTGCGCCGCCTTTGGCTGCCGATTCCACTACTATGGTGGCATCACTCATTCCTGCAATTATCCTGTTACGTTTAATGAAATTCTGTCTGTCAGGGTTTGTTCCGCTTGGATACTCGGTTATCAGTCCTCCGTGGGTGAGCATTTCTGCTGCTGTGCGTCTGTGTACGGCAGGGTAGATTCTGTCAAGACCGTGTGCCAGTACGCCAACTGTATCCATACCGTATTGAAGTGCAGCCCTATGGGCGTTGATGTCTATGCCGTATGCTAATCCGCTTACAATAAGAACATCCGGCAAAATCTCGTGCAATTCATTTATAAAACGCATGCAGATATCTTTGCCATATTCTGTGGCATGACGTGTACCTACCATATTTATTATATGCAGACTGTTCAGGTCGGCAGAGCCGCGATAGAATAACAATAACGGTGCATCATCGCATTCGCGCAGACGGGACGGATAGTCTTCATCGTTCAGTGTCAGACATCTGATACTGTTTTTCTCTGCAAAACGTATTTCTGCTTCACACAGGCGCAGCACATCGCAATTTACTATTGCATCAATAACTTTCTGTGAAACATCCGGTACGATATCCTTAAGGTTTTTGGCTTCGCGGAATATTCTTGTAGCCGAGCCTGCCGCCTCCATCAGACGGTGTGCACCTATCAGACCGAGTCCCGGCAGACGGGTAAGAGCCATTGTGTAAAGCAGTTCTTCGTTCATAGTAGGATTATTCGCTGAAATACGGTGAGAAGATAGTATTGAATGTCTCGCTGTCGCCTAATCTGCCGTTTATCACGCATACTGTTTCCACTGTAGCTTTGATGACCGGCTTCATATCAGGCAGGCGGAAGATGTCCTGATAGAACACGTATTTTATGCCTTCCTTTTTGATGTAGAGTTTTGAGATGAATTCGTCGCCACTCTTCAGCGGTGTCTTGAAAGCCATGTTCAGTCTTGCCACTACCGGGTCTATGCCTTCGTCATGAAGGCGTGCGAAGCTCACCCCAAGAGATGAAAGGAATTCGTGGCGTGTGTGTTCTATGTAGTGCTGATAATTGGCATTGTTTACTATGCCCTGAAGGTCGCATTCGTAGTCGCGTACCTTCATCTGTAGTTCGAAGATGTATTTCATTTTGAGTTTTTGAGTTTTTTAGTTTTTAAGTTACAAGTTGACGAGTTGACAAGTTGACGAGGTTTTCCATCCGGATGGGAGCCTTGTTCCCTTGTAACTGAAGCCTTGTCAACTGATAAAAGCCTTGTCACCTTTTATCATCACAAACTTACGGAAAAATCCTGTTATATCTATCGTTGCAAGGAATATTCTTCATATTTTTGCATCTATGGATAAGGAACTTAAGATTTTTGCAGCTCCGTTACAGGGTTTTACGGAGGCTGCTTGGCGTGTGGCACATAATGAAGTGTTTGGTGGAGTGGATGCATATTTCACTCCTTTCATCAGATATGAGAAGGGCGGATTGCGCAATAAAGACAGGCGCGAGGTACTGCCTGAGAATAATAGTGGCATAAGGTTAATACCTCAGATTATGGCTTCAGAACCGGATGAAATGAAGGCTTTAACAGATTTCATCATTTCTTTAGGTTATAAGGAGGTTGACCTAAATATGGGTTGTCCTTTTCCGCTGATAGCGAACAGGGGGAAGGGGAGCGGTATATTGCAATATCCTGAGAAAGTAGCTGCACTTATGGGCTGCATTAATGAATATTCTGCCGATGGCGTAAGTTTCAGTGTAAAGATGAGGTTGGGGCAGATTTCTGCCGATGAATGGAAGGAGATTCTGCCGGCTTTAAATGCTTCTGAGGTAAAGATAGTTACTCTTCATCCGCGTATAGGCAAGCAGCAATATAAAGGCGAGGTAGATATGGAGGCTTTTGCTGAGTTCTATGGTGAGTGCCACAAACCGTTGGTATATAATGGCGATTTGTGCAGTGTGGCGGATATAAACATGGTAGTTGAAAGGTTCCCTGATTTATATGGCGTAATGATAGGGCGCGGACTGCTTGCGAATGGAGCTTTGGCTGCCGAATATAAATCAGGCTCGGGATTTACTCAGGAAGAACTGTATGCAAAGGTACGCCGTATGCATTCCATGATGTACGAACGCTATTCCGAGGTTATCGAAGGTGGCGATGTACAGCTTCTTCTGAAGATGAAATCCATGTGGGAGTACTGGCTTCCCGAACTTGACAAGAAGAAAAGGAAAGCCATCCACAAGGCAAATAAGCTGTCAGTCTATCTGAACGAGGTAGAGGGAGTCAGGTAACAAGTTAACGAGTTGACAAGTTGACGAGGTTTTCCATCCGGATGGAGCCTTGTCAACTTGTAACTGAAGCCTTGTCAACTCTTTTTCAAATACTCAAATCCTATGCGGCAGTACAGGCATTTTTTCGGGTCACAGTAATTCTTCTTCAACTGTATCAGAGCCTGACTGTCGCCTGCATGTGCGGCTTCCAGACCGCATTCCTTCCACATTCGTGTGATGAAATTGTTTTCCGGTTTCAGCGTTTCAAGCATCTCTGAGGCACGAGCCGTAAGGCGGTTTATTCCTCTGTGCTTTCCGTAGGCATATAGGAATGGTATCACCGTATTGATAATCAGCAGATTGATGGTTGATGTGCTTAGACTCTTCTTCACTGGAGTTGATACTTCTCCGAAACAGTAGTGCGTAATCCAGTATTCAGATGTATCGTTTTCAAGCATCGGCCTAAGCTGTTCTATAGTTTCAGCTTCAAGAATCCTTGACAGCAGTCCTTGCGATGTGTGATACAGTTTCGCCAGTTGGGCTATTCTTACGTGAGGGAAGTTTCCCGGACGCATACGCAGCAGTTTCCATCGGCAGTTGTCCGATGCGGTAAAACCGAATTTGTGTTTCAGATATGTATATTCTTTAAGAAGTTTGTCGGTATATTCATCGTATGCGGCATCCAATAACCCCGACTGTCCGAAGAATATAGCTTCTATCTGGAACAGACTGTCACGATGCTTGTCCACAGCCCTCAGAGGAATGGTCTGTGCCCACAGCTCGAATGCGTCACTGTTTGTCCCGAAACCGAAGTTACGTGCCAGAGTTATAAAGAAAACGTCCTCCCAGTTGTTGTTATATTTCTCCATCAACTTTGTTATGCGTTCTGTCTTTTCCTCGAACCGTTCTATCTGGAGTGTGTTCAACCAACTGTGCATCAATAGCTTCGACAGTGACGGGATGAGCTTGTAGCACGCAGGGTAGTGCGCCGTGCGTATCAGCTCGTTATAGCTGTCCACAAGATAAGTAGGGTAGTGCAGTTCCATTTGAGGAATCTTCTCCCCGTTTGGCCGGCAAGGTTCGTAGTCGATATCTGATGCTATATGTAGAATGACATTGTCGTAATCAGAATTAGTGTCATGATGATGTAACTTCCAGTCGGAAGCCTTAAGGTGTATCTCTATGTTTCCCACCCATAACACACCGCCTATCTTGATCTTGGCATTGAAGAAGTCGGGGCCTGCATTCGTATTCCACAGTCCCGGGTCGATAACTTCCACTTCCAAGCCGTCTGTTGTATGTAAAGGCTTAAGAGGGAAAAGTTTGTGTTTCCATACATAATGTAAAAGTTGTTCCATGCTAACGAGTGTAAATATTGCCTAAATGTAATGATTTATAATGAAAAGCATTATCTTTGTCGGAAAATAATTTTAGTTCTTTAGTTGACAAGGCTTCTTTTCAGTTGACAAGGCTTCAGTTACAAGTTAACAAGGCTCCATCCGGATGGAGAACCTCGTCAACTTGTCAACTCGTCAACTTGTAACTAAAAAACTTACAAACTCATAAACTTACAAACTCACAAACTTAAAAATATGAAGATAGCATTAATTGGATATGGAAAAATGGGCAAAGAGATAGAAAAGATTGCCCTTTCACGCGGACATGAGAT
>CALUJF010000043.1 GCA_944320855.1 uncultured Phocaeicola sp.
TTAGGCTACTGTTGACGGAACAACAGGTTCAGACATCATGCTGAACAATTACTTGTACGACTTCTTGTCGCACATATGTTACAAAATTAAGAAATTAAATGTGAAAATAAAATACATTATTTTGAAAATGGTAAATAAAGGTTCTTGATATCACTATAAAGTGCCGGAAAACAATAAGTCTACGGCACTTTCACTTATTTCAGATGTTTTTTAATCCAGTCCAGATGTCCGCGCTCCGTTTCCTCCGATGTCCAATGCTCGTTGATAGGAGTGATGAGAGCCTCTTTAGGGCAGTTCAGAGTATTGAACACGGCATAGCTGGTTGTAGGCGGACAGGTATTGTCATTGAACCCCCACGTCATAAATGTGTCAGCCTTGATTAGTCTTGCAAAGTTCACCACATCATAGTAGGCCATGGTTTCAAGCTTCTCCCTGCTGTCCATGCCTTCGTTGCGGAAGAAATGCGGATAGCCCCCTGCACGCCCCGCCATATATCCTGCCATATCGCTCAGCGCCGGATGATTTGCCACACATGCCGTAACACGCTTGTCCAGTCCGGCAGTTACCATAGCCAGCGCACCTCCCTGGCTACCGCCCTGTACGATGACATTCTTCCCGTCCCATTCCGGCAGTGAAGTCAGCAGGTCAATACAGCGTATGCATGCCAGATAGACTCTTTTCATATAGTAATTATCTCTGTTGTCGAGCCCGTTCGTCAGATACCCGTTCTCTTTCCCGTTGAAGGCATTGCTTATTTCCTTAAATTCTTCCTCACTCATGGTAGGGTTCAGTCCGTGTATCTCAAACTCCAGACGTATGCATCCTTCTTCGGCATAATACTTGTGTCGCATCGGGTCCTTTATAGTTTTTATTCCCGCCCCCGGAGGCGACAACACCACCGGACAGCTTCCCGGCTGAGCGTTTTTTGGGTAGAACAGATAACCATATATGGCCTGTCCTTTGTTGTTCAGAAACAGTTTTATCAGATAACAGTCAATTTGCTCTGTGCAGTATTCTTTTGCTATTTCTTTAGTATATTTAAGCGGAAACTCCGATGATTCTCTGATATTTGAAGTCCAGAAATCGATGAAGTCATCAGGCATTCGTGTATATGGCTTTATCTTTTCAGGCGAGAATCCCACTTTCACGTGATGACTGTATTTCTTTCCGTTCATTTCAACAGTGAATATACAGTCGCGGAAACCAGGCTCTTTCATCGTACCTATATTTATTTCCGCTTTTCCGTCTTTCAGTTTTATGTTTCCTTTTTTGTCGGCAGGCATAAGTTCGCTTCCTGTTTCATACTCTACGGTTATTCCGTCCTGCGGTATTCCGTATTTGAAGAGGCTTACTTTGATTTTTGCGTTTTCTCCTGTGCGGTATATCCAGTCTGCATGGTCCGGCTCAGTCACCCACAGCAGGTCACTTCTGTACGGATAGTTCTCTGCCATAGATAATAACCATATTATACCGGCAATTAATGTAAACAATATTCTTTTTTTCATTTGGCTTATCTTCTTATGTTCAATAATGCATTCCCATTCTCAACCGGGTTCCATCCGTCATTTCCCGAAAGGACTTCTTCCATGCTGTAGCCGTCCAGACTTTTCAACTGTCTGGAATAAGCCGCGCGATTTTTCGGATTCGCTCCTTCACCTTTACTTTGATATTCAGCATAGAACACCGTTTTCTCGTTTTCCACCTTCCTCCAGTTGTTCCATCCTTCAGGCAGAATATGTCTGCCCATGTTACAGCGTATGAATACAGCCTTGGCATAAGGTCGCCACGGGCGTGAGAGATAAACCTTTTCCACACCCTCGTCGGCCGTTATGTCGCAGTCGTAGAACGCATATCCGTATTTCTGTCCTTTGTCTGTTGACGGAGCTGTAAGATATCCTTTCCCTATGCTGTGTATGCGACAGCGGTTGAACACAGCCACAGACCATCCGAAGATGAAGTCTACTGTTCCTTCTATGTAACATTCCTCATAATACTGCCTGCACCCCTTGCCGTATGTGTACAGAGTGTCCTGAAAACCAAGGAAACGGCATTTCCTGAAGTACGCCCTGTCCGCACTGACAAAACATGCCACGGCCTGCCCCACAGGCCCCGCTGAATTCTCGAAGGTTATGTTTTCTGCATAAAAATCAGGTGCATAGATATAGCATGACGATGAGCCTGATGTACCTTTTTCTTCTCCGAAGATATTAGGCTTGCCTGCATAGTCGTCGAATGTAATTTTCACATCTCCTTCACCCATTAGGGAAACTGCATTTTTGCTTGCCGGTATGATAACCTTTTCCTTATATGTACCTTCTTTCACCAGAATAGTAGTCCTCGCGCCCTTCCTGTAGTCAGGCACAGCATTTATCGCCTCCTGCACAGTGAAGAAATCACCTGAACCGTCTTTCGCTACTACAAGGTCATAATGACATAAGTATTGTCCGAGTTCCGGGATGGCTTCGGCAACAGCTTTTGCTGCCATTTCGGCCACTATGGATGCCCCATGCACATTCAGATGAGTGTTGTCCTTCCTTCCGTCCGGCAATGCAGGTACTGTCTTAGGTTGCACCCACAAATACAGTTCCTTTGATTTCTCCGGCCCCAAATCTTCTACAAGCTTGTGCGTCAGGCTGTTTAAATCTATGAATGTGACGTTAAGTTCTTTTGCCACGTTGGCCGGTGAGTCAAGATATGCCCCGTGAGTATCAATCAGCTTCGCTCCTTCTTCGATAACTTCTTTCGGTGCTTTAGGGTCGATTCCATTACGGATATCGTCTTGTTTGATAGCATCAGCTACGGCGTCAGCCCCTGATTTCCCGAAATTGCGTCGTACTATTGAGTTGAACAGTACCGGAATACCTCCTTTGGCTCTTGTTTCCTCTACGAACTTTCTCAGGTTGTCATCGAAAGTTGTTCCCGGATCTGTATGTCTTTTAGGGTCATCCTTCTCGTCGTTATGTCCGAACTGGATGAATACATAATCACCCTTTTGGATTTTCGAGAGCACATTGTCCCATCTTCCCTCATCGATGAAACTCTTTGAGCTTCTGCCGTTTACGGCATGGTTGTCTACGGTTATGCCGCCGGTGAAATACCTCGAAAGCATCTGTCCCCAGCCCCTTTCCGGATTCCCGCCCTCAAGTTTCTTGTTGGCCATGGTTGAGTCGCCGATGGTAAATATTGTTATGTTGCGTCCGGCCGGTGCAAATGCAGTCAGGACTACAAACAGTCCTAACAGAAATGTAATCTTGCTTTTCATTGTATCCTGTTCTTTCTATACCTGTTTTCCACTTCTTACTTCACAATATTCCTTACTTCCTGCAGGCGTTCCCATTCCAGGCTGGCCATGATGAACGGGCCTACAGCCTTAGGGTCATTGTCCCTTATCTGTTCGTTTATGTAATAGTCATAGTCGCCCATACGGTAGTTCTTTCCGCCCAGTCCGGCCACGGCACAAGCCTTGGTTATGCTTATCAAGCCCTCGTCGTCCGTAGTGATGAAATGCTCCAACACACCTTTATAACCTTTCTCCGCCACAGTCAGGTAAGAACCGTCTATATATCCTTTTCTTACTGCCTTGAACAATGAATATACAAACATTACAGAGCATGAAGATTCGAGATAGTTGCCTTCGTCGCCGCTTCTGTCAAGCACCTGATACCACAATCCTGTCTTTTCGTCCTGCAGTCTTTTTATCTGCCCGGCCACTTTGTCAAGCACCATTATCATGGAATCTCTTCCGGCTTCATGCTGCGGAATAAACTCCAGTGCATCAACGAATGCCATTGCATACCATCCCAGGGCACGCCCCCAGCTGTGTTGTGACTGTCCTGTTACCGGGTCTGCCCATTTTTCCTTTTTGCTTACGTCGCAAGCGTGTTTATAAAGGTCTGTCTTAGGGTCGTAGGTGTGGCGGGCAGCCATCAGAAACTGGTTTATGATATCTTTATAGGCATTCACCTCATTGTTTCTGAAAGCATATTCGGCATAGAACGGCGCTCCCATGTATATACCGTCCAGCCATACCTGGTTCGGATATATTTTCTTGTGCCAGAATCCTCCGTCTGCGTTTCTCGGATGGTCTTCAAACTGGCTTCTCATCAGGGCAAGCGCCTTTCTGTATTTCTCATCCTTGGTCTGTTCGTAAATGCGGAAAAGGAACTTTCCGGAGTTCACGCGGTCAAGGCTGAACTCTTCGCGTTTATACATTTTGATAGTCCCGTCTGCATTTACCATAGTGTCTGCATACGCCAGGGCGTATTCATATATCCTGTCATTGCCATAACGGTCGTAAACGTCAAGCATAGCCTGCAGTTCAAGTCCGTGACAATAATCCCACTTCAGTTTAGGCTGGAAGTCGAGCTGCCATGATTCAGGCCATCTTGCCATCTCTGATTCTACCATACGGACTGACCATGGTTTTTCTGTAGAGTTTTTAATTTGTGCTGTTTGCTGCGTTTCCGGCTGTTTGTTTTGTGAACAAGCCGTACTGAGTAAAGTTATTCCTGCTAATGCCAATGTGTAAATAAGATTATTTTTCATGGGTCAATTTAATTTTAAAGGTTAGGATATTATTATCTTTGTTGCAAAAGTATGAATAACTGCCAAAAATGATGTGGAGATTTCATTACAAAAGGTATAAATTTTGGTTTTTCGTACTATTTACACCTATATATTATATATAAATATCTACGGGCACAAATATGTCAATAATAAAACTCTTCGTCGTTTTAATCAAAACGACGAAGAGTTTTATTTCAAACGACGGGAAGTTTTTTTCATGCTTTTGAATTGCTTGATTTTAGCATTAAAACTATGTTTTGTAACATATACCTTGCAAATGTGTTACACAAGTATAAATATTTCATTATTACGGATTTTTTTCTCTAATTATTAATCGCATTCAAATAAAATGTTGTATTTTTGTGTCGCCAAAAAGGAAATAAATATATCTAAAATAATAACCAATTTAATTCATTAGAACAATGGCAAATTTAGATCTTACCAAATACGGTATCCAGGGTACCGTAGAAATCTTGCACAATCCTTCATACGAAGTATTGTTTGCTGAAGAAACAAAAGCTGGTTTGGAAGGCTATGAAAAAGGTCAGGTAACTGAACTTGGTGCAGTAAACGTTATGACTGGTATCTACACTGGTCGTTCTCCTAAAGATAAATTCCTGGTAAAAGACGCTACAAGTGAAAACACTGTATGGTGGACTTCAGAAGAATATAAAAACGACAACAAGCCTGTAACTACAGAAGCTTGGAACGTATTGAAAGCTTTGGCTGCCAAAGAATTGTCAAACAAGAAACTTTACGTTGTTGACGGTTTCTGCGGTGCTAACGAAGGTACTCGTTTGAAAGTTCGTTTCATCATGGAAGTTGCATGGCAGGCTCACTTCGTAACTAACATGTTCATCCGCCCAACAGCTGAAGAACTTGAATCATTCGAACCTGACTTCATCGTTTACAACGCTTCTAAGGCTAAAGTTGAAAATTACAAAGAACTTGGCTTGAACTCTGAAACAGCTGTTGTATTCAACTTGACTACTAAGGAACAGGTTATCCTTAACACTTGGTACGGTGGTGAAATGAAGAAAGGTATGTTCTCTATGATGAACTACTTCAACCCACTTCGTGGTGTTGCTTCTATGCACTGTTCTGCTAACACTAACATGGACGAAACTGAATCAGCTATCTTCTTCGGATTGTCTGGTACAGGTAAGACTACTCTTTCTACTGACCCAAAACGTAAACTTATCGGTGACGACGAACACGGATGGGACAACGAAGGTGTATTCAACTATGAAGGTGGTTGCTACGCTAAGGTTATCAACCTTGATAAGGAATCAGAACCAGATATCTACAATGCTATCAAACGTGACGCTTTGTTGGAAAACGTAACTGTTGACGCTAACGGTAAGATAGACTTCGCTGATAAGAGCGTAACTGAAAACACTCGTGTTTCTTACCCTATCTATCACATCAACAACATTGTTAAACCGGTTTCTAAAGGTCCTCACGCTAAACAAGTTATCTTCTTGTCAGCTGATGCGTTCGGTGTATTGCCTCCAGTATCAATCTTGAACGAGGAACAGGCTCAGTACTACTTCCTGTCAGGATTTACTGCTAAGCTGGCTGGTACAGAACGTGGTATCACTGAACCAACTCCTACATTCTCTGCTTGTTTCGGTGCTGCATTCTTGTCATTGCACCCAACAAAATATGCTGAAGAATTGGTTAAGAAGATGAAGATGACAGGTGCTAAGGCTTACTTGGTTAACACTGGCTGGAACGGAACTGGCAAACGTATCTCTATCCGTGATACTCGTGGTATCATTGACGCTATCCTTGACGGTTCTATCGACAAGGCTCCTACTAAGGTTATCCCATTCTTCGACTTCGTAGTTCCAACAGAATTGCCGGGTGTAGATCCTAAGATCCTTGACCCACGCGATACTTACGAATGCGCTTGTCAGTGGGAAGAAAAAGCTAAAGACTTGGCTGGACGTTTCATCAAGAACTTCGCTAAGTTCACAGGAAACGAAGCTGGTAAAGCTCTTGTTGCTGCTGGTCCAAAGTTGTAATTTAATAACTGCAATATATATCATAGAGCGGTCCTCGAATAGAGGGCCGTTTTTTTTATTGTATTTACTGTGTACTCTCTCTTTACGCCCTCTCTTGTGCAAGTTTCTTTTAAGAATAGCAATCTTTATCATTTAACCTGAAGAAAAAATCTGTTTTTTGTATACCTTTGCATCTGTATATATTACATAGTATGGAAGATCAGTTTGATATAAGAGATTATAAGCCTACGGGAAAGGAACGCGACTTTGAGAACGCCCTCCGTCCGCTACAGTTCGAGGATTTCAGCGGACAGGACAAGGTGGTCGATAATCTGCGTATCTTCGTGAAGGCTGCAAGGCTCAGGGCTGAGGCTCTGGACCATGTGTTGCTTCACGGACCTCCGGGATTGGGAAAGACTACATTGAGTAATATCATAGCCAACGAACTTGGGGTAGGTTTCAAGGTTACTTCAGGCCCTGTACTTGACAAGCCGGGCGATTTGGCCGGTGTGCTGACCAGCCTGGAACCTAACGATGTGTTGTTTATCGACGAGATACACCGTCTGAGTCCGGTAGTAGAGGAGTTCCTGTATTCCGCCATGGAGGACTATCGTATAGATATTATGATAGACAAGGGACCGTCGGCACGAAGCATACAGCTTGATTTGAATCCTTTTACTCTTGTAGGAGCGACCACGCGTAGTGGATTGCTTACTGCACCGCTCAGAGCCAGATTCGGTATAAATCTTCACTTGGAGTATTACGATGAGAATGTTCTGTCGCGCATAGTTATGCGTTCGGCCGGTATTCTCGGGGTGACATGCGATGTTGAGGCGGCCGGTGAGATTGCGTCAAGAAGCCGTGGAACTCCGCGTATAGCGAATGCCTTGCTCAGACGAGTACGTGATTTCGCTCAGGTAAAGGGTGACGGACATATTGATTTGAAAATAGCCAAATATGCTCTTGAGGCTCTGAATATCGACCGATATGGGCTTGATGAGATAGACAACAAGATTCTTTGTACTATTATCGACAAGTTCAATGGTGGTCCTGTAGGGCTTACTACCATTGCCACGGCTTTGGGTGAGGACCCGGGAACGCTGGAGGAAGTATATGAGCCTTTCCTCATAAAGGAAGGTTTCTTGAAACGTACTCCGCGTGGTCGTGAAGTTACAGAGCTTGCCTACAAGCATTTAGGAAGAAATTTCTGGCAGCAGGAGAAAACGCTTTTCGATTGAATATTAATTTAGTTGACAAGTTAACGAGTTGACAAGGTTCTCCATCCGAGTGAATTGAAAATCGATGGAGTCAACCAAGGGTAAGCGAAGCTAAAGCCTTGTCAACTCGTAACTGAAGCCTTGTCAACTCTTTTTAATTATTAATTTTTAATTCTTAATTCTTAATTTCCAACGTGTCATTAGTTAAAGATACAGCAATCTACGGACTGAGCAGTATAGTAGGACGTTTCCTCAACTATCTGCTTGTTCCACTATATACGTCAGTCCTCTCGGCTGAGTCTGGGGACTACGGAGTGGTGTCGAATGTATATGCATATACGGCACTGATACTTGTGTTCCTTACTTTCGGTATGGAAACAGGCTTTTTCCGTTTTGCAAACAAGTCGGAAGAGGACCCTGTAAAGGTATTCTCGAATACATCGCTTTTCGTGGGTGGACTTTCTTTGCTTTTCGTCATTCTCGGTCTGATATTTCTGGAGCCTATATCACAATTCCTCGAATATCCCGACCACAAGGATTATGTAGGGATGATGATGGTGGTAGTGGCTCTCGATTCGTTTCTTTGTATTCCTTTTGCATGGCTCAGATATAAGAAACGGCCTATAAAGTTTGCATCAATCAAGCTTTTCAATATCATTGGCAATATCGTTCTTAACTTATTCTTCCTTCTTCTCTGTCCATGGCTGAACGAACATGCACCTTCATTGGTCTCATGGTTCTATAATCCTGATTATCTGGTGGGCTACATATTCGTGTCGAATCTGATAATGTCGGCGGCTCAGATGCTCTTTTTTATACCCGAATTGAGGATAATATCTTTCAAACCGGATTTTAATTTGCAGAAACGGATGATTTCATATTCATTCCCTATTTTGATTTTCGGAGTTGTGGGAATATTGAACCAGACTGTAGACAAGATGATATATCCTTTCCTTTACGACGACCGTCAGGAGGGACTTGTTCAGCTTGGTATCTACAGTGCCACAAGTAAGGTAGCCATGATTATGGCTATGTTTACACAGGCTTTCAGATATGCCTACGAGCCTTTCGTGTTTGGCAACAGCAATAAGAAAGACAGTACATCATCCTACGCCGGGGCCATGAAGTATTTCTTTATCTTCTCTCTTCTGGCGTTTCTGGCTGTGATGTTCTATATGGACATTCTGAAATATATGGTAGCCTCGGATTATTGGGAAGGCCTTAGCGTGGTTGCCATAGTAATGGGAGCTGAGATACTGAAAGGAATCTATTTCAATCTTTCGTTCTGGTATAAGCTGATTGACGAGACACGCTGGGGAGCATATTTCTCTCTTATAGGCTGTGCGGTGATACTTATACTCAATATCTGGCTGGTTCCGAAATACGGTTATTTAGCTTCGGCATGGGCATCGGTGGCAGGCTACGGACTTATCACCGTTCTGTCATATTTCATCGGTCAGAAGAAATATCCAGTGGCTTATCCTATAAAGGATATGTTCGTCTATCTGGTTTTTGCGGCAGTGCTTTATGTGGCTTCTATATATGTATATCCTGAGAATACAGTGTTGCGTATCGCTTTCCGTACATTATTATTTGTGCTATTTGTTGCATATATCATAAAAAAAGACTTACCTTTGAGAAGTATCCCTGTTATTAACCGATTTATAAAGAAATAATTATGGAACTGAACAACAGAAAGAAGTACCTGATAAGAAAGTTTTATGATGACTATCTGGACTTGAACAAAAGCATGGAGGATGAGCAACTCACGGTTGAAAGCATTCGCAATGGAGTGGAATTCCGTGGCGCAAGCTTATGGATTCTTGTGTTTGCCACTTTCATTGCCTCTCTTGGACTGAATGTCAATTCTACGGCAGTGATAATTGGTGCCATGCTGATTTCTCCGCTCATGGGGCCTATCATGGGGGTAGGACTTGCCATAGGTATCAATGATTTCGAACTGATGAAACGCTCCCTGAAGAGTTATTTCATAGCTACTGTATTCAGTGTCACTACCGCTACGATATATTTTGCCTTTACTCCGCTTGACGAGGTACAATCGGAATTGCTGGCACGTACTTCGCCTACTATCTACGACGTATTCATAGCCTTGGTCGGTGGCTTGGCAGGTATAGTGGCTGTAGCTACTAAAGATAAAGGAAATGTAATACCTGGTGTGGCTATCGCTACAGCATTGATGCCTCCGCTCTGTACTGCCGGGTTCGGGCTGGCTACCGGCAATCTGCTTTATTTCTTAGGAGCTTTCTATCTCTATTTTATCAACTCAGTGTTCATAAGCCTTGCCACCTTCCTTGGGGTACGCTTTATGAAGTTCAGACACAAGGAGTTTGTAGATAAGAACCGTGAGAAGCTTGTCCGTAAGTATATAATTGCCATAGTTCTTGTGACTATGTGTCCAGCCATTTATCTAACATATGGGATAGTGAAGGAAACATTCTATCATAGTGCTGCAAACGACTATATTACTGAAGAACTTCAGTTCCCTAATTCACAGATTCTTAGCCGTGAGATTTCTTATCATAAACGCGAGATAAAGGTGGTAATGGTCGGTAATGAGGTTTCGGAAGAACAGATAGCATTGGCTGAACGTAAATTAGAGAAATATAATCTGAAGAATACGAAACTGACAATCTTCCAAGGAGTGAACAACGGCGAGATGGATATCAGCAATATCAAGTCGATGGTGATGGAGGATTTCTATAAGAAGAGCGAACAGAAATTGGCTCAACAGCAGCATGAGATTGATTCCCTGAAAACACAGCTGGAACTCTATACCCGCAGTGGACAGGCTGACAGCAGATTAGCAGGAGAGATGAAGGCATTGTTCGGCAACGAAATAAAGTCTGTTGCACTTTCACGCAGCATTCGTCTTGAGATGGATAGCCTTAAACCGGATACGCTTACATTCGCAATATTACAGTGTACCAAGAAACCGTCTGCTAACGATAAGAAACGAATGTCTGATTGGCTCAAGACACGTACCAATGCAAAGAAACTTGAACTAATCGTAATGGAGAAATAAAAAACGAAATGCGCCACTCGAAAGCGGCGCATTTCATTTTTTATGCAGTTTCCTATAATTTATAATGAAGAATGTTTCTGTACCTCTTCCATGACACGGAGGAAGTTGCCACCCCATATTCGCCTGATATCTTCTTCGCTGTACCTTTCTTTCATGAGCCGGCGTGTGAAGTTGATAAGTTCCGATGAATCGTTGCATCCTATGATACCGCCGTCGCCATCGAAATCGGTTCCTATTCCTACATGCTCTACTCCTGCAAGGTTTACCACGTGGTTAAGATGTTCTATCGCATCAAGGATGTTGGCTTCACGGTCGGAACGGAGGAAACCGCTGTAAAGACATATCTGTATCACTCCGCCTTTGCGCGTAATGGCTTTTATCTGTTCGTCAGTGAGATTGCGCGGATGGTCGCATAAAGAACGGCATGACGAATGTGAGCATACTACCGGCATCCGGCTTATCTCTAAAGTGTCGTAGAAACTTCTCTCTCCACAGTGCGACAGGTCTATCATCATTCCTGTACGGTTCATTTCGTGTATTACGGCCTCGCCGAACCGGCTTACACCAAGATTTTCGTCATTGTATCTTGCCGAACCGCATATGTCATTGTTGCCGTTGTGGCATAGAGTCATGTAAACCACGCCTCTTTTTCTGAACCGCTCCACATTTGTGATGTCCTTACCAATGGCATAGCCGTTTTCTATACCGAGCATGATGGCTTTCTTACCCTCCATCTTCAGACGGTAAAGGTCGGAAGGCGTATAAGCAATATCCAAAGCCGTACAGTTCTCTGCTACCATCTTTTCCAATTCATTAAGCAGTCTGTCTGCCTTGGCTGTTGCGGCAAGTAGAGCCTCGTCCGTGCGTTCTTTCTGTGGAATGTATGCCACCATGATTGTGGCATCCTGTCTTCCCTCAGTCATTTTATGGAGGTCGACTTTGATTTTTGTATCTCTTGTGGCAAAGTTGATACCTTGGCCGAAGAACATCGGTGTGTCGCAATGAGTGTCGAGCGTCAATATCCTCTGGTGAAGTCTTTTAGCTTCCTTGAATGATGATGATTCCTTTATCAGCCATTCAAATAGCGGCATCATAAGCGTGTCACCGTTAAGGATGAAACATTCCGGATGCCACTGTACGCCTATCATTGACTTGTATTCTGTACTTTCTACCGCCTCTATTATTCCGTCGTTCGAGCGTGCGCAGACCTTAAATCCCGGTGCCGGTTCTTTTACAGCTTGGTGGTGGAATGAGTTTACGGGCAATACAGTCGTACCCATCACTTCGGCAAGCAGACTTCCTTCTTCGATTTTTACAGTGTGCGATGCATATGAACGGTCGAGGTCCTGACTGTGCTTTATCAGTTTTCCTTCAGCCTGTGAATAGATGTCCTGATATAGCTTTCCTCCTAATGCGGCAGTCATAACCTGTATTCCTCTGCATATGCCAAGTATAGGAATCTGTCTGTCGGCTGCCATTTTCACAATCATCAGTTCCTGACGGTCGCGGTAAGGATTGATATTGTGGAGTTCCCTTACAGGCTCTTCGCCTAAGAACAGCGGATTGACATCTGCTCCTCCACTCAGGAGTATGCCGTCAAGTGAGTCAAGCAGATTAGGCAGGATACTTAAATCTTCCGATGGCGGGATTACCAAAGGAATACCTCCTGCCTCATATATAGACTTGAAATATCCGGGAAACAGTGATACGTTTCCGTCGCTGATATTCGCGGTGATTCCTATTATCGGACGTTTCCGGTCTGATGGCAATTTGCTATGCAAACTGTCATAATCGGCCTGTATATCGAATGTGTTATACGTTTTCATACGTTAATCTTTATTATAACTCTGACAAATATACGGAAAAATCGGATTTATTTCAGATATTTGTTTAAAATAACACACTATGGAACCTGTAAGAACACTTTCCCAAATGGTAAGCAGGCTGCGTTTAAGTAATAAAAGACGCAGAGTCGCTGTCGTTTGTCCTAATGACCCCCATACAGAATATGTTATAATAAGAAGCCTCAGAGAGGAAATAGCAGAGTATCTTCTGGTAACGGATGAAGAACATGTGGATATTTCCAACAGTCTGTATGCTGCATCTCCTGATTTTGTCCGGGTATATACCGCTCCTATGCCCGATGATGCCGCTGCTCTGGCTGTAGAGCTTGTCCGCTCCGGTGAGGCTGATGTCCTTATGAAAGGACTGATTAATACAGACAATCTTCTTAGAGCCGTCTTGCATAAGGAAAAAGGTTTGCTTCCTTCCGGGGGAGTACTTAGCCATGTGGCCGTAGCCCAAATACCTCTTTATCACAAATTGCTGTTCTTTTCGGATGCGGCAGTAATTCCAAAACCTACCCTCGACCAGTTCAGGGCAATGATAATGAACGATATAGCGATATGCAATCGTCTGGGTATGGAGGAACCGCGTGTAGCATTGGTACATTGCTCGGAGAAGGTGAATGCCAAGTTCCCTCATACCATTTTCTATACTGAACTGAAAAAAGAAGCATCAGAAGGCAAGATGGGCAAGGTGTATATTGACGGGCCTATGGATGCCAAGACTGCATGTGATGCCCATAGTGGAGAAATAAAAGGAATGTCATCGCCCGTGATAGGCAATGCAGATATAATGATATTCCCTAACATAGAATCCGGAAATACCTTTTATAAAACACTTTCCCTTTTTGGAGATGCCAATATGGCAGGAATGCTTACCGGCACCATTGCGCCGGTGGTTGTCCCATCTCGTAGTGATTCGGGCAACTCGAAGTATTATAGTCTGGTTCTGGCATGTCTGGCGGGAAAATAATTTTGGTTTTTAAGTTGCATAGAGCCTACATAAAGAAACTTACAAACTTATAAACTGAAAAACTTACAAATATGAGAATACTTGTGATTAATCCAGGGTCAACCTCAACGAAGGTTGCGGTTTATGATAACGAAAATCAGTTGTGGAGTGAGAACGTGTATCATCCGGCAGAGGATTTGTCGCGTTTTTCACATATAAACGAACAGCACGATTTCAGAATGGAGCTGATAGTCAAATCATTGAAAGAAGCAGGCTTCGGTCTGGAATTTGATGCAGTAATAGGACGTGGAGGATTGCTGAAACCTACTCAGGGAGGTGTATATCTTGTAGACGAGAAGATAAAGCATGATTTGAGGAACTCAGAGATGGAACATGCTTCAAACCTTGCAGGACTCATAGCTGATGAGATTGCAAGGGAATGCAACTGTCCTGCATATATTGCAGATCCTGTGGTTACTGACGAGATGAGCGATTTGGCCCGTGTGACTGGAATGCCTGAAATCTCCAGAATATCCGTTTTTCATGCATTGAACAGCCGTGCCGTGTCACGCAGATACGCTGCAAGTATCGGATGCAGATATGAAGAACTGAATCTGATTGTTGCACATATGGGAGGAGGAATATCCATCAGTGCACATGCTGAGGGTAGGGTGATAGACGTAAACAATGCACTTGACGGTGACGGACCTTTCAGCCCTGAAAGAGCCGGTTCTATACCGACAAGGCAGCTTGTGGATTTGTGTTTCAGCGGTAAATACACGTATGACGAGATACGCAGGAAGATAAACGGACATGGTGGATTGTTCGCTCACTTGGGAACTACTGATGTAAGAAATGTAGTAGCCGAGATAAAGGCCGGGAATACTCATGCCTATAATGTACTCCATGCCATGGCATATAATATTGCAAAGACTATAGGCAGCATGCATATAGTCTTGAGGCAAAAGACTGATGCTATTATACTGACAGGAGGAATGGCTCACGGAGATTATGTAGTGTCCGAAATCACTTCATGGATTGACGGGCTGGCTCCTGTAGTGGTTATCCCCGGTGAGGATGAAATGGGTGCATTGGCAATGAATGCACTGGGAGCATTGCGCGGCGAATTGCCTTTGCAGGTTTACAATCCAAAATAGTTTGTCCTGTTTTGTCATATTTTAATAGTTTTTCGTATCTTTGCAATCGATGAAGAACTTGTGCAACATATTGGTATTTATACTTGTTTCCGTGGTATTTAATCTTGGAGCAGGTGCAGGAGTGGTACATATCTGTTCGGCTTATTGCAAGACACAGGCATGTTCCTCTCCAATTCATTCACATACCAATATGGGAGGATGCTGTCATCACGCCAATGATGACAATTCATGTACATCTGTATCTGAAGAATGTTCCTGCATCAATGTTCATTATAACATAGATTTTTTCAAAGTTTCACAGGATGATGACATGGTGTCGTTTGTTCCGATGCCGTTTTATTTGCCAGAACACGTATCGTACATGTCACAACCGGTTTCTGCCGGACTGTTATTCTCACAGGCTCCTAACGCTCCTCCTGTCATTAATAGCGGAAGGAAGTTATTGGCTTATCATTCAGTATTGATTATTTAGTTTTACACATTTGGTTTTGTTATTCCGGATGTGCTGTATCTTCTTTGCAATATGGTTGCAGAGTGGAATAGCTACATTTGCACCATGAAAATGTGTTTAACTAAATATTTTTTTTAATGAAATACTTATCTATTTTATTGTCTTTGACCGCTTTACCTCTAATGGCGGCCAACACGCTTACGGGTACAGTGAAAGATGGTAACAACGAACCTATACCCGGAGCAAATCTTGTATGGCTGAATTCCTCACATGGTGGAAGTACCGATATGAATGGAGAATTCACCCTCGAACGTCCTGCTGATGCAGACAAGCTTGTTGTAAGTTTTATCGGATATAATACAGATACCATAAGCATTGCATCCTATCAGGAGTATATCGATATAGTACTAAATGAAGGTGTACAGCTGGCAGAAGTAAATGTAACAGGCAGGAAGATGGGATTCCAGAAACTGCGTAGCAGTGTGACAAATGCCGAACTCATAAACTCTGACGAGTTGTGCCGTGCGGCATGTTGTAATCTCGGTGAAAGCTTTGTTACCAATCCTTCTGTAGACGTGAACTATTCGGACGCTGCTACAGGAGCAAAGCAGATAAAACTGCTTGGACTTTCAGGTACATACGTTCAGATGCTTACTGAGAATATTCCTAACTTCAGAGGTGCGTCTGCGCCATACGGCTTGGGATATGTTCCGGGACCATGGATGAACAGTATCCAGGTAAGTAAGGGTACATCGTCTGTAAAGAACGGTTACGAGGCTCTTACAGGTCAAATTAATATCGAATTCAAGAAACCTCAGGCAGCTGAGGCCGACTGGTTTTCTGCAAACCTTTTTGCAAGTACCACCAACCGTTATGAGGCAAATGCCGATGCTTCCGTTAAACTGTCTGACAAGTGGAGTACAATGCTTTTTGCGCATTATGAGAATGAAACTAAGGCACACGACAGCGATGGTGACGGATTTGCCGATATTCCTCAGGTGGAGCAATACAATCTTTTCAACAGATGGGCATATATGGGCGATAAGTATGTGTTCCAGGCCGGTATCAAATTTATCAATGAAGAACGTGCCAGCGGACAGGTGTCACATGGCGGACATACTTATACAGACCCTTACCGCATAGATATGAATACAGACAGATATGAGGCTTTCATCAAGCAGGCTTATATCTTCAATAAGGAGCATAACACAAACCTTGCACTTATCACTTCGGGTACAATCCATAATATGGATGCTCTTTACGGACGTAAAATCTATAATGTAGACCAGCAGAATGCATATGTTTCTCTTTTGTTTGAAACAGAATTCAATAAACAGCATTCTTTGTCTACAGGATTGAGCCTCAACTACGACCGTTACGACCAGATATATCTGGATGATGAATACGAAGGAGCGGCACCGGGTATAGATAAGGAAGCTGTTAGCGGTGCTTATGCCCAATATACATATATGCCGAGCGATAAACTTACAGTAATGGCTGGTTTGAGAGCTGATTACAGCGATTTGTATGGCTTCTTCGTTACTCCACGTGCAAACATTAAATATGCACCAAACGAATATATCAACTTCCGTGCTTCTGCCGGAAAGGGATATCGTACCAACCATATCTTTGCCGAAAACTGTTACATGCTTGCCAGCAGCCGTAAAGTTATAATTGCTGATAATCTTGAGCAGGAACAGGCTTGGAACTATGGATTGAGTATTGCCACATATATTCCTCTCTTCGGAAAGACTCTTAATCTGAATGCAGAGTACTACTATACTGATTTTCAGAATCAGTTAGTAATAGATATGGAATCGGATGCACATGAGATTTCGTTCGGAAATCTTGACGGACGTTCCTATTCACAGGTTTTCCAGATTGAGGCTACATATCCGTTCTTCGAAGGTTTCAATCTTACTGCCGCATGGCGTATGACTGACGTTAAACAGACTATAAACGGAACTCTTTACGAAAAAGCACTGACAGGAAAGTATAAAGGTTTGCTTACTGCCTCGTACAAAACTCCTCTCGGTAAATGGCAGTTTGACGGAACGCTGCAGTTGAACGGTGGTGGACGTATGCCTACACCACCGACTGAAGAACAAATAGCTCAAGGTTATTTATCATGGAACGAAAGATATAAAGGCTTCGAGCAGTTGAGCTTCCAGGTAACACGTTTCTTCAGAAACTGGTCTGTATATATAGGTGGAGAGAACCTTACAAACTTCAAACAGAAAAATGCCATTATAGGTGCAGACAATCCTTGGGGAGATAACTTTGATGCTTCAATGATTTGGGGACCTATGCACGGTGCGAAAGGATATATAGGAGTGAGATATAATTTACCAAGAAACTAACGACGAATTAATAATTAATAATTAAGAGTTAATAATTAGTTTAACGCCATTATTAATTTTTAATTGTTAATTACTAAACTGAATAAGGTTTTTAATTATTAATTTTTAATTCTTAATTGATTAACATGAAACGAGTATTATTATTTACATTCATGGCTGCTTTCATGTGTGCAGCTCAGGTATCTGCTAAAGAACTTCGTAAAATCGTATTCAAAGTTGACCAAATGGAATGTGTTAACTGTGAAAACAAAGTAAAGAAAAATATACCTTTCGAAAAAGGTGTAAAGAAGATGGAAACAGACCTTAAGAACCGTACGGTGACTGTTACTTACGATGCTGAGAAAACCAATATCCAGAAGCTGAAAGAAGGATTTGCCAAGTTTAAATACGAAGCAAAGGTTATCAGCGATGTTGAAGTGAAGTAATAAGCATAATAAATATTTCAATAGAGAGTAGGGCGCGGTATTAATGTGTCCTACTTTTTGTTTAAGTACTGTTTGGATTGTGTTTATTCCTCGTTTATTCCCCGTTTATTGGATGTTCACTGAACGGCTATTGAACGCTCACTGAACAGCATATAAAAAATCCCGAACACCATTCGGCATCCGGGATTTAAGTTATAGTTTTAGAAAAAAATCATTATACATATTCCTGCCAGCTCTTAATCTGGATGTCTTTTTCATCCATAGAGCAGAACGCTTCGATAAATGCCTTTGCCAAACGTGCATTTGTGATAAGCGGGATATTGTGGTCTATCGCACCGCGACGGATACGGTAACCGTTGGTAAGTTCTCGCTTAGTGTGGTTCTTAGGGATGTTCACGATAAGGTCGAACTTATGTTCCGCTATCATCTTTATCACATTGTTTTCAGCATCAGGACGTTCATCTGGCCAGAATACAGGAGTTGTAGGGATTCCGTGTGAGTTCAGGAATGTAGCAGTACCTGCTGTAGCATATAGCTTATATCCCTTCTTGCTCAAGGCATGGCTTGCATCAAGCAGGTCTACTTTCGATTTAGTAGCACCTGAAGAAACTAAGATGCCTTTCTTAGGAACTTTATATCCTGTTGCTATCATAGCGTTGAGCAATGCTTCGTTGAAGTCATCACCCAGACAGCCCACTTCACCTGTAGAAGACATATCGACACCCAATACAGGGTCAGCATTCTGAAGACGTGCAAATGAGAACTGAGAAGCCTTGACACCGATACGGTCAATATCGAAGGCCGATTTGTCCGGCTGAGTATAAGGAGCATCCAGCATGATGCGTGTAGCTGTTTCGATGAAGTTTCTCTTCAGAACTTTTGATACGAATGGGAAACTTCTTGAAGCACGAAGGTTACATTCGATAACCTTAACCTCATTTTTGCGTGCAAGGAACTGGATATTGAAAGGACCTGATATGTTAAGTTCTTTAGCGATGCGGCGGCTGATTTTCTTTATCAGACGTGCTGTAGAGAAATAAATCTGCTGGGCTGGGAATACCAATGTAGCGTCACCTGAGTGTACACCGGCATATTCCACGTGTTCAGAGATAGCATATTCCACAACTTCACCGTTCTGAGCCACAGCGTCGAACTCAATTTCTTTTGTATCCTGCATGAACTGAGATACTACCACAGGATATTCCTTAGATACCTCACTTGCCATTTGCAGGAATCTTGTAAGTTCTTCTTCGTCATAGCATACGTTCATGGCTGCACCACTCAGTACATATGATGGACGAACAAGAACAGGATAGCCTACCTTCTGTACGAATGACTTCACGTCGTCCAGACTTGTAAGTTCCTGCCATGCCGGCTGGTCGATACCAAGCTGGTCGAGCATTGCAGAGAATTTGTTTCTGTTTTCTGCACGGTCGATAGATACTGGTGATGTTCCGAGGATAGGCACTGACTGACGGTAAAGCTTCATTGCCAGGTTATTAGGAATCTGTCCACCCACTGAAACGATAACTCCGCGAGGCTGTTCAAGGTCGATTACGTCGAGAACACGTTCGAATGAAAGCTCGTCGAAATACAGACGGTCGCACATGTCGTAGTCTGTAGACACGGTTTCAGGGTTGTAGTTGATCATTATAGACTTATAGCCTAACTTGCGTGCAGTCTGTATGGCATTTACAGAACACCAGTCGAACTCTACTGAAGAACCGATTCTGTAAGCACCCGAACCGAGAACCACAACTGATTTTTCATTCTTGTAATAGTTCACATCGTAACCTTCCACGGCGTATGTCATATACAGGTAGTTAGTCAGTTCAGGATGTTCTGAAGCAACCGTATTGATACGTTTAACAGCCGGAAGGATACCAAGCTTCTTACGGTATTCGCGTACAGCCAGGTTTTCTTTTTCCATATTTCCGCTTGTTGGTTTAAGAACGAAGCGTGCTATCTGGAAGTCAGAGAAACCAAGGACTTTTGCTTCACGGAGAACGTCAGCAGGAAGTTCTTCCAGAGAGTTATATGTCTGGAGTTTAGCTTTGTAGTCAACAATATTTTTCAGTTTGCCGATAAACCATGGGTCAATCTTGGTAAGGTCGTATATACGTTCTATGCTGTAGCCTTCTTCCAAAGCCTGTGCAATTGCGAAGATACGCAAGTCTGTCGGGTTGGCAAGTTCGTCATCAAGGTTCTCAAATTTAGTATGGTCGTTTCCTACGAAACCGTGCATACCCTGACCAATCATACGGAGACCCTTCTGGATGATTTCCTCGAAAGTACGTCCTATAGACATGATTTCACCTACCGATTTCATGCTTGAACCGATGCGTCTTGAAACGCCTGCAAACTTAGTCAGGTCCCAGCGAGGTATCTTGCAGATAAGATAGTCAAGTTCCGGAGCCTTGTAAGCAGAGTTAGGAGTACCCATTTCTCCTATTTCGTCGAGAGTATATCCCAAACCGATTTTAGCCGCAACGAAAGCAAGAGGATAACCTGTAGCTTTTGATGCAAGAGCTGAAGAACGGCTCAGACGTGCATTAACCTCTATTACACGATAGTCGTTTGTTTCGGCATTGAAAGCATACTGGATGTTACATTCACCTACGATACCAAGGTGACGGATACATTTCTTCGACAAATCCTGAAGCATTGTAACCTGTTCTTCTGTAAGAGAACATGTAGGAGCCACAACGATAGATTCACCTGTGTGGATACCCAGAGGGTCGAAGTTTTCCATACTTGCCACAGTGAAGCAGTGGTCGTTTGCATCGCGGATAACCTCAAATTCTATTTCCTTCCATCCTTTCAGAGATTCTTCCACCAGAATCTGTGGAGAGAATGTGAATGCACTTTCAGCCAGTTCGATAAACTTCTCTTCATTAGGACAGATACCGCTACCGAGTCCTCCAAGTGCATATGCCGAACGTATCATTACAGGATAACCTATCTTGCGTGCAGCATCGAGGGCATCTTTCATGTTTTCCACTGCCTGGCTGACAGGGGTTTTCATTTCAATCTCGTTCAGTTTCTTTACGAAGAGGTCACGGTCCTCAGTGTACATGATAGCCTCTACAGATGTACCTAAGACACTTACCCCATATTCCTTTAGAATACCTTTCTGATAAAGTTCAGTACCGCAGTTCAATGCTGTCTGACCACCGAAGGCAAGAAGGATGCCGTCCGGTCTTTCTTTCTTGATGATTTCTGTAACGAAGTATGTATTGACAGGCAAGAAATATACACTGTCTGCTATACCTTCCGAAGTCTGGATGGTAGCGATGTTTGGATTGATTAGAACAGACTTGATTCCTTCCTCGCGCAGGGCTTTAAGAGCTTGTGAACCTGAGTAATCAAACTCACCTGCCTGGCCAATCTTCAAAGCTCCCGAGCCAAGGACAAGCACTTTTTTGAATTTCTGCTTCATAAAATGTTTGTTTTTATTTAAGGTTGTTTATGTATAGTCGTCTCATTTTTTGCAATATATGCAAAGAAAACAATTATTTCGAAGAAAACAAAGTATTTGTCTGCCTTTAAACAATTCATTCATCAGTTGGATAAACAATATTTTGCATAAATGGACTCTTAAAGGGTTGACAGGATAATATATATATACCGGGCATACCAATAAAAAAGCTTGCTCTACGTGAATAGGGCAAGCTTTTATTTAGGTCATAAAGAACTGTCAAATCAGAATTACCGTAACGCTGCGGGCTCCGTGTGCTCCCATGACAAGCGCTTGTTCGATATCGGCTGTCTTTGAAGGGCCGGAAATGAATACGCCATAGCCATATTCGCCTGTATCGATTTGCTTATAAGCCTCGTGCATGTTATTTACCAGATTGTTTCTGTCGAGTATAATTACAAGCGCTTCGGATATAAAATATACGGCACGTTGTTCTACATCTTGGGTCAACCATACTGCTCCATTCTCACATACCCCTATACGTCCATCTACGATTGCCACATCAGTACCATCCAGGTCTCCCGAATTCTCTACATCGTCCGGATGAAAAGTGCTGCAAGTAATGGGTTGTATTGTATTTCCGGTTTTTATTTCCTTTATTGTTGAGGCAATGCGTTTGGCTTCAGGATATGCAGCCTTTATCATGTCATTGACATTTTCCTTATCTTTCAGTATTACAGCCTGTCCGCCTACCTGTTTTAGAATCTCACAAAACTTTGAAAGTTTATCTTCGTATGTAAGAGCTTCATGCTCTAAACCGGACAAATCTGGCTTTTCATAACGCACTCTGGTATTGCGGCGTATGCTTTGCAATATGTCTTCTCTGCTACTCATACTTATTTCACTTTATTCTTTTTCCACATTTCGTTGAAACTCTCTTTGGCAAATTCAGGTATTTCACGTTCTTTACCCCAATCATTCAAGTCGTTGTATATCATGCCTCGAGGCAATGAGTTTACAATAGGAGCATTTTTTAAAGCGAAATTGAATAATGCCGGACGTGACATAAGGAATTTCATACCACCTGACATCAGTTTCTTGGAAGAACTGGCTACCCCCAATGTATGCAGTTGCTGTCTCCAGTGATAAATCTGATCTGCCAGATTCACCTTTGCAGGACACACGTTCTGACATGAATAGCACAAAGAACATGCCGATACGTTATCATAGTAGTGAAGAGGTGCTTTCAGCATACCCAGATTGATACCTATAGGACCGGGGATAAAGTAAGTGTATGAGTAACCTCCCGAACGGCGATATACCGGACAGGTATTCATACATGCTCCACAGCGAAGACAGTTCAAGGTTTTGACATGTTCCTGATCGGCCAAAATACGGCTTCGGCCATTATCTACAATGATGATATGCAACTCTCCTCCCTTACGAGGTTTCCGATAATGAGATGTATAGGTCGTGATAGGCTGTCCGGTACCTGAACGGGCAAGCAGACGGGTAAATACTCCCAGTGCATCACGGTCCGGTACAATTTTCTCCATACCGAACGCTGTTATCTGAAGTTTGGGCTGCGATGTTCCCATATCGGCATTACCTTCGTTTGTACAAACGACGCATTCTCCGGTTGAAGCAACGGCAAAATTAGCCCCTGTCATAGCTGCTTCGGCTTCGATAAACTTACGGCGCAGGTTTTTACGTGCAGCATGGGTAAGATAAGTCTGATCATTATTGCCGGGCTCTGTTCCCATCTCACGGACGAACAACTCTCCGATTTCTTCTTTCTTAACATGGATAGCAGGAAGTACGATATGACTCGGACGTTTATGCATCAGCTGGAGAATACGTTCTCCCAAATCGCTTTCTACGACCTCTATACCTTTATTTTCAAGAAATTCATTCAGTCCACATTCCTCAGCCAGCATTGATTTGCTTTTGATAAAATGCTTCACCTGATGTCCTTTCAATATATTATAGACAATGGAACAATACTCATCGGCATCTTTTGCCCAATAGACATGAGCTCCGTTGGCTAAGGCATTTTTTTCAAACTCCATCAGCAACTGCTCCAGATGACTGTTGCTATACATCTTTATAGCAGATGCCATATCACGCAGATGTTCCCATTCAGGAACCTCTTTGCTTACTTTATCACGTTTGGCACGAACCATCCACAATGTTTCATCGTGCCATGCTGCCAGTCCTTTATTCTCCAGAAACTTTCCGGCAGCTTTTGAATGTTTTGTACTCATAATCCTGCAGCTAATACTTGAACAATATGAATGGTCTTTATAGGAAGTTTATCACGAGAGATAATACCGTTCTGATGCATCAGGCAAGAGCCGTCAGCTCCTACGATATATTCGGCTCCCGTAGCCATATGACGTTTTACTTTGTCACGCCCCATTTGCCCTGATACATCGTGTTCCTCAACGGCAAACATACCGCCAAAGCCACAACACTCGTCGGGACGTTCTGGCTCTACAATCGTGATATCCTTCACCAACGACAGCAAATCGCGCAATTTATTATAATAAGGTATGTTCAATTCGCTTGGAGAAGAAAGTTTCATCAGACGCACTCCATGACAACTGTTCTGAATACTTACTTTATGAGGGAATGAAGCCTGAAGGGAAGACGGTTTTACTACATCGTGAATAAACTCGCAGATATCGTATATCTTGCCTTCGCTGGCACAACGATGTTTTTCTCCTTCCAGCAGATTGCCATAATGATCGCGCACGAATACTACACAACTGGCAGAAGGACCGACTATATAATCATAGCTTTCAAATAATCTATCGAATCGCTTGGCTAATTCCTTCGATTCGTTTTCGAACCCTGCATTCGCCATAGGCTGTCCGCAGCAGGTCTGG
>CALUJF010000044.1 GCA_944320855.1 uncultured Phocaeicola sp.
ACTACAGCTATGACTGCGAGGGGAACCTCGTATGCAAGAGCCGGAGAAATCTGACAGAAGCGCCAAAGGCACAGGCACGGCACGGCTTTCTGAGCATTTTCACGGGTAGTGAGAAAGCAGAAGCAGGCAATGCACAGGCATGGCAGCCTGGAGACACCTGCTACACGTGGCTGGCCAACGGTATGCTGGAAAGCGTCATCACACCGGAAGGAAAGACCGTGGCATTCGAGTACGACGCACTGGGCAGACGCACGACAAAGACATCCGATGGAACGGCAAGGATGTTCTGCTGGGACGAAAACGTGCTGCTGCATGAGTGGGACTGCAGGGAGGACAAACGACCACGGCTTGTGACAGACGACATGGGACGGGAAAGCTACGACCGTAAGGTGACATTTGAAAATGTCATCACATGGGTGTATGACGGACAGAGCTTCACCCCCGTGGCCAAAGTGACGGAACAGGAACGCTACACGATTGTGCATGACTATCTGGGAACCCCTACGCAGGCATACGACAGCAAGGGAAAACTTGTTTGGGAGATGCTGCTGGACGTGTATGGGAATGCGAAGGAATATACAGGAGAAAAATGCTTCATTCCATTCCGATATCAGGGACAGTACGAGGATATAGAAACTGGACTGTACTACAATCGGTTCAGATACTACTCCACACAGATGGGAATTTACATATCTTCTGACCTTATTGGATTAGCAGGAGAAAATCCTACTCTTTATGGGTATGTACAGGATATAAACACTTGGATTGATCCGTTAGGATTGAGTTGTGTAATAAAGGCCAAAAATAGAAAGGATGCACTAATAAAGGCACGTACACATGCTCAAGTTCCTAGAATTTCAAAAGGAGGAACAAACATAAGTTTAGAAGATTTAAGACCTAGTAGTAGAGGTAGGAATTGGGAGTCAATGAAAGCAAATGGAGCAACATCATTAGGACGCAAAAACAATAAAGGAAAGAATGAATGGCAGGAGCATCCAGATGGGCATCCTGATGCTGGTGGAATTGGTATACCTCCACACCATTCTAGTGGTCATATACATTCTATAAATCCTAAAGGAGAAGAAATTATTTTTACATATTAAAATATATGGAACGTTTGATTAAATTTCCACTACCAGAATATTGTAACTGCTTTGATTCAGTACAAAACTTGATACGTATTCCTTACTGTTTATGTTATCAATATGACATAGACAATAATGGCTACGGTCCTTATGGCTTTAAAACCTTTAAAGCGAAATCTATACTTGAGAAGATTTTTAACAATTTATATTATTGGAATAATAATCAAATTATAGAGTATAATTCTTTAGATTTTAGATCTGGATTATATTTTTATAATGAACCTGATTGGGTTAAATTAAAAGTAAAAGAGATTTCTTCATATTATATAAAGGTCAAAAAAGACATATTGTTAAGAAAAAAAAATGGAACAGTTTTATTAGAGCAAACATCTCCTCCACATTTAATAAGAGTTTATGATGGTTTATTTAAAACAGATATTTTAAATGAATTACTTATATCAAATATAAATTTTTTTATCTCTATATTCTTTACACCAGAAGCAGGGCAAAGTTTTATATTCTTTGATCACACAATATTATCTGAAATATTGCAAATAGCAAAAGAAAACGGCATTAGTCTAACGGATATATCATCCATAGAAAAATTAGCCCCTTGGTAACTTCTAAAATGCCAATATTAAGATATTACTTAAATTTTATCCTAATATTATCACAAAAGTAAATTTAGCCAACCAATCACACAAAAAGTATTGCAGAATTAGTTGGCTAAATCATATTATGTACGAAATAAAATGATATGGCTACAACTCAAAAAATACAAATCAAAAAAAACATATCAATATTTATATCTCAGTCGGCGTTCTTCAATAATCTTACGTAAAACTTGAGATTTATTATATAAATCAAGAAAGGAACTCCCTAAATCGGACTTAAAAGTAATTGAGTCTATATTTTGTTGTGATTCCTGTTGTGTCTTTTGCTGTAATATTAAAAAAGGAAACATTGCCAAAATAGGCTGGGAAAAATCACATTGCTCAATCTCAGATATAGCAGCAACATATTCTGAATCAAGCTGAGAATAGAGTGGTTTGACACCATTAATAAATGAACGATAAGTTTTTTCAATAGAGATAATATACCCAAGCCAGTTTTTTGCTTTTGTTTTCCCTTGAGAATCAATATCATTGAGAGTTGAATCATCATAACATCTTGTAGAAGAAAGAATATTCTTAATCAGCTCTTCATTCAGATTCTCTCTCTTAATATCCATTCCTTGCTTCTCTGCCATATCAATGAATATCCGTTCGATATTCGTAACTATTGCCATAGCCGGAAAGTCAGAAACCTTATAAACAGTCCTTGCCTTCTTTACTTCGGGATAATGAACCGTTATGAGGTAGAATATGTAGGCGGCAATGAACGACAGCCCAACACCGTAAAAGAATTTTCCACAAGCAACAAAGAACTGGCAGGGAGCAGGAATATCAAAAAGCCACATATCCAAACAAAAAACAAAGATGACAGAAACCAAAGTCAACATGTTCAATGTCCGATTCAAAGTCTTAAAAAAAACAATCCAAAAGTTATTCATAAATATATCAAACCAATAATCAATTTAAAATATATCAGTAAGTTTATTACAATATTACGGAGTCAGATTTGAAGTCAATAATTGATAAAGTTCCCTTTTTTCTCCTGCCTGAACAAATAACTCAAGAAACTTAAACATAGCCTCCTGAAACTCCACAATATTAACATTCAATAATCCCTTGAAATCTATATCTTCACATTCCTCTATATTATCCCAATCTGCAATCTTATAATCAATAACGGAACAGGATTTACCTTTCTCGATAGAGAAGAAATAAGAATCGAAGGCAATAGATATATTATGACATGCAGCCTTGTTAATGTCTTCTTTAACACGTTGTAAAAAAGACGGAAAGTTTGAAATTTCCTTTATTTTATTCTTATAAAAATACTGCTCAGACTTAGAATCTATCCGTTCAGAAGATAAACAAGGAGTTAAATTATCCCTCAAGCAAGCCAGGAGTTCGTCTTTCTCAGTCTTAACACTATTAGGAGATACGAAACATATATTATCACTATTCAAATCCTCAGTAACCAGTACAGGCTTGCCATCCAGAGAAGATACTTCCAGAAACGATGTGGTAGGAATATCTAAAGCTTTGATAAGCTGATATTTCTTTATACTGCCTTTTATGGCCATATCAACAAAACCTTTAGACTCCTTGACAATCAAAGATGAACAGTCCTGCAACAGGCATCTATATACTTTCCAATTGCCTCCCTCACCAATGCCCTCTTTGGCCACAATATTATTTAAATCAATCATAGAGATTTACATAAGTATACGTCTAACCTTGCAGTATCCTTCTGAATTTATTCTTCACCATTTTGCTTTCTGACAGACAAGCAATAAGATTATTGAAAACACGTTCATCCAACGTACCTATTTTTTCAATAGAAGTCTGCGCCATACGCTCCTGTAAATCCAGCTGTCCAGCCGGATAGGTATCAAGATCGGAGCCATAAATAAAAGTATTCTCATCAAAAGCAAAAGGTGTACCGTCATCCTTAACAGCCACATTTTCACCAGCCATAAACACAAAAATATTCAGCATCCTCTCCGGAATGTTCAAGCATCCATACTTAACCTCCAAATCTGATGGAACATGGTCTTTAGATGTAGGCAAACTGGCAAGCAAAATATCACTTTCCATTTTTTTAAGCACAAGGAAAAACTTGTTCTGCGGCTCAGCTCCGTTCTTGAACAAAAAAGGACGGAAAAACAACAAATTACCTTCTTCAAACATGGGATTCCGCATTTAAGAGGTTAGCCGTCTGTCGTATATTCAAACTCTCGCGATAATCCTCTGCCGCACAATCAGTCATTGCTTCAGTAAAGTCGATCTGCCGGTCGGAGTTGTTGCATTCATGCTTATTGAATGCTTCCAGCAATCCCGTGCGAGCAGCCACCCGATACCAAAGCGTACCCTCCTTGTGTGTCTCTGCAACCAGGTCGGATGCAGTCATATTACCATATTTTGCCAGTATCTCGTCCATCATCTCTATCTCACATTCTGAGAATTCGCTATCATCAAAATCGGCTACCGCCTCAATGAAGGTACCGCCATCCTTGAAATCTGTCTTTACAAAAGACTTCAGAAGATACGGGCCGTCTGAAAGGTCAACAAAGACATCCTTTGCTACAGGGCCTGCCTGCCATACCTCAAACGGAATACCAATGAAAGGGACATGATATTTCAACGCCATACGTTCCTCCATCAGATACAAAAGTTTCAGCAGCTTTGTCTTGCTGAGACTGGATGTATGACGCGCAATATATATAATCGCATTACCAAGTTTCTGTTTAGTAGATTCAGAGAATTTGCACATAATCAATGTATTTTGGTTACAAAGATAGCCTTTTACCTGAAAACAACCAAGAAAACAGGCTATTAACTGTTCTAATGTACGTTGGCACATGTAGTCAAACAAACAATAAAACCGTTTGAGACAGAGGCAAACAAATTAAATATTGAAAAATCAGTCCCCACACACCCGTAATCCATTAATTATCCGTATCTTTGCCTATAAGAAAACGACTTCAAATAATGAAAGAATCCATAATCATCAAAAACTTAGGCCCACTTAAAGAAGTGGAAATAAGATATATCAAGCCACTGACCGTATTTATCGACAAGTCTGTCAGCGGTAAGAGTACAATCATGAAGATTATTGTACTCATGAGATACATCTACAAAATGGTGAATATCCGATTCTATCTGAAGAATGCGAAGATTACCCGTCCACCATTCAAACTGCGTTTCAACTCGCTGCTTCAGGACGGATTGGAAAGCATGATAACAGCAGAGACCGAGATATCCTGTCCTATACCAACAAAACTTTGCAGTCAGACATCAACAAGCCCAACAACGATCTGGTATTCTTCAAGGAATCGTATGTATCAAGAACACTACACGAAATCATTACAGGCTTTCCGGAAACCACAGAAAATATTCGCCAATATCCGGGCTCATGATCTACTGACATGACTTTGTCTTTGAACAAAGAATATACAATAACGAGTACAAAGTTTGCTAAAACAATAGAAATATAATCCGATATGATAAATAACGAACATAATCCGATAGCTATCAGAGTAGGCTATATACAGAATCTTTGGATGGAGAAAAGGCAAGAATGTCCAGATGCAAAGGTATATTGCCTAACTTGTAATCAGGAAGACTACCCACTAGTGGAAGGATTTATCCGTCTGGAAGGATCTGCTTACGGAAAAAGCAGTGACATTATTCTTGCATTCATGACGGATTATGAATCGCCAAAGGCATTATATGCTTTTCTGATAACTGAATGGATTACGTCCTTTGAGACTGATATGAAAAAATACCCGGAATGGAAATGGACGGACTTCGAACAGCTGAAACAGGAAGCAAAAGAACTGAACTATGACGATATTGACGAAATGAAATCATTTTATGTCCGTCTGGTAACCAGTTTCAAAACCTTTGCCGGGATCACGGATAATATACTGGGTATAACAGTCGTTGTTTACAAAATAGCAGATGTGGAATCACTAAACAAGTGCATAAAGGAACTGGCGGAGATTCTTCCAACCCAGTCCAGTCTGATATTAACAGACTATAACGGCCGAGAAATATACAAACCACTGCTAGAGAAGCTTAAGGAAAAGGCGTGCCTGATTAAAATACCCAACCAGAATATGTCAGGAGCCTACAAGGAAATAGCCACACAAGGAGATCCTCATGATCCACAAGTGAGATATAGAAAATGCCTATTTGAACTGGGAGAAGCTGCAAATGCAGGCAAAAAGCAGGAAGTGAAAAATTTGGGAGAAGAGCTTGTGGATATATGCCGTGAAATTGGAGGAACGGTAATGTGGGCTTCAGCCTATCTGATTTATGGAGGATTCATGCTGAGTTTCAAAAACGAATCTGCCTTCACTCATAAAATACTGGATAGAGGAATCAGCATTGTACAAACGGCTAAAGAAGAAACCAAGGAATGCAACCAGATTCTGATACAGCTATATGACTATAAGGGTATCGCATTCAATCTTTCAAGAGATACCAAACAAGCTGTAAAATGCTTCCTTAAAGGAGCTGAAATTGCCAAGAAAGAGGAATTGAAATCCATAGCAGTCAACCAATATGGCTATGCACTGCTTGCCGCACTTAAAAAAGACAGGCTTTTTTATGAACCAATCCTTACAGAAGCCTTTGAATACGGATATGCACTTGATGACAATGAACTGAAAACCGTAAACCTTTCTTTCATTGCAAGCACCTACATTGATAAAATATATTCTCTGGATGGAAAAGAACGTGAAGAAATAGCAAGACGGATGGAAAACCTTTATGGCGAAGACTGGCAGGCAGACTCAAAAGAACTGTCTGCTAAAATAGAACGGGAATACCAACTACCGAAAGCATAATTCTATCGTCCTTCAATATCATCCAGTATATCATATAATGCAATTTCCGTAAGTATTTGAATATTATTATCTTGTCTTAATTTTCCCCAAACCGAGCGGTCAGCCCCTTTTCCGAGAACAACCATATCGGCTGTATAAGAAAATGAAAACAAGTTAATGGCTCCGAACTTATGCAGTTTGGAAAGCAAGACATTGATATCCGGATATCGGGAAAAAATACCGGAGATAAAAATATGCTTATGATAAAATATTGTATTCCTGTTTGTAATCTCATGATCCGGAAGCAAATTATACAAATCCTCCTTACCCATTGAAAAAAGTTCCCAAGCATCGCACAATTCATTTGAAGACAGCCTATGAGCCTGCCCGACTTTCATATACAATCCGGCACAGGCACGTGCCTTATCAAGCAAAGAACAATCAGCTTTCAGCTTAATCTTGTAGCACTCACATGATTCCTCCAACTCCTCTCCCGGCATACGGGAAATACAAAAAAACTCATTAGTAAAAAAAGAGGTGCTCTCAGCGCCAAAGAATCTACAGTTTTTACGCAACTGTACAATTACTTTCTCATCGTAAACCACAACCTTACAATTACCTGTAAATATTTCCATCAAACGTAACACTTCCGGGAACTCCGGTGCATTGGCATACTTACTACCACCAAATACGGAGAGAAACGTGTCCAGCATGTTTCCTTTACCGGCAACTGGTCTGATAAGCGAATTGAACTCCTGCACTATTACAGAATTAATCACCTTCACCATAGCAACAGAACATATTGCGGCATGATTGAAAGTAAAAGACTCTGTACATAGAGCCACGAATGTATTGTTCTCTTTCATATATTTCCAAAATTTCAGATTGTGACATTTGCAAATCTATTGTTTTTTATCTGAACTACAAATTATCCGTTATAGTTTTGCCAAAGAAACAATAATGTTCAAAGAAAAAGAGCAAAACATAATACTACAACAAGATAAATCCATATAATATAAGATTACAAAAAAACTTTTTCAAAAAAAGTTGGAGAAATATTTGGATATATGATTTTATTTCCCTATAATTGCGATTGACAAAGATGATGTTTTATTTTTCTTCTTCTTTTTCCACAAATAAAACAGAAATCGTCTGGAAGAACCGGAGGAAATTTCAAAAGATCGTTTTTGAAGTTTTCTCTTTTTTTGTTTTCTGACGGAAGCCGACAGGATTCAGAAAAGGGAAACGGAGTCATTCAAATTTATTGTTAAACTTTTAAATTCTATCAATTATGGCATCATTTAGAGCTACATTGGAATTTGCAGGAAAAGAGTATGACGTACTGCACTCTGAGTATGAATTCAGTCGTACAACAGACGCGAAGGGAAAACCATCCTCAAACATCCAGGGAGGACGTGTTTCGGTAGTTATCGAATCAACGGACGACACTGCGACCATCGAAGCCATGCTGAACAGCCAGTTCAAGCAGGTGGAAGGAAAAATCGTGTACAAGAAGATTGAAGAGGATGCTAAGATGAAGGAAATCGAGTTCAAGAACGCCTACATCGTACACTACAAGGAAACTCTTGACGTGAACAACGACGTGCCGATGACCATCGCACTCACATTCTCCGCTGAGCTTATCAATGTGGGCAACGCTGCGCTTGACAACAGATGGCCGAAAAACTAAACGCTCCGGGGCAACGCCCCTAAGCGGAATGTAAGATATTGCCGCTTGAAGGGCTCAATCCGTCAAGCGGCAATTTTATTTATTCACCTAAAAAATCATTGCCGTTATGCTTGAGCAGAAGATGACAACCGTCAATATTGATGATGTTCCTCTTCCTTCCTTTTTTCAGGTTGTGTTGAAACAGTGCATCAATGACCATCATTATTTTGAAGTTCACATGGATATAGAGTCCGGTGAATTCTACAAGACTCATACGCTTGACAACAGCATGAACTGGATAGGCAAGCAAGCAGAAATCCTTTTGGGCGGCAACAGCTTCAAAGGGATAGTGACACATGTGGGACTGCACCGCTCGAAAGGCAATCACGGCTATCTGCTTATCCAGGGGTATTCATTGACCTTCCTCCTTGAAACAGAACTAAACTGTGCTTCGTGGACCAATACCACGCTATTCAGCATAGTAAAGGAAATATGCGACAGGGCCGGTGTGCCTTGCGCCATCAAGCCGGAATATACAGCTGACATAGAATACGAATGCCAGTATATGGAAAGCGACTTCGACTTTATCCGAAGGCTGGCCAGACAATATCACGAATGGTTGTACTATGACGGGAAACAACTTGTATTCGGCAAGCCAGACAAACTGCCATCAGCCATACCGCTGAGCTACGGACGCGAAATATCCGACCTGAACATAGGAATCCAGACGCTTGCCCGCCCGGTAGAGGGAAACTCATACGACTCCGCCAACGGCAAATTCAGCAAAGGTGCCGCTTCCAATGTTCCCACCGGTATGAACATGCTGGGACAAACGGCTTTTGACGCTTCTGTCAAACTCTTCAAATCGAAAGCATTCCAACATACAGAAATCAGGGTTGCGAACGACAGTCAGGCAGAAAACCATTTCCAAAAGAAACAGCAGAGCGATGCTTCGCCTTCACATTACATATCCTGTGAAACGGACTGCAACCGGATAACACTCGGCAGCGTAGTGGAAATACAAACCGCAATCCAGAACTTCCAATTTGATTTTATTGAAAAGACTTTAGGTGAATATTTCATCACAGAAATTACCCATATAGCCGGAACCGGAGAAAGCTACAACAACAACTTTACCGCACTCTACTCGCAGACAACAAGTCTTCCGGCTCCGGAAGTACCTCTACCCGTGGCGCAGACGCAGCAGGCGGTAGTGATAAGCAACGATGACCCCAAGAAACAGGGACGCGTACAGGTAAAGATGAACTGGCAGGGCGATGGCATGACAACCTCATGGATACGTGTCATGACTCCTGATGCCGGAATAAGCAATAAAGTATCAACCAACAGAGGTTTTGTCTTCATCCCTGAAAAGGACGACATCGTACTGGTTGGATTCCGGTATGACGACCCGAAACGTCCATTCGTAATGGGCAGCCTGTTCAACGGGAAGACAGGTACAGGCGGTGACAGCGGCAACAAGAAAAAGAGCCTGACCACCCGGAGCGGATGTACCCTCACCATAGATGATGACGAAGGCAGCATCACCATGACGGATCAGGCCGGCAACAGCTATGCCGCCGACGGAAAAGGAAACATCAAGATTTCCGCATCCAAATCCATCATGCTGTGCGTAGGCAAAACCAGCATTGAACTGGACAGCGAAGGGAACATCAAATCCTCCGCAGAGGCCCAGATTACGGAAACGGCCGTCAATGAAATCACGCAGACTGCAAAAACAATAAACAGCAGTGCCGAAGAGGCATATAACATAAAAGGAAGTGACGTGACCGCTACGGGAAGCAAAACTGCAACCCTTTCTGGTACCACGCAGGCAACCGTGGACTCCAGCGGAACAACCGCCATAGCTGGTACAATCGTAAAACTGAACTGACCTATGAGCAATGCCATACAACAAATAGCAGACAATATGCTCCACCTTTGGGAGAATACCGTGACACAACCGGTAAAGATGATACGCATTGTCATCAATCCGGGTGACGAAACCATGCTCAAGGCTTTCTATGACTACATGTTGGCCATCGACAGCGAAGAAGAAGACATGGTCTTCATCATCGCTCTCCCATTTACATCCGCAATGGAGTTCAGCAAAGATGTACTGCAATATATCAGCAAACAAATAGAGTACTGGAACGACGCAAAGAAGCCTGAAGACATCATTTTTGAGAAAGTGGAATGGCAGGCAGACGACAGTTCCATAAATAGCGGAAATGCAGCCCAGACAGTAGTGGAAAATCTCAACCGGCTGACCCGTGAACTTGTCAACGGTACCGACATGAAATGCAGCTTCATTTTCGATCTGGAAGGCACTGTGGACTATGAAGGATGCCGGCAATGGTTCAATCAGGCACTCTCCCAACCATTTGACAAACAGATGGTATGGGGAACCGGAGATATCACCGGCCAGGAACAATTCGGAAAACTCATGGCGACCTATCCGAAGGAAACGGCTTCCATCTATCCCCCGATAGATATGGACGGGGCAACCGAAAAACTGGCAGAACAGGCAGCCAACGAAGACCGGAGCGACCCTGCCGCTTCAGAATTCAGACTGGCACTAACCAGACTCATGAGCAGCGTAAAGAAAGGAGACGCTGCCCAAACAGACCTATACGCACGCAAATGCCTCGATATGGCACTTGCCAATGTAAAAAAAGACATGAACTGGCTGAGCCAGTTCGTAACGGTATATACCATCCTATATACAGACCGCATTAATCATAAGGATCTGGACATGGCTCTGTATTTTGCCAATAAAGCGGTAGAAGCGGCAAGGATGGGAGAAGGAAAACTAGACCCGTCTCTTTCGGGGCGTCTTCTCGGCAGTTCGCTTGTAGGGAAAGCATCCATACAGGTGCGAAAATCCGACTGGAACGATGCCGCAGAAACCTACCGAATGGGAGCAGACGCCTACGCAAACTGCAAGGATTACCTCATGCAAGCCGAAACGCTGAGGATGTGCGGATGGTGCTGGGAGAAAGCATACGATACGGAAAGGGCAACGGAGTGCTACATTGAGGGATTCCATCTGGCAGACAAACTGTCGTCAGACCTGATAAAGCATTCGTCTTACCCTCTGCTGCTGCTCAAGCTGCTGGAAAGCCGGAAACGCCAGCCGTCAGTCAGCAATGAGGAAATCAACTCGGTGCTGAGCCGTGTTATCGGCAAAGACTGGGAGGACTTTCTGTATGAATACAAACAAAATCTAGGAAAATATCATGGAATGGATCAACAAAATATGGACGACCCTTCAGCAAATGTTCAGTGAAGGCCCAGAGTACATCAAGGAAAACCCGAAATCGGGCTACCTTGTAGTCATCCTGATTCTGCTGGTATGGCTGACAGGACTGATACTGGACTGGAAATGGACCTATGCCCGCCCCGGAAGCTGGGGAGGAAACTTCTGGCTTGACCTACTGGGGCCAAACGGATTCCGTTTCTGGCTCGGAGTCATCGTAGTGCTGGCCATACTATTGTCGGCCTATCTGTTTTTCAAAGCTTGAACCCACTCTAAAAACAACTATAAACTATGTCATCAGGAACAGGGTATTTCGACCAGGTAAGCGCACAGCTTGAAGCCACCGTAGGGGCACAGATGTCGGGTGTGGTTTCGGGAGCTTCCGCCAATGCGGAGGCGGGCGTATCCCCGTCCGTCAACGCGCTTGACACCGGACTGAAGGCAGCCACAGCCTTGGGCAGTCTGGCAGACAACGTGAGCGAGGCAGCCGTACTCCCCGTGCTCGGAGCACTGGGGATGAAAGGACAGGCGTGCCTGCCCATCTCCAAACAGCTCGACCCTGTAATCGGAGTGGACATCCACCTGGTGAACATACCACCGGCCACAAGCGTGCCGATGCCTCACCCATATGTAGGGACACTGCTCTGTCCGCAGGACTTCATGACGGCGGCGGTAGCCTCGTATATCCCCCCTCCGCCCACAGCGGAAGAAACCGGGGATGCAGACTCGGCTAAGCTCGCAGAGATAGGCCACACGGCACTGACCATGGCCGTGGGCATGATGGGTGCCACCGTAAAAATCGGCGGATTCATTCCACGTGCCGTGGCTTCCACCCCCACACGCAGCATACCGCATGTACCGATGGGAGCCGGATTTGCGGCAAACTCGATACCCATACCCAAAAACAACGGACATGCCTTCATGGGAAGTCTGACCGTACTTGCCGACGGACTTCCGCTGTCGGGAGGAGGAACACACATGCATCTGGACTGCAACGACCTGGGCATGTCGAGCGTACACAAAGTGCCGGGACTGTTCCTGCCGACTGGCGTAATCAACCCGATTCCTCCGGCCAGACAGATTCTGACCAGCCCCGTGCCCGTGCCGCTTAACCCGATGGCCGCCCTCTCACGCAAGTGTATGGGGGCTTTCGGAAGACTGTATAAGAAAAAGACCGAGAAACTGGCAGACAAACTGCATGGAGCCGTAAACAAAAAGATAAAGAGCGACAAGCTGAAGGACATGCTGCACAAGACCATCTGTACTGTAACCGGACACCCGGTGGACGTGGCAAGCGGCACATTCTTCACAGACGAGGAAGATTTCTGGATAGACGGTCCGGTCCCTCTCTCCTGGGAACGTACCTGGTACAGCCGAAGCGACTACCAAGGGCCACTGGGCAATGGATGGCATCATGCATACGACATGGGCATCGTAGTGGAAGACGGTATCCTCACCTTACGAATGTCCGACGGAATACCCGTAGCCTTCCCGCTACCGACTGAGAAGAAGCCTTCGTTCATCCGCGCAGAGCGCAAAGAAGCCCAAAAAGAAAAGGACGGCTACTGCATCTGGGATATGGACGAAGACCTGTACTACCGATTCACACAGAAGGAATACGACTCCGTACATCTGCTAGAGAGCGTATCGGATGCGAACGGATTCGCCATACGGTTCGGCTACAACAGCAAGGGACACCTGAATGAGATTACCGACAGTACGGGAAGAAAGCTTACCGTGGAATGCGATGAGCGTAACGGACACATTCTGGAAATAAAAGGCCCTCATCCCGAAAACAAGGGAGAAGAAACAATACTCGCATCCTACGAATATGATGCGGAGGGAAACATGACATGCCAGCGTAATGCTGTGGGCGATGCCATGCGGTACGAATACCAAGGAAGGCTGATCGTAAAGGAGGCATGGAGAAACGGACTGAACTGGTTCTTCGAATACGACGGCTGCGAAATCGGAGCCCGATGTGTACACACATGGGGAGACGGAGGCATATACGACCACAAGCTGCAATTCCTCGATGGCATGACCAAAGTGCTTGACAGCCATGACAAGCCTACTAAATATTACCACAAGGACGGACTAGTATATCGGAAGGTGGATGCCAACGGAGGCGAACACCGATGGAAATACGACTCGGACCGCAAGCTCCTGCAGGAAACTGATCCGGCAGGCAACAGCAGCCTGTACAAATACGACCGCTGGGGAAACTGTACCGACAGTTCCGATCCGGGAGGCGGCAGTGTATCGGCCGTGTTTTTCCGTAAGGGGGCATTGCGCAACAGACCACTGAGCGTGACCACAGCGGACGGAGGAACATGGAAGTTCGATTACGACACAAAGGGAAATGTGACCAAAAGAACCAATCCGGAAGGGGCTGAGACGCAGATAGAGTACAGCGAAGGACTGGCCGAAAGTATCACTGACCCGTATGGTGTAAAAACCGTACTGAGCTACGACAAAGACGGTAATCTGACGGAAGCATCAGACAGCCGGGGCAATACATCAAGCTACCGCTATGACCGACTGGGACGCTGCACGCAGGTGACAAATCCGAAAGGTGCCGTACAGACAAGACACTATGATGCCATAGGACGCGTAACGGAAGTGGAAGACTTCGACGGCAACCACATACACCTGAGATATGACGGCATAGACAACCTGCTGGAATACCGGGACGACCTGCAGAAGGTGGAATATACCTACTCGGGCATGTGGAAGCTGACACACCGCAAGGACAGCCGAGGCGTGGTGGGGTTCCACTACGACAGGGAGGAACGGCTGCGACACGTGATAAACGAGCGGATGCAATACTATGAGTTCGACCTTGACGACGTGGGCAACGTAATCCGGGAAACAGGGTTTGACCGGGGAACAAGGATATACCAACGTGACATAGCCGGACGTGTAACCAGCGAAAGGCTGCCGAGCGGAATCGTGAGGGAATACGAATATGACAATGCATCGAGGGTGACAAGGGTGTCGTATGTGACGACGGACGAGCCCGACCAGACCTACCAATATGGAATATCGGGAAGGCTCGTGGAAGCCACACGAGGTGAAAGCCGAGTGGAGTTTGCCTACAACGCACTAGGACTGCCGGTAATGGAAACGGCAGACGGTGAGACCATCAGACGCACCTACGACAGGACCGGACAGATACTGTCCCTGCAGAGTACGCTCGGGGCGAATCTGGAATACAAACGCAACGAATTCGGAGAACTGACGGAGTTCAGAGCCGGAGACGGCTGCGGGAACGGTGAAATGCCGTGGAAGTCACAGCACAGCTATGACACACTGGGCTTTGAAACAGAACGTATGCTACCCGGAGGCGTAATGCAAAGTTTCGCTTACGACAACATTGGCCGCCTTGTGGATGCACGCACGCGAAAGGATGCGCAGACACGCCACATGCGCCGCTACCGCTGGGGTAAGGCAGACCGACTGCTCGCAACGGAAGACAGCAGACGGGGAACCACACGGTACGGGTACACCCCGAACGGACAGCTGGAGTATGCCGAGTACGGAGACGGAACGGAACAGTGGAGAAAGAGCGACAGCCTGGGAAACCTGTATCCCGACCCGGACTGCAAGATACGCCGCTTCCTGAAGGGCGGAGGCATGGAACAGGACGGAAAGTGGCACTGCGAGTATGACAAGGACGGGAATCTGACAGAACGATACATCGGCACGGGAAGATGGCTGGACGGAAAGAAGGAACACTGGAAATACAGGTGGAACGCTGACGGCTCGCTAGCAGAGGTGGTACGCCCCGATGGTGAGGAAGTGACATTCGAATACGATGCGCTGGGAAGAAGGCTCTCGAAGAGCTTCGGAACGACCGTGACACGATGGATGTGGAACGGGAACGTGCCACTGCACCAGTGGAAGCAGAGACGAAGCTACTCGCAGAAGGAGGATGGATGGCTGGTTGACGAAGAACGCAAGGAACGCACGCTCTGGCTCTTCGAGGAGGAATCCTTCGTGCCTGCCGCCATGATAAAGGAAGGAAAGGCCTATTCCATACTGACAGACCATCTGGGTACGCCTACCGAGGCATACGATGCGGATGGTAATGAGGTGTGGAGTAGGACACTGGACATGAACGGAGAGATCATCGAGGAAAGCGGAAACATAGGAATGATACCGTTCCTCTTCCAGGGGCAGTACTATGACCGCGAAATTGAATTGGCGTACAACCGGTTCAGGTATTACTCGCCGCAAATGGAGATGTATATATCACAAGACCCAATTGGATTAGCTGGAGGAACACTCAGCTTATATGGATATGTAAAAGATACTAATTATCATGTTGATCTTTTAGGTCTAAAACTTATTACAGTATACCATTATACCAATAAAAAAGGATACAATAAGATTAAAGGTACTGGCAAGATTAAAGTACATGATCCAAGCAAACGAAAAAAAGGAGCTTATAAGAATCCTCCAGGTATATATGTATCTACATTACCACCTCAAGAAATGGCAAAGAAAGATCTAGGTCCAATTGGCCTGACAAATGAAAAAACTGAATATGTTGCATCATTTACCATTGATGATAAATTACTTAAAGATGCAAGTAAAAATGGAGATAAACTATATCTAACAGAAGATGTAGACTTACGTGAACATAATGGAAAAATAGAACGAAATTGTTATTCAAAAAAATAAATTATGAGCTATTTTACAGGTATAGAATATCTATTATATTCAAAAAACAATAATACGTCTGTAATAGATGAATTTGAAGAACAAATGCTAAATATGGGGTTTAGAATATACTCAAAAAAGGAGAATATATCTGAACACTATATTGAAGTATTCTTTTCTAAAAGCGATGAAATGTTAGATTTACACCATAAAATAGGATATAATACTAAAATTAATTCAGAAGGGTGTATATATATTTACAGTGGGATCGAATCATTAAATGGTTCATACATAGTATCTGAAACAATGAATATAAAAAAGAAGTTTTTTCAATATGTCTGGTTTCCAGGCGAGTATTATTATTTTATGATAACTCTTCCTGACGACATTGAGAAAGATGATTTTTCTAAAAAAATATTTAACATATTACAAAGTTTGTTATGTTAATATTTAATAGTATAAATTCAAATATAAAAAAATAATATTCTTTATGTCAAATAATCGTACAACATTTTTAATAGGCGCAGGAACACCGCTTGATTTGGTTTTACCACAAGATGTGATTAAACCTGCAACTGCAGAAATCACAAATGATGTTCGTAGGGGCTACACAGATTATCTTACTCCAGATAATATAATAACTATTGTAGATGATATCTACAACCAACTTATGTGCACTTATCCACCAGACTACTCTAATCCATATATAAGTGGAACACCTACCCCCTATATTCATTTTGAACATTTGTTTCACGTATTAGAGATGTTAGATGCTTACAGTTGGGTATGGAGCAGAAACAGTAAAAACCCCAATCTATATCCGGTTTTCGCTCCTTTTATCCAACCTAATATAAAGTTTGACGCAGATACACTTCATTCTGTCATGGACCAATTTATCCTCAGAATAATGGATATTGTAAATGGGTATGATTCCAACATCATGAAAGAACAAGCGAATGAATGGTATTGGAAATTTTATCAACGATTTGCTGAGAACAGCGACTTCTTTGTATTAAACTATGATACCACGATAGAGAAATCAATAGAAAATTATGAAGATGGATTTGAACCGGATGAAATTCAAGATGCGTTCCTACGGTTCAATCCCAAGAAGTTGTTTGAAAATCCAAATGGCTTACCTACAATAAATCATCTGCATGGATGTATAAATTATTACTTCCAGTCATATAAAGATCTTAATAAAGACATTTATACCTTTCTGTTCCATGACTTATATAAATATCCTGACTATGCAACAGTTAAAGGATTGATGACAGGACGAGGACAAAGCCAGCCTTGTACCCAATCAGGAGAAACATATTATTCTTCTCCAATCGTTACAGGATTGCGTAAAACGGATAAGCTAAACTGCGTTCCATTTGACTTTTATCATGCCAATATGACCAACTGTATTATCAGAAACCACAAACTGATAATTGCAGGATATAGCTTTGGAGATTTGTATTGTAATAACCTCTTGGAAAGAATGAATTTCTTGCATGGCGACCTAAAACGTATCGTACTTATTGACTTTTGGAATATTCCCCAAGAAGTTAGAATGCATGGAGAATATTGGTTAAGCAAGAATTTGGGGCAATTTCTTTGTCGCATGACCAATTGTGGGGATTTAAATGAAGTTATCCGTCAACTATATAAAAAGGAAAACTCACAAACAGGTGCCCTATATAGCGACAATGGATGCCTGATGGTATTACCGAATGGATTCAAACAGGCAGCAACCTGCAGCGATGAAATCATTGCTTTCTTGAACTCATAGAAACAGAATAAACTAACAGCGAGAAGGATTACTCGCTATTAGTTTATCCACTCTAACTTTATGGGAAGATGTTTTTGATGTTGATCGCCATTTATCATAAATATCAGAACAGCCCGTCTAACCATATTATGGTACTTGTATGTATCTTTACATATCTCCTTGAAGAATGACATATCTATTAAGTATTGAAAATACCACTGCAGTTCCTTCTCTTCATTAGGATGGTTTTCATAATAATCCAACTGATTTATGAAATAGCAGAACAACTCGTCATTATTCATCTGCCCCTCTATTAACCTTACGTATTCCTTTATGGAATCAGCCAAGAAAGCAGGCATCGGATTCGCTTCATATTGTCGGTTAGAACAACAGGAAGAACTTCCATTTATACCATTTTGAGCTTCTATTTTTCCACGTATGAAAGTCAGCTCCCTATGTATATACTTAAAATAGTTCTTGAAGTTACTTGAACATCCTGCACCACAACCACAATCCAGAACTTCGTTATATTTACTCCAAATTTTGGATATACTTATGCCCTGCTTAACGGACATTAGTTCAAAGAACTCAACAAACTCTGCAAAATGACAATGCTTGTGCCTCAAACATCTATTTTTGGCATACAATATATTATGCTGTGCAAACATCTGTGTAAAGGTCGCATCAAATGAGGCCCTTTCGGCAGCTTTTTGTTGTGATTTCAAAGCCCTATTGGAATTCGTAAATGCGGTATAGGCATAAAAGACAGTTATCAACGTAAAGATTGCAGACAAGCAAGTGGCAAAACCTCCCCAAGTTTCCCATTCTGTTGAGATATTCTTATTCACTATCCAGAAAAACTCTCCTTCATTAAAAATGCAAACAAGAAGTAAGAAAAAAATCAACACAAAAGCCAGAATAAAAGATATAAGGAAATATTTCCATTTACTTTCTACAAATCCAATAGGTAAAAATCGATGCACGAATTTGTTGCCAGAACACATTGTTACTAATAACATTATTAGTAATATCCATAATATCAATGATATTATGTCAACAACACTATCACAAAGATTTATATTATTTCCCATAATTGTGTTAGAATTAAGATATTTGACAATCTTATCAATCTTCATTGAATATAGCAAAACTCACAATAAAAAAGATGTCTGTTCTTACTCCGAGCAAACATCTTTTCAAGAATATAGATTCTTTATACATTTATGGATTTACACTATTTACAGCACTCTGCAACCGTTCAATATTTGCATGTAAAAAAGCATATTCATAATTAATAAGATTATTATACTCTTCTATTGCTTTTTGGGCATACTTTGTATCTTTAGAACAATCATATTCAAATTCATACGCATAACCGATAAAAAAAGGTACTGCCGGGTCTTTGCCCCGTAGTTTATCCAGCTCCAATCTACCTTCTTTACGCATTTGAGCATCTTGTACATTTAAAGTTTTATCTATTGCCAAATCCATGGCCTTAAAAAAATCACGTTTTTCCTCTATTATTTGCCTTATATCCATTGAATTATTTTTTTAATTTATTCTACAAAGATACCCAATTTCATTATTAACATTAATAAGTTCCTGAAAATATTTTCAAGTATCAATAAGTTTTCTTATATTATGCGCACCTTTATAAACATATAAATATAACCTTTAATCCCTTTGTAGTTTAAAATGAATAACAACCGGACATATTATGGCGAGTATTCACTAGCCTACTGGATACAGATGATACTGAAGCGCAACATAGTGTTGCCTGAATATCAGCGTACATTTGTATGGAACAAAGATGACTATACCAACCTGATTGACTCATTCAAAGAAAAACAATTCATCCCACCTGTGACTATCGGAGCTTATAAAACAGCAAACGGACAAGATAACCTGATCATTGATGGCCAGCAGAGACTTACTTCCGTACTTCTGGCATACATCGAACGTTTCCCCAAAAAAGAGGCAGGATCTGGGAATATAGAAAGTCTTGCAAATGAAAATGATGATGACTCGGATGACGATGAACAGGAAAATATGATAGAATGGACTTTTAAAGAGCTATTGGCCAAAGGTAATAGCAAGGAAGAAATTATGGCTAAATGTCCTCAAGAAAAATATGAAAGCCTTGAACATCTGGACGATGATTTCTTTAACAAGAATTTCCTTGGTTTTGCCTATATCGTTCCATCAACTACTACGGAAGAAGAACAGCAGAAGTTTTTCTCCACCTTATTCAGAAACATCAACATACGCGGAAAGTCACTTTACGTACTGGAAAGCCGAGCTTCCCTCTACTTCCTGAACCATCAGCTCAAAGAATGGTTTGATCCCGGATTCTGCAAGGAAATATCAAGCAGTGTCGTTGATAAATCCCGAAAAAGCAGCATGGACTTTGTAAGATATGCGGCCTTACTCTCACAGTACAAGAAAAAGGGTTCGGAAAGAGGTATCGGGTATGGATACGCAAGCAAAATGGAAAGCTATTATGAAACATACATTTACTCTGTTGTAGGAGACAAAGATTCTGATATATTTGGTAAGTTTACTGATATTTTCCCAAACAAGGATTACAAACCATATCTGAATAATATTGATACCCTCATTACAGAACTTGGCTATAAGAGACGTTTTCAGTCAATCATAGATCTGGATTTTTATTTTTTCGGACTTATCTATTTCACAGCTTTTGAGAAAAGGGCACTAGATACATCTAGAAAAGAAGCATTAGAGGAAGAGTTGAAAAGCGCAATCAGGGACATTAAAGACAATAACAGCCTACATACAAAATCTCCTGCGTGCCTCAAATATCTGCGTGAAAGAATTTCCAAATCAATTGAGATATATCAAAAATATTTAAGTAGGCCATGAGTGTACATTCTGACTTCATATTAGCACCGGTATCGGATATCCTGTGTGATACATCCACCATAACCCACTCAATGAGTTGGGGAATTGAAATGTACCCGTTATGGGATAATATCATGCAATCTATCTTCATGAAAATGACAGGTGCGCAAGAGCAAAAAATGAAATGTATATGCTGGGAAATCGCCACCATAGATTTTGATTTGCGGCGTGAAATATACTTCCCCTGGAATTTGAATGAATGTTCCCAAATAACTGATAAAAGAAAAGTTCTAAACTTTCTAAGAAAGGCTATTGTCAAACTGAAAAAGGACTTTGACTTCTCGACAATAGACACCAATGAAATATGGAACAATACAAAAGGTATCCTGGACGAGTTTCATGCAAATACAAGCAGTATGGGCTTTTGTGAAAGAGAGTATCAGGAATATGTGGAAATCTTCAGTAGCATAGGAAAAGATTGTCTTGACATTTCTGCATTCTTCAAAAACTGCAGTAATTGTACTCATAAAAATGATAGCAACAAACCATTTACATGTACCATAAAAAAAGGACTAAATGAGATGTATAGCTGTATGTATCTTCACAGAAACAGGTGTGCCCATAATCTGACCTCATACCAGCAAAACAGACCCTCTTTGGAAATTCTTTCCGGCATAGATTCTGTTTATGAAAACTATTATATAAGATTTGCGTTACTGATCATTATAGACAAGATGATGATTAGTCTTTACCGAATCTTTCAACATGAAGCTGACCACTTGAAGCTATTCTAGAATAAATGTTTAACGAACTAAAAAAGAACATTATGAGTATTACTTATTCAACACTGAGTTCCAACTTCAGCAAAGTTAAGGATCTACCAACATCAGCGGTCGGTAAACTAATCGGCGGAAAAGTAGAAGAGAACATAAAAGCCGGCTTCTTCACCAACGCATGTGCAATACGTCTGTCGTATGCCTTTAACTATTCGGGTATGCCCATATCACGCTATGACGGTGCCACATCTTCGGGAAAGGACAAGAAATGGTATCTTTATAGAGTAACTGACATGCTTAGCTTCATCAAGCAAAAAATAGGCGGCACACCGATAAAAGGGAAAAAACTGGAAGATTTCAAAGGAAAAAAGGGAATCATAATCTTCAGGAACTGTAATTGGAGCGACGCTTCCGGACACGTGGATTTGTTTAATGGTGAAAAAGTGGAAGGAAAAGCTTATTTTACGGATTGCGGCGATGTAGAGCTTTATGTATTACAATAATCGAGGGAACAATCATGAACAGAATCCTATTGTATTTTTCATTCATCTGCACAGTCGGGCTTGCATGTTGTACGAGAACGCCTGACGAGAAGTTGTTCGTGGTCGAAGATAACGGCTTATTCGGATATGTCTCAGAAAGCGGTGATACTGTAATACCATGCATGTATCCATTTGCCTATACCGACACAATCAACCATATTGGATTTGTGGCTGAAGGAAACGGAAAAATAGCATGCCTTGACAAAAAAGGCAATAAGCTTTTTAACGTATTCAAATATGACAATGGACCCGACTACCCACAAGAAGGATTATTCAGAATCATAGATGAAGATGGCGCCATCGGATTTGCAGATACTCTGGGAACGGTAATCATCCCTCCAAGCTATAAATTTGCCTTCCCTTTCAAAGATGGCAAGGCAAAGGTTACGTATGAAGGACAATCTGTAAGCAACGGTGAATATACTGTCTGGGAATCTTCTTCCTGGATCTTTATTGATAATCCTTTAAGGAAAGAGGGGAAACAAATACACCCATTTTGAGCTAATTTGATTGATTAATAGTGTGAAAAAGAGAGCCAGCTAATTGTTTATTAGCCGGCTTTTTTTATTGGTATGTTCGCTGATTATTCCTTTCAAAGTTTGGTAAGCAATACGAAAAAAGGTTCCCTTTTTCATAGGAAACTGTTTCAATCGACTTGCCCAATAAAACTACATAAGCATTTTTGTATAAATCAAATAATTGAGCAATATAAAGATAGGTATTAAATATAGCTATAATTCAGTATCAACATCCGCTTTGAAACCGATAAGTTTCAATTCATTTCTTGGATGTTTGCTTTGTAGTATTTCCTTCTGCATATTCATATTTACATGCGTATAGATTTGCGTCGTAACGATACTGCTATGTCCGAGAAGATTCTGGATATATTTTATATCAACTCCTCTTTCCAAAAGTAATGTAGCAAATGTATGCCGAAATGTATGAGGGGTTACTCTCTTGTTCATCTGCAGACCGGTTACGCACTTTTTGATTAACAATCTAACTGACTGCTCGGACATTTTATTCCCTAAGCGGTTTACGAAAAAAAAGGTCTGAGGGTGTACTAAAGCATAATACTCTTTCAGAATATCAAGTACTTCCGATGAACATATTTGTATTATTCGCTCCTTACTGCCTTTACCATTCACTTTTAGAACACCATTCTCAAGATCTATATCATTACAGGACAGACTGCATAGTTCTGCAACCCGTATTCCAGTAGCAAACAGGACTTCGATCATGCATACATCACGTGTTCTGGCCAAATAAGTGTAGCTTTGAGGTTTAACACTCTCTTCCCTTATTTCGTACAAATATCTGAGAATCTGTTCGACCTCATTATAGTGCATAACGACAGGCAATACTTTAGGCTCTTTTACCTGGAGTCTAATTTTTCTTATAGGATTTACAAATAAATCATTCTCGTATTCATAATACGAGAATAAGGCTTTCAGGGATGCTATCTTTCTTTTAATTGTCTTTGGCTTAAATGTTGATATAGTCTGTATATATCTTTTTATCATTTCTTTGGTTATGTGTTCAAAATAGGTAACATTAAAATCACCGTTGACAAAAGTCTCAAACTGAAATCCATCTACCTTATAGGCTTTAATCGTCTTTTCACTTAGTCTTTTTTCATATCGACAATGAGACAAAAAGTCATTCATCACATTTTTAATAGCTGTATAACTTCTCTGCTGTTCAATTACTTCTTTCATTCTGGTATATATTAAAGTTTCGCAAAGGAAAGAAATACAAAGCATCGAAGAAAGTGAATATCACAAGGAAAAATACCGGCATGAATAAATGATAACTTAAAATTATGG
>CALUJF010000045.1 GCA_944320855.1 uncultured Phocaeicola sp.
TTATCGAAAACAACAAGAGGCTGGAAGCACTACAGGCATATGCACAAACTGCCTAAAATCTAAATCAGAAACTTGAGAGAATAATAATCAATACACTTTCTGTGGGTGACAGTCAAAAGACGGTTTTCCAAATTCCATAAAAATTTGTTCATTTCCTCATATTCAAAATATGTATCAGGAATACAATCAACTAATTCGGAATTATACATCATTTCTATCCCTTTCCTACATCTATACATATCAAGAATAAGCCTGTTTTTAAGGCAATCAAAGTATTCAGCAAATTGATTTACTTTCATCTCTTCAATAGAGATAAAAGTTTTCACTATACCACAATTTTCACCTATCCAGTCACCAAGAATCATACCGTTATAACAAAATCCCCTTATAGAATCTTCTCTTTCTCTTTTATATATAAAAATACGATTATTTAAAGCGTAAAAAACATCTCTGATATCTTTATTAGATATTTGTAAATCTTCCAAGTTAAATTTCAGAAATCTTTCTTTGTATCTTTCAAAAAAATGTAAAGGAAAAAATAATACAAGGTCCTTTAATAGAGAAGCCGTCCATGTACCTCCATTATAATGAAAAGATACAACAAAAATAGGGTCTACAATTTTTGTTTCCTTTTTAGACCATGCACTGAATATAATATTCCAGTTATTAAATCTTTTGGTTTTGATAGTATTATTCCAAAACCATGGGAATCTAATCTGATTCAAAGACATTCGCCTAAATTTGCCTCCAAATTTATTCCATCTATCATATACCTCTCGGAAATCTATTAGAAGTTCTTTAGCAATCTCTTCTAATGTCATAGTTGAAGTAATCATAAACCATCATTTTATTGTTTATAATATTGATAAAAATTATCTCTGTTCGTTATAAAGTTACTGCTTATTTTATTTTAAACTTACTTCAATAACCCAATAACATCCTCTGCCAACATCGCATTCCCTTCATCATCTTTAGGAGCGTTTTTAAGGAATAACACCGGCACAATCGTATAATTTGAGGCAAAAGGCAATAGATTGGCTTTGCGTAGGAGTTTTGCTGTTAATTGTTTACCGTTTTCTTGTGTGGTCCATTTGCATTCACCTACTAACAGATATTTTTTATCAAGCGATTCAGCCATTACATCAATCTCAATCTGTTCAGGTTTTTTATCTTCGTTGATGACGGAACCCCACCAGCGATTTGCCTTGCCGTAAACAATTCCATTAATCAGGTTGCCTGTTACAGCATCACGACACAACTTTTCCCATTGCATGCTAACATATTCCGAGAAATGAGCACTCAAAGCCTGTTTAATTGGCAAATGTCGGCCAAGTTCGATGAACGAACGATTTGGAACAACAAACTGATAATAGTATGCCATGAACGGATCAGCAATTTTGTAAAGACTTTTTTTCGTGTTTTTCTCGTCCACACCGAATGGCACTTCTTTCTCCAGGAAACCAAGGTCAATGAGTTTCTTCAATGGACGCGACAGATTGGTTGCCGGCTCATTGCATCGTGCTGCAATCTCAGAAAGCCTGTTTGAGCCAGTACCAATATAAGACATTATAGTAGATGTCTTGACTATATCTTTTACATCGTCCTGGAACAGTTTTACCGGTTCCTCATATAGAGCTCCATTTATAGATAGAATATTATGCCACATAGCATCTTCAAATGAACTCCTGTTTTCCCTGAGTTCCCAATAGCGTGGTACACCACCCCATACGGCATACTCTTCAATGGCATTAATCGCATTGAGGTTCAGTGCCTCTTGAATGTAAGGCAAACGTATAGATGTGAGTCGCATTATTTCATCAGTACGACCATAGAGAGGTGCTGTAGAATCAAGAAATAATCCATACATCATATTTTGTGATGAACCGCAAAGTACAATGTTATATTTCAGCTGCTTTTCATCAATAAGTTTCTGTAAGACAGACGGCATTTCCGGAGATTGTTCCACAAGGTATGGAAATTCATCCAAACATAAAGTAAAACGTTTGTCTGTCCGATAATTTATAGCACGAAACATTGATTCCCAATCCGGATATGTCAATTTATCAAAATCCGGAAATATTTGTGCTATCACTTTTGCAAGCAATGTTCTCTGATACTGGCTTTCTGAACGGTCTGCAAGGAAATAAACATCAGTATCCGACAATATTCTTTTGATAAGAGTTGACTTGCCAAGTCGTCTACGACCGTAAATTACTACTAATGAGGATTTTTCTCTGACGAGAGAATCTTTCAGTCGTGTAGCTTCATCTATTCTATCAACGAATTTCATATCTATAATTTATTATGCATCACAAACATAATGATTGCGCTGCATAATACAAAATTTCAAAGAATGTTTTTTATCATAATACATGCATCCCTAAAAATATGGTATATAAATATTTCTTGCATAAATAAAAAACGAGCCATCCGCTAATTCCGAATGACTCGTGGATTTATTATGCACCGCAAACATAATGTTTACGCAGCATAATATTTTATAGCTAATAAAAGTCGTTCATACTGTGTTCATTATATGTTCACTGAACGGTTTCTGAACGCCCAGTGAACATATTCTGAACAACAATATCAGCTCTGAATCTTACTCATCAACACCTCTGCCAGCTCTGTCTGCTCAGCATCCTGAGCTAATTTTATACCTTCCTTCATGGTTTCTATACCTTCTTTCGTGGTGAAGAAAGCATTGAAACGGCGGAGAGTCTGAATCTGCTGAATCGCAAAGTTTCTTGGCTCCGGATTATGCGGACATAAGGCAGACAGCTGTTCGGCATCTATCTTATCGTCAAGCATATCTCTGAAAAGGTTTCTGTATGGCAGGCTGAACTTGTTTGCCAAAGGCTTGAAGGTGATGTGGTACAGATTTTTCTGTGTTGTACGTCCGTTCTTGTCATGATAATTTACCTGTATAGGCTGGTAAGTACAGATAGCCATAAGCAAAGAGTCTGCAACGGCAGATGCGGAGTCTTCGTCATCGAAATTGCATACTATTTCCTCGCCATCGTACGGACTGTCCAGACCTTCCATTTTTGCCACAGTGGAATTTTCCAGATAAAGAATATCGTCAGTGATGATTTCCTTTCCTTCTATTCCCCAGTCGAACAGACCGGTTCTGAGCTGGAAATGTTTTGACAGATAGATGTACTGGTTCCCTACAGTAGTTGTGACGCGGATATAGTCGTATTTCTGGGTTAAAGAGATAATCTCTTTTTGCATATTCTCTTTAATTGCTTCCTCGTAGTCATTACTTTCGGATGCTTTTTCGTCTACCACGGTTTCTGTAGCCGGTGTTTCTTCCTCGATTATTGTAGGAACTTCTTCTGTAGTTTTTTCTTCAGCATTCAGGCTGATGCTTTCTATTTCGTTTTCTAAAGCCTTGACTCTTTCTGAAAGAACTGAATTTTCTTCTTTCTCCTTGAGGTACTGTTCTTTAACAGATGATAATTCCTTGTTGAGGCCTTCAACTTCCTTATTAAGACTTTCAATCTCCTTTTTGAGGCTGTCTTTCTCTGTCGCATGAAGCTCATTTGCAGACTTTAATTCCTTGCCGATATTATCTTTTTCAGTCTGATGATTCTCTTTAAGCGATTCCAGTTCTTTTCTGAGAGTTTCAAGCTCTTTATCGAGAGTTTCCTTATCGTTGTTTAGTGTATTCTTCTCATTATTAAGAATCTCTACCTTTTTGTCTAAGGCTTCTTTTTCTTTACCGATGACATCCTTCTCTTTGTTAAGAGCTTCGTTCTCCTTGCTAAGAGTTTCTTTGTCTTTTGAAAGAGTTTCAACCTGTGTGTTCAGGCCTGCAATTTCGGCATTTAGTCCATTTATCTCTGTATTAAGTCCTTCGATAACCTTTTGCAGGTTTTCTATCTCTCCTGTCATCTTTTCAGATTCCAAAGAGATTTTGGTAGTTTCTTCTTTAAGCTTTTCAGAATTTTCCTTTGCTGAGTTTTCAAGATTCTCTTTTTCCTTGACTATGGATTCGTATTTTTCCTTGAGCGATTTCAGCTCATCTGCTACCAATCCATACTCATTGTTAAGTCCTTCTTTCTCAGCAAGGTATTGCTCCTTAAGTGTTTCAATCTCCTTGCTGATACTTGACTTGTCGCTACATATAGTTTCCAACTCCTTGGCAAGTTTTTCTTTTTCTAAGCCAAGAGTTTCCTTCTCCTTTTCAAGAGCTTCTTTCTCTGCATTAAGCCCTTCGATGACTTTCTGCAGACTTGCAATTTCCCCGGTCATCTTTTCTGATTCCAGGGAAATTCTGTTCATTTCCTCTTTAAACTTTTCAGAGTCCTCATTTGCCGATTTCTCTAAGGCTTCTTTTTCCATGACTATGGTTTCGTACTTCTCCTTGAGTTTCTGTAACTCGTCGGATACAACCCCATATTCACTGTTAATACTCTCTTTATTCTTTTTGTATTTCTCGTTTAGGGAGTTGTATTCCCTCGATGTACTTCTCAACAGTTCGGACAATCTTTTATTCTCAAGTCTGAGCCTTACCAGTTCGTTACTTTGGGCTTCGATGTCCAGACCATACAATGCTTTATAGATTTTAAGTGCAAGTTTACCCATGTCATGTAAATATTTATCAATCTCTGAATCGTTTTGTCAGTTCTCCAAACTCATCTATTCTGCGGTCCCTGAGGAATGGCCACCAGCGGCGTACATTTTCGCTTCTGTTCATGTCGATGTCCACGATGATGTTTTCTTCCTTCATGTTGTCAGCCTGAGCTATAATTTCTCCTTGCGGACCTGCTACGAAACTGTTTCCCCAGAACTGGATTCCGTTGGTCTGACCTGACGGGTCAGGCTCGTGTCCTACGCGGTTCACTGCAATGACAGGCAATCCGTTGGCTACGGCATGACCTCTCTGAACTGTTACCCATGCACCAAGCTGACGGAGTTTCTCTTCCTGAGTGTCAGTGCTTTCCCATCCGATAGCGGTAGGGTAGATAAGAAGCTCTGCTCCCTTGAGTGCCATCAGACGTGCTCCTTCCGGATACCACTGGTCCCAGCACACCTGTACTCCGAGTTTTCCTACAGAAGTCTGTATCGGTTCGAAGCCTATATCGCCCGGAGTGAAATAGAACTTTTCGTAATATGCAGGGTCGTCAGGAATGTGCATCTTGCGGTATTTGCCCGCTATGCTTCCGTCTTTTTCAAATACCACAGCTGTGTTGTGATACAGTCCGGCTGCACGGCGCTCGAAAAGTGATGTTACAAGAACTATACCGTATGCGGCAGCTATCTCACTGTAGAAACCTGTAGAAGGGCCGGGGATAGGTTCTGCAAGGTCGAAAAGACGGGTATCTTCTGTCTGGCAGAAATACAGGGAATTGTGTAATTCCTGCAGTACTACCAACTGTGCTCCGGCTTTAGCCAGAGATGCTATGTTTCTGTGAAGTTTTTCCAAGTTATATTTGATATCTCCTGTGCAAGACTGCTGGACGATACCTACTCTTATTATTCTGTTCATATTGAATTATGTTTGTTTTATGTTTATATTATTTACCTTTGAATACTGATTCTGGGTACTGCATTGTCACACAGTGGAGTGAACCGTGCTGCTTGATAAGTGCCCTGCAGTCCACACCAACGATTTCTCTGCCCGGGAATGCTTCCGACAATACTCTTGCGGCTTCCTTGTCATTTTCAGGCTGCGCGTATGTAGGGTAGAGCACAGCCTCGTTCATAATCAGGAAGTTGGCATATGTTGCAGGCAGTCTGTAGCCGTCCTCGTCATAGATAGCTTCCGGCATAGGGAGCGGTAGCAGTCTGTAAGGCTTTCCGTCGAGAGTGGTGAATGATTCCAACTGTTTCTCCATTGCGAGCAAAGCGCTGTAATGTTCGTCGTTCGTGTCGTTGCACTTAACGTATGCTATGGTATCGTCCGGACACAGTCTGGCGAGAGTATCTACGTGGCTGTCTGTGTCGTCGCCGGCCAGATAACCGTAATCGAGCCATAGAACCTGCTGAAGATTGAATGTCTCTTTCAGATACTCCTCGATTTCATGGCGCGATTTGGTGTCGTTTCTGTTTGGAGCAAGCAGACAGAGCGATGTAGTGAGCATTGTACCTTTACCGTCGCTTTCTATGGAGCCTCCTTCGAGTACGAAATCGCGCTTGTTGATATAGTCACCGTTCAGCAGAGCTTTGCCGAACAGCTTGCTGTTTATCAGATTATCCTTGTCCGATGCGAATTTCATTCCCCATCCGTTGAAGCAGAAGTCTAACAGTTGAGGGTCGCCATGCTTGTCCTTCAGTGTTATGAAAGCATGGTCCCTGGCCCATGTATCGTTGGTCTTACACTGGAAGAATGTGATGTTTTCCTTGTATGGGAAGTTATTCAGCGCTTCCGGAAACTCAGGAGCCACTAACAGCAAAGGCTGTCTTGAAGCTATCTCAGTAGCTAAGTTTACGAAACATTCTTCTACTTCGTCTAACATGTAGGCCCAGTCAGTATCTATATGCGGCCATGTCAATTGTATATAACTCTGTTTGTCCCATTCTGCTGGGAGTAAAAGATTGGTGTTCATTCTTCTATCTTGATTTATGTGTTTACTTTTTGTTTTCTGACAGTTTCTTCTTTCTGTACGAACGGAAATTGCTAACCCAGTCTATCAGCTCGTCCCATCGGGTGAAGTCTTTCTTGTAGATAAGTCCGACACCTTGAGTGGTGAGCGTTGATTTGGTGAAATATCTGTCGTTCGTCTGGTTATATCCTCTTATTCGGAAATCCCCGTTCTTTGTCAACAGCCAAATAGCTTCGAAGTCGCCCACAAAGTTAGTATTTCTGAGCGTATTTTCCTTATATCCGAAGTTACCGTTTATTATAAGTCGGTTGTTCAGCAGCCTTCCGCTCAGGATTGCTTCCGCCTCTACGTCCGTCCATCCGTTCTGACCTGTGGTGAGGTTTGTTCCTACGTTCCAGTTCTGGTTGTCTATAACCTGCGAAAGCATGTTGTTCAACTGGCCGGACAGTGTGCTGAATGCGAGCGAGCTTGTGGCATCCGACTGTCCGCTCTGTGCCGCATAGTCGTAAGTGTAGAACTTGCCGACTCCAAGCAGGTAGATTATCTGTGTAGTCATCTGTTCCGGGGTGCTTGTAAGACTCTTCACCAACTGCCTGTCTTCCTCGTTCACGGTAGGAAGCTCGATGTCGAAACTCAGGTTAGGGGAGGTGAGCAGACCGGAAAGGTTCACTATACAGTTCACTCTGATGTTACCCCTTGTGGAAGTCGCATCCGCTATAAGGTCGTTTAGTGATGCGGAAGGCACTGTGTAGACAGCCTGCACATTCAGATTGGCAGCCTTAGGGTCGCCGTTGAACGAAACGCTGCCGCCCTGTCTGAGGACGAAGTCTTTCCTGATGATATTCTGCATACTCAGTTTGTATATACCTTCGGATATATTGTAATTACCGAATATCTGGAAGTTACCCTTGTTGAAGAAGTTTATTCGCAGATTTCCCGTACCCTGTGCTGCTATATAATCTCCCGATGCTTGATCCATGATAATTTTCATGTTTGCCTGTGGAGAAGGCTCTATCTGCAGGTTTATCCTTATGTCTGCCGGAGCTTTTTCTTCTTCTGTTGTATTTTGCTCGTTCAGGTAGTGGTATAAATCAGTCTTTACATCCTCTTGTCTCCTTTTCGGAGTCCTGTCTACGAAGGTGATGAATTTGTTGCTTATGGCCTCTGTCGCAGTACCAAGAACGTAAACGAATGAAGTGTTGTTTTCAGCTCTTACGTTGCCGTCTACTACCAGACCGGTAGCTTCGTTTCCGCGCAGATTAGTCTTTCCTGATGCATATATCTTTCCGTAGAAAGGAAAATCCGGACTTTCCTTGTCGGAACTGAAAACCATCATGTTATCAGTGTCGAATTGGAACATGTAGCTCAGCTCTTTCAGCTTCTTGTGCTTCAGATATCCGTTTGCGGTTCCTGTGTTTCCTTCACTGTCGGTCAGCTGTACATCATTGAAGATAAATTCTCCTGAATTGATGATTACAGAGTCCGCCTTGGCTCTGAAGAAACTGTTCAGAACGTTTACTTTCATTCCCACTTCCGCCTTGGCTCTGCCTTCGAGGTCAAGCTCCTTGAACGGACCGAACAGCCTTACATGTCCATAGGCTTTTCCTTCCACATCGCTGAAGATATCTTTTATGAAGTGCTGCAGGAAGGCCATGTCCGTACCTCCGGCATTGATGTTCAGGTCAAGTCCTTTCTCTTTTGGAGATATGTAGCCTTTTACTCCTGTGAACACTCCGTCTGCTTTTCTGATATCTGCATCGAGGAGTATTCTTCCCTTTTCATTGTCGAAACCGCCCTTGATGTCTGCCTCGCCCAACAGGGCTTCATTGAGGGAAAAATTGTTTACTTTAAGTCTGGCATCCAGCAAAGGCTTGCTCAGCACGTTCGATGCGAGAGCTTTTCCGCTGACGTTCCCCTCGAACTTCACGGCATTGAACTGTATCATGTCCATAATGTACAGGAGGTTTACGTCCTGCAGATTGATTACGCATGAATCAGACTTCGACTTGCCTATGCGGCCGTTGATTTTCACATACTGTCTGCCGTGCTCGAACAGGAAGTTCGAGATGTCTATGCTGTCTTTGTCAATGCTGATATTAGACCTGTGCACGTTCCAGATAGTATCGCCAAGTACAACCTGGCTCGGATTTAGTTCTATTTCGGTGTGAAGCCTGCCATTGTCGGCGTTTTTTGAGAATATGGTATTTGCCGATACTTTGCCGCTGTATGTCACACTCGTGTTGTTTCCCCAATATGCATTGGTGGCAAGAGTGTCATTGTATGCTTTGGCGCTAAGGCTGACGTTTACCATAGCTCCTTTTTTCATAAGCATGTTAGACCTCACGTAGCAATGCAAGTCTTCCTCAGGGTTTTCAAACAGCAGTGTAGTCGATTCGTATTTCTTGTTGTTGTAAATTAATTCAGGGATGTTGGCATTGATGTACACCTTAGTCTTGCTGTCGTCTATATATCCGTTCAGCGTAGCCGGCATATTCAGCTCGACAGGCAGCTTCAATACCTTGTTTATGAAATCCGAATTGTCTACTATGAAACGGAGAGTGAAATTGTTGTCCGTCTTCTGCTGTATAATCTTGTTTTCCTTATCGAAAAACGACGGGATGTACCTGTGGGCAACCTTTATTACGCTTGCCGGTATGGTCTTATATGAATAATTACCGATTATCTCTCCATTTATGAAATCTGATTTTACGCGGATGGTCTTTCCCTTTTCATTCTCGTTGGCCGAAAGTCTGAAATAGGGGAGGAAATAACTGTTTTCTTTCTCCTTGGACGCACAGTCCAGGCTGTCTATACTGATATTTCCCTCAATGTCGTCCAGGCTTTTACCCTTGAAGTCTGCCAAAAGGTTCAATGAATATGCGGTATTTACATTCTTGTCTGTCAGTTTCAGTTTGTCAGGTCGGAAATCCTTCAGTTTTGCCGACAGTTTGAACACAGGAATCTCTTCTGCCGTTGAGAATTTTCCGTCTATGTTCAGTTTCAGATTCTCATCGTTCACTGATATGAATCCGTTGAAACCTCCCGGAGTATATCTTCCGTTGAGCAATATGTTCTTATAAGTATATCCCTTGACATCCAAGGACTTGATTTGTCCTTTTACGTGCGATTCCGGCTTGTTGTTCATGTATGTAAGCCCGTTCAGCGTGATGTTGAACGATGCTCTCCCAAGAACATCCTCCTTCTGGGTCAGCTTTCCGAGATTGAGATTCTCCGAATAGAATTTGCCTGAATAGAATCTTTTGTTGCTGACGGTATCTCTGTTCATCAGGAACTGCGACTGTATGTTGCCGAGTGGCGTATATACCGTCAGTCTGTTTTCAATCCTGTTGGCAGTTCCCTTCACATTGCCATAGATACTTGCTTTGGCTATGTCCTGCACTATGTCCGGCAGATTTTCGTTGCCGTTTATGTTTCTGAAAATCCATTTTGCTCCGTTCTCATTGACTTCGGCTCTTTTGATGTCAAGGTTGAAGTATGTGTCCGCAGTGTCGTTTGCTGGTCTCAGGTTTCCGCAGAAATCAAAGTTCACGCCTCTGTCGTTTGAATAAATCCTTAAATCATTCACGTAGTGCGTATCACCGTTGTTGGCAAGAGTGGATTTCACGTTTACGGTATCGCTGAAATGCTTCAGAGCCGGCACCAACGCAGTGATGTCTGAAGGCACAATGCTTGCCGACATACCGCAACAATAGTCTATGTCCGAAACTTTCTTGATTTGCAGGAGATTGTCGAAATCAGCCACAAGGCTGTCTATACGCACGTTGCTGTGAGGCAGCAGCAGTGCGAACTCTTTAATACGAAGATTCTTACGGTTGCCTGTGGCTTTCAGTGATAGTCTTCTGAGGGCAAGTCCCGACTTCTCTATCATGCTCAGACGCTTGACGTGGATGTTCAGAGAATCCTCTGACAGTGCTTTCAGAGATATGTTGGCAGATATGTTTCTGACCGCGATATGCGACGGATTGAACTTCCCTTCCGTTTCTTTTTCCGACAGAACATCAAGCTTGAAGTTGCTTCTTCTTATCAGAATGGAGTTGATTCGCAGGTCGAGAACCTTCTGTTCCTTGTTGTCATCCTTGCTTTTCAGCAGGTCCGTTATGAATTTTATGTTCAAGTCGGATTCCTTGTTTTCTTTCGACAGATTGACGTTAGAACCGAAAAGCTGGATACTGTTGATTCTGATTTTTCCTCTGAGAATAGCCTGTATGTCGAATTTGGCTGAAAATCTTGCTGCATTGACAAGCGGTTTGCCTTGTCTGTCAGAAATCTCGAGGTCGTTTATAATGATTCTGTTCAGCAGTCCCAAATCTATGTTGCCGATTTTCACTTCAGTCTTCAGGACCTTTGACAGTTCACGTACAGCAATCGAACTGATACCTTGCTGTATGTTCGGAATATTCAGCAGAGCTATCAGCCCGAAATAAACGACCATCAGAAGTATAATGATGGCTCTGAATGTATGTTTGATTAGTGTGAACGTTCTCATCAGGTGTATAATTCAGTACAAAAATACAAATATCATGCGTATTACACCTACAAAAGCTTCTGATATTTCAGAAATTTTGCAAAAAAAACGGAATATGAATACCTGTTTTATCGGATTAAGAGAAAATATTATGAACTTTGCAGCGGATTTCAAATTTAAGATTGTTTTTGAGGATGAAAAAATTAACTAATTATCCCTCCCCATTTTTCTCTGTTTTGCCGATAGTGATATTAGTCGTCTTGCTGTATCTTACTATCGGAAGTTTTGGTTCTGATGCTCTGTCCGGAGCCAGTCAGGTCTGTCTGCTTATAGCAACTGCCGTTTGTGCGGCTATAGGAATGGCCGGATATGGCATAAAATGGAAAGACATTGAGCATGCTATTGTGAATAACATTGCCGGAGTCAGCTCGGCTATAATAATACTGCTGATTATCGGTGCCCTGTCGGCTGTGTGGATGCTCAGCGGGGTAGTGCCGACTATGATTTATTACGGCGTGCAGCTGATACATCCGAATCTCTTCCTTGCATCCTGCTGTGTGATTTGTGCCATAGTGTCCGTCATGACGGGAAGCTCGTGGACCACTATCGCTACCATAGGAATTGCACTGATGGGTATAGGCAAGGCGCAAGGCTTTGAAGAAGGATGGATAGCCGGTGCGATTATTTCGGGAGCATATTTCGGCGATAAGGTTTCTCCATTGTCCGACACTACCATTCTTGCATCGTCGGTAACTGATACTCCGCTCTTTACTCATATCAGGTATCTGATGATAACTACTGTGCCTTCCATACTGATAGCACTGGTTATATTCCTTGTTGCCGGATTTAATCATGAAGCCGGAAGTACGGCTGAAATGGCCGAGGTGGCAAACGGGCTGGCCGACAGATTCAATATTTCAGTCTGGCTGCTCCTGGTGCCTGTAGTAACCGGTGTTCTGATAGCTAAGAAAGTGCCTTCCATCATAACATTGTTTGTTTCGGCTGCGATGGCTGTTGTGTTCATGCTGATATTCCAGATGGACAACGTCATAGAACTGGCAGGAGGCAGCAGCGATGCAATGTCTGTGTTCAAGACTACATTGCAGACTCTGTTTACGTCATCCTCTTTGCAGGCAGAAACCCCTCAGCTGACAGAACTGATTGCCACAAGAGGAATGGGAGGTATGATGAATACCATATGGCTGATTATTTGCGCCATGTGTCTTGGTGGGGCTATGACTGCATGCGGTATGCTGGCAAGCATAACAAAGGTGTTTGTGAGATTTACACGCAGACTTACCGGAATGGTAGCCTCTACTGTAGGTTCCGGAATATTCCTCAATCTGGCCACTGCAGACCAGTATATCTCTATTATCCTTGTAGGAAATATGTTCAAGGATATATACAAGGACAACGGATACGAAAGCCGACTGCTGAGCCGTACTACGGAAGATGCCGTTACCGTGACTTCGGTACTGATCCCATGGAATACTTGCGGAATGACTCAGGCCACTATCCTTGGTGTGCCTACATTGGCATATCTTCCATATGCATTCTTCAACTATATCAGTCCGATAATGAGTATCCTTGTGGCTGCATTGGGGTACAAGATATTCCGTATAAAGAAGGACTAAGACCGTTGCATGGCTACTCTTGTAAATGTATTCAGACGCAAAGTTACTGAATTAAGTCTGAATATCAATAACCGTTTGATATTTTGTCAATCTGACATTTTGAGAATTTTATATGTGCGAGAGTCGGATTCTCACGTGCGGATATTAAGGTCGTCGGTATTTTATGATTCTTGGTGTGTTTTGTGGCTTTTGTTTGTGATAATTTGATGTGAAAATACCATTATCTTTATCATAAATTGTGGGTTTGTAGATATACGCTTTCTGTTTTTGCTTATATTACTGTATTCCCTGTTATTTGTATATCTTGAGTTTTGATATTGAAATAGAAAATTTCTTGTATATTTATTGCATGATTATTACGAAAAATATATTGGGGAAAAACGCTTAGACATTTTGGTAGAAACGACGAAGCATTTTTTTAAAACGTTTCGTCGTTTTCCTAATAGAAATCTGATTTTTTGGAGTAAATGAATAGTTAAATTATCGAATGGATTTAACTATTGAATATGTGTTATATGCTATTTAGTTAAGTATATTTAGACTGTACTTTCACAGTTTTTTCTGTAAGCTACAGAAAAGTAAAAGTAACGGTTACGAATATTTGCCCTTTTCTTTCAAAATGGTTGATTTTGATGAAAAGTCGTGTCTTGATGATACAGTCCTTCTATTTCAATAATGAGTGGATGGATTTCTCGGCTGTATTAGGTAATATCTTCTTGAAATGCTGAAGGATTCTATCGTATGACTCTTGTGGAGTACGTTCCGCGTGGCATCTCTCTTTGCCAAACAGAGATTCCGGCGTAGTGAGCAGTGACCAACCCCAACCGTATTCCCTGCCGTGACGGTCGCGGGGATAGACAAAATCTTCGATTACGACATATCCTCCCATTTCCAACCTTGTAATGTATGCATCAAAACGGCTTCTCATCTTCGGACCTGTAAATCCGCACAGATGGCGTAATTCGCGTGTGATGAGGCTGCCCTCCATTCTCAGAACATCCAGAATCGCTTCCTCTATGCTTCCTTCCTCGGGATACGGGTAAATGCTTCGTCTGTAGTTGCAGAAATCCGGCCACCATTCGCGACTGATAAATGCGGCTTTGCCTTTGAAGAACTTGCCGTATGCACAGCCGCTCTCCTGCAATATCGAACCTTTCCACTCCCACAGCGGCCATTCCCATCCACCGTCAGGCAGCCGGTTGTATTGGCAGTCTTCGTCCACAACCTCATCTGCCGACCATCCGGCTATACCCATCGGTAGAAGAGGAAGGAATCCTATTTCGTTGATATAGTCTATCAACTCGGGGCAGGAGTGTATGAGTTCTTTTTCCATATCTGTAGATATAATTTATCGGTAATGCAAAGGGATAAAAAAATCAGATATTCCACATATCGCTAAGCATGGCGATAGCCGATTCTGAGCGGAATACATTCTTGCAGAAAGAGATGATACCTTCCTTTGAAACATTACCCTCAAAAGAATTGACCAGAAAATCAGCTTCGAGCAGGATGCGATGGTCGGCGGATGTCACGTCTGTATACGTGTGATGATGTGCTATAAGCCAGCATATCCTTTCTGTCTGATTTTCGTCGAATCCGGAAACCTCTTTCAGAATCTTTTTTGCCTCGTCCGGACCGAGCTCTTCCTGGTGCTTTCCGCTGCAATTTCCATATTTGGCTTCTGCTGCATGAATACCTATATCGTGGAGGATTGCAGCTGCTTCGAGTACAAACAGTTCTTCCTCTCCAAGTCCTTCTGCTATGCCGATAATACGTGCAAAATTATGAACTTTCACGAAATGCTGAATGCGTGGAACATCTCCACAATCGTATTTTATCATTGCCCTCATCAGTCGGGCTAAAGTAGCTTGTTTTGTCATAATTTATTACTGTTATAAATGAAACTCAATATTCGATATCAGTGTCCTCATCGTTTGGTAACGGTAATCATGAACGTTACAGCCACAATGGCGACGGTTATTCCGACAATGATGTTTGTCGTGAGCGGTTCGCCAAACATCAGTGTGCCGACTACGATAGCCGTTATAGGCTCGAAAACTCCGAGAACAGACGCTTTGGTAGCTCCTATGTTGCGGGTGGCTATAGCCAAAGTAGCGGTTGAAACAATGGTAGGCAGCAGTGCCAGGCCTATGAGGTTAAGCCAGTCGGCCCCGGTTGTTATTCCGGCGGTTATCTCAATGTCAGAAAAGAAGATTTTCGCAAGGAATACTATTGCTCCCACTGTAAGGGCATAGAATGTCAGCAATGTATTTGATATGCCGGCAATCACCTTGCTGCGGTTTATGATGACTATGAAAAGTGCATATACCAATGCCGACGCAATGGAAAGCAAGACCCCGATAGGGTTGATGGACTGTGTTCCGTCGCTTTGTGTCATGATAAGCACCCCTCCGAATGTGGCAGCAATGGCAAGCCATACCGGCCATGAAGGGACTACTTTCAGAAACACCATTATGATGGCCACAAGGACAGGGTAGAGGAATACTAAAGTAGTAGCCAATCCCGACGCTATGTATTCGTATGCTTCGAAAAGGAATACGCTGCTTCCCGTGTAAAGCAGTCCTAAGGCAAGCAGTACTCCGCATTGTTTGCCTGATATTCTGAAACTCTGTTTGCAGAACATCAGAAACAGTCCTAATAGCACTACTGCAAATGAGTAGCGGAAGAACAGTATTGATTCGGTGGCTGCACCGTTTTTCATCAGCGGAACAGCAAACAGGGGATTAAGTCCGTAAGTTATACCGGTAATAATTCCGGACGGATAGCCGATAATGGCGTTTTTGCTTAGTTTTTTCATGTGTTGGTATATATGTAAATGTTATCGGGGTGCAAAATTAATCATTTAATGATATATCTGTTTCTTTGGGGTAATGAATTTAAAAACAGTATTCATTGATTGTTGAGATTTTTCGGACTTTTCATATCTTTGCATCATACATAATAATAAATATTATAAATTGTATATGAGAAGAAAAATGACCAATCTTTCGGCTGCATTGCTGGGAGCTACCGTAGCGGCTTCCACATTGGTTTCCTGCGGAAACGAACAGAAGGAATCGCCTATGAAAGCTAAAGTAGAGGAGTATGCATCAGTAGAACTGAAATCAGACCTAATTCTTATAAAACTTGACTTATGAACACTTTTAAGTCTATAGATGAGCTTTTGCGTGTGCTTGAAAGGGAAAAGCTTCTTCTGAAACAAATGTTCCAGAAGAGGCCTTCTGCTTCCTTGAAATATGATTATGCACTCGAATTGACAGAATATAAGGAAGAAAGGATAAAATATCTCATTGACTACGGAATGATAAGAGATAGCGGAAATTTCCTTGAAATGGAGGATGTATATCTTAAATTCTTCGAGGATGTTCTGCAGGTCAATGAGAACATAAATGTTTCGTTTGTGGATGATTATTTAGGGCGACTGAATGAGAATATAGATTATTACCTTAAAGATGATAATGAACAGCGGAAATATAATTATCACAAAGAGGTAAGGCGATGCCTGAGAAATATCGCAATGATAACAGTGCGTAATGTAATAGACTTGAAACGCAATATAGACAATACGTACAAGAACGAACCAAACTATCGTGTAAAGCTCTCGAAACTGAAAAATCTTGATGAAAAACGCAAGAATATCGCATTTCTCATTAATAGGAGTGAGGATATAATAGAAAACACTCAGCCTGTATTTTTCAAAGTTGCCATGGATACTCAAATGCGTATAGTGGTGAATGATGTGAAACTACAGCTTAATGATTCTTACCATAATCTAATTGAGATAGAGAAGCAGATTATTCATTACCTGAATCTAATAGCTTATCAAAACAGAATATTCGAAAAAATCCGACGTTTGAAATATCTTCGTGACCAGTTCCTCTTAGAAGAGAAAACTGATATACGTCAGGTGGTCAGTATGAGAAATCCTGTATGGATGGAGCCTCAGACAAATTACAGAATAAAACTCTCGGTAGATAATCTGCGTACTTCTGCAGTGGCGTTGGAGATAATAAGAAAAATCATATCAAAAAGGAAGAACATTGCCAAAGGTCTTAAGAATATTGCCGATGCCATACCTCAGGAATATATGAAAACAGAAAGTGAAGTTCTTGACCAGATAAACTTACAGGAGGTTTATAATGCTTTCTCAGCATCAAGCAGTCATCTGTTTAAGTTTGTGATGAATTACAATTATCATAAAGAGCTGAGCACAGACGACAGAATCTTGTTTTTCTGTCAGATAGCATCGCAGTATGCCGAAGGACTGAATTTCACAGATAAGTATGAAACAAGTTATGACGTGGAATATCCCTTGGTGTATTCCAAATAATTCCCTCTTGTTTCAAATAACCATATAATCAGAATTAAGCATGAAATATACAGAAGAAATATTCAATATATTGAGTAAGGGCGGATTTATTTCTGCAAACAGCATTTCTCCTGCAATTAAACGATACTATGATGCCATTGAAGAGGATTTGACCGATTATTACGAATATTATAAAGGCATTGGTTTTTATCTTGAAGGTGGCGACGGATATTATATGTTTACCCGCCGGGAGGCAAAAGTCGACCTCGAGCGCAAGCTTGAAGCTGTTATGAAGTGGATAGACTACCTGAGTTTCCTTAAAACGTATGATGCTGCATTCAGTCCCGGATTTAAGTTCCGTCCGGCGGATATTGAAGTTCAGATAAGTTGCCAGATTGAGCTGAAGGACAAGGCTTCCAGACTGTTTCAGGATAAGAAGAAATATAATGAGATTGTGGAGAAACTTGTTTCTGAACTTGAAAAGGCAGGTATGATTGAGCTTGAGAATGAACATGATAGCACTTATAAAGTATTAACGGCATTTCACTATATGGAAGAATTGGTGGACTGCATAACAATATCGGAGGAAATGAACGATGAGATATCTCAATAAGGTAATATTTCTTAACAGCGCACATGTACCGTATGCCGAAGTGAAGCTGGATGGCAATGTACATTTTATTGGTACTCAGGGAGTAGGTAAAAGTACTCTTCTGCGGGCTGTCTTGTTTTTCTATAATGCAGACAAGCTCAGATTGGGTATTCCGAAAGAAAAGAAGAATTTTGATTCTTTCTATCTTCCTTTTGCCAACTCATATATAGTTTATGAGGTAATGCGCGAAAACGGTGCTTATACCGTAGTTGTAACGAAGTCGATGGGGAGGGCTGCTTTCCGCTTTATTGATGCTCCGTATAGTAAGGAATGGTTTGTTGACGATAAAAACGAGGTATCGGCCGACTGGAGTGAAATCCGTGCGCGTATTTCCGAATCAGGTAGCAATGCGTCGTCGCTGGTTACAGGTTATGATATGTTTAGGGATATCATATTCGGTAACAATCGTAAGCCGGAGTTACTGCAGTTTCGCAAGTATGCAATAGTGGAAAGCCCGAGGTATCAGAATATTCCGCGCACAATACAAAATGTATTTCTTAATTCCAAACTTGATGCCGATTTCATCAAGGACACAATCATACAGTCGATGAACGATAATGAGTTTGAAATCGATTTGGGGTATTATCGCAGCCAGATAGAAACTTTCGAGCAGGAATATTCAGACGTGATGCTCTGGATTAAGCAGGATAAGAACGGTGTTGTCCTGGTAAGAAAACAGGCAGAAACGGTGATGAAGGATTACAGGAAACTGTTATACTCAAAGTCACAGATAGATGACAGGAGAGCCGAACTTAATTTTTCGGAAAAGGCGGCTCGCCGGAGACTTCCCGAACTTGAGGGACAGATTGAGGAGCTCGTCAGGGAGGCTGAACGCTACGCACGCTTGTTGGGAGAAGAAAAAGATAAGTATGACAATGAACGCGACAAACTGGTAAAACAAAGCGGAATTATAGATTCGGATTTGAAGAAAATCAAGGACAAACGCAGGTATTATGAACAGGAACGAATCGACGAGATTATATCGAGGGTAGCCAAAGAACCGTCACTGAAATATGACAGAGATTCGTTGACTAAAGTGTATGATGAATTGACAAGCGCATACAGCGATGTAATCCGTAAATACTCTCTGATGGAGCAAGGCATAGATGCTGAGTTTGCAAAATTTGAGAATGACGTTAACACAAGGATTCTGACTCTCAGGGAACAGCTAAGCGACAGGCTCTCCGGCCTGATGAAGAAAAGCAATGTACAGGCTGATGAAATACGTTCTGTTTTTGACTGGAAACTGAAAACCGTATCGGACAACAAAGATTCGTTGTTCGACGAAATATCCAACCTGAAACAGCAGAAAGCCAAAGTGAAATATTCTGTTCATTTCAACGACGAGATTGAGGAGTGTAAAGAAAGGTTGAGGACATTGTCTGCAGAGAAAAGAGATGCCGAAATGAAAGTGGAACGCATGAATCTGGATTGCGACCGCTTTAGACAAAAATCACAGGAAGAAACTTTGATGCTTGAAAAGAAACTGGATGTTGAGATAGACGATGCGTTGCGTCGTAAGAAACAGCTGGATGCGGAGATAGACTCATTGGCTCTATTGATAAACAATAGCAAAGGTTCTTTCTGCGAATGGCTCGACAAGAACAAGCCCGGATGGCAGGAAACCATAGGCAGGATAGCCGACGAGAAGTCAATCTTGTATAATCAGAATCTTTCTCCGGAACTTGACACTGACGGCGGAAATTCTTTATATGGAGTGAAAATAAACTTGGCGGAGGTGGAACGCGATTTACGCACGCCCGAACAGCTTAAGGAAGAGCTTGATTCCAAATCATCGGAAAGAGATGCCTGGACGAGAAAAATCAATCTCTTGAATGACGACAAGGAGAAGCAGATTGAAGCCATCAGAAACAAATATAGGCGACAGATTTCGGGTATCTCGAACGAGAAACATCTTTTGGAAATACAAATACAGCAATATCCGCTTCATGAAAAAAGCTTGAAGGCGGAACTTGTTTCGTGGACGCGCAAGGAGGAAGAATGGAAGAAAGACCGTATGGAGGAAATCGACATAGCCATTGGCGGGAAAGAAAAAGAAAGGCAAAAATGTTCCGATACGGAAAATGCATTAAAGTCGGAAAGGGAGAAACGTATAGCGCTGATTAACGACGAACTAAGGAAAACGGAAAAGAGAGAACGCAGCACCGTTGACACGGAGATACTGGCAATGAAAGAAGAATTGGCCGAGCGTCGTGCGAAAGTGAAAGACAAGAAGGATGAACTCCATAAATTGAAGGAAGAAGAGCTGAACGGCAGGGGAGTGGATACGTCGGTTATAGACGTTTATAAATCTAAAATAGACGCAATTAACGCTGAATTGGATTATATCTCAGGAAAGCGTAATTTGGTATGGAGTTATGAAAAAGACAAATCCGAGCTGTTTGACCGTGAACAGGATTTACGTGAAGACAAGAGGAAGAATGACTTGCATATTAAAGACCTTGAAGAGAAATATGCATTGAGGAAAAAGAAACTTACCGATCTGCACGATTCGGTGAGAAACAATATCAGGGAAAAAACAGACGAACGCGATTCAATCAATAATGACTTCATTGTTCTTGAACATTTCCGTAAGGACGATGCCTTTTGTCCTCCGGAATCATATACTTCGCGCGAACTTGCCACTAAGAAATCGTGTGGGGTTATAATAGAAGAGTTGAAAAGTCTGATTGTAACTCTCGGCAAAGATACGGAAAGTTTCAAAAGGGCGGTAAACCAGTTTAATGGTTATTTTACGGCCAGAAACACTTTCAGTTTTCCGCAGTCTCTTGCAAGCGATTCCGATTATATGGATTATGCGTCAAACTTATGCGAATTTGTCGAGAATGATAAAATATCGGAATATCAGAACCGTATAAGCGAGAGATATGTGAACATAATAAGGCGAATATCAAAGGAGACAGGGGAGCTTACGCAGAGCGAAAGCGATATTCATAAGACTATAAAAGATATTAATGATGATTTTGTCAAGCGGAATTTTGCCGGTGTCATTCGCGGTATCGAGCTCCGTCCGCTGCAGAGCAACGACAAACTGATGCAGCTTCTTGTCGAAATAAAAAAATTTAACGACGAGAATAGTTTCAACATGGGAGAGATGGATTTGTTCTCGCAGGATTCTCGTGAAAATGTGAACCTCAAGGCTGTGAAATACCTGAACTCTTTCAGCCAACTCCTGAAGGACGAGCCGGCACGTAAGATGTTGGTGGTTTCCGACACGTTCAATCTGCAGTTCCGTGTGATAGAAAACGATAACGATACGGGCTGGGTGGAGAAGATAGCCAATGTGGGTTCCGATGGTACGGACATATTGGTGAAAGCTATGGTGAATATCATGCTTATCAATGTATTTAAAGAAAAGGCCTCAAGGAAATTCGGTGATTTCAAGGTACATTGCATGATGGATGAAATAGGTAAGTTGCATCCTAATAATGTGAAAGGCATATTGGATTTCGCGAATTGCCGCAACATTCTTCTCATAAACAGTTCGCCCACCACTTATAATGTGGAGGATTATAAGTATACTTATCTGTTGAGCAAAGATGCTAAAAGCAATACCCGGGTAGTGCCATTGCTTACACGAAAATAAAAATGCCTTGTAATAATATGGAAATAAATAAAAAACGATTTACAATATCTGTTGCGAAAAAAATGCTTTATATGCTTGAAGGAAAGACTCTTCCTTCAAGCTCGCTTCCGCGATGGATAGTTGATGAATTAAGGATAGAAGGCCTTATAACCGGAATAACCAATGGCAGCAGAGTTTCCTATCGCCTTACAGAACCGCTGGCATTCAGCAAATATATTTCAGATAATTATACATCAGGCACTTCTCTTGAAAGATGGATTGAAATCTTTTCCGGCGAAAACAAAGACTTACAACGCAGTACGCTTGTGCAGGAAACTGGTGACTCCAAGACTGTAAAGCTTCGAACTTTCAGAGGTTTTCTTGTCAACTGTTACGAACCTGTTCATGCAAGAATCGGTAATAGCGAGTTTGTCATATCACCACTGGAAGGAAGTGCTGTTTTTATACAAAACCCGGATGAATTTTATGTACCTTCAGACGTGACAGTAGTGGGTGTGGAAAATGGTGAGAACTTCTGTAGTATACGGAGTCAGAAGTATCTATTTGGGGATAATAAAGTATTGTTTGTCTCCAGATACCCTCAGTCGGTAGATTTAAGAGAATGGCTTATCAAAATTCCTAATAGATATATACATTTCGGAGATTTTGATCTGGCAGGTATATGTATATATCAGTCAGAGTTTTATAAATTTTTGGGCGACAGAGCGAGTTTCCTGATTCCCGAAGATATAGAAGAAAGGTTGAAGTCCGGGAATAAGAGACTGTATGATGCTCAATATCTTAGATATAAAAATCTTGAGATTATGGATTTACGTTTGAATGGGTTGGTTGAAATGATTCATCACTATGGTAGGGTGTATGAACAGGAAGGATACATTGAGAATCTAACCAACCCATAAATGATTCATATACTCATAGTCAGCCGCCAAAGTCACAAAGTCCCTTCTTCCATCCCTCGAAAGGACACTTATCTTTTATTTCATTGTACAATTTGCAATTAAAGGAGAACAACTTTTCTGCTTCGTCCAATACTTTCTTATCACCGATGAAATCCAGAAGATCAAAGTCCGGTTCTGTATCTATCATGAACGATATTGCACCAATATTGTCTTCATCCGGAAACGAAATAAAAGAATAAGGAGTTTGTCCGGTAAAAAGATTACAGACTGTCGGACAAGATTTTTCTAACATCTGAAGCATCCTTCCCGGATTTTCATGATTATTCAGACGATTAAAGAAATGTCCCCAGCCACATGTAAGGCTAAGGCGGTTGATACCAATAGGTACCAAACAGATAACGCCGTATAATCCCTTGTTTATCTTATGAATCAGTTCAATATGATTCTGACGAACAGCATAAGTAAAAGTATACCCTTTCAAAAAGGTTGCTCCTGCTTTATTATCAATAAAATTACGCATATTAAATCTTTTATTATATTAACATTTATTTTACTGGACTCAATCATAGAAAAAATAAAAGAAGCAAGTTTACTTCGATTATTGGATTCCATATTGAGTACAAACTTACATAAAGAATTTCGAACTTATATAAAGAATTTCGTTTTTTTTATGTCGGTGCGATGAAAGAACAGAAAAAGAAGTGTTGTTTATTTTATTGTTCAAATTATTGCTATATTGCAGTATGGATAGACAATTAAGTGAAATGGGAAACATTCCAGTAACGACTTCAATCATTGAATCGTTATACCCGAAACTGAAGTCTGCTAATAAGAAAGTAATCTGGCTCGAAAAACAAGGGGGGATCATCAGGCTGAAGTGAGGACTTTATGTGATTAACCCAGAACATTCAGGAAAGACTCTATCGAGTGAGTTGATAGCCAATCATATCTATACTCCTTCGTATATTTCAATGTCTACTGCACTACGATATTATGGACTTATCCCCGAGGCTGTATGTGTTAATCAATCAATGACTGTAAAACATTCCCGAAACTTTCAAACTCCAGTCGGCGGTTATAACTACAAGTATATTTCGAGAAAGGCTTTTCCGATAGGAGTAAGGAGTATAAATAAAGGTGACTATGCATTTCTTATTGCATCACCGGAAAAAGCTTTGTGTGATTTGATTGCCAATTCCTCAAAAGTCATTCTTCGTTATATGAAGGATGTAGAGATATATCTTGAGCAGGATATTCGTATGGATATGGATGAGTTCTATAATATGGACGCAACCATATTTGAAGATTATATTAATGTAGGTAAAAAGGCTGATTCAATTTTGACACTTTTAAAATTCTTAAGACGATGAAATATTCGATAATATGCCCTCCAGTTATGACTTGACAACGAAGTGAAGGCAGGGTAGGACCGAAATCCGTTCATGGGTAGCTTTGTTTTATTCTTATTTTTCCCATTACTGAAGATATCGCCGTAATTATGTTTTTAGTATTGGTATTCGAAGTAGAATTTTTTGGGGGATAAAATATCTATCAACATATCATAAAATAATGATAAATTGTTATATTTGCATATTATATGATAGATTGAGGTATGGTAAAAACAACAATGGGCACAAAGTTGCCAAGAAAATTAGAGCAGAAGATGCAGATAGTTGGTGAGCAGATC
>CALUJF010000046.1 GCA_944320855.1 uncultured Phocaeicola sp.
TTGGGACAACGCTCCATCAGTCTTTTGTACCGTATTTCAGGGCTGCAATACGAATCGATCAACCGTTCATATACCATTTCATATAGATTTTCAGCTACGCATCTTCCGAATCGTTGGGTTTCCATATTTGTCTCCCAATATTCAATCATATCATGGTGTGATATTTCATAAACGGAACAATCAGTTATTGCTTGAATGCTTACCAATGACAAGCTGCCTTTCATGAATGAGGAATAGTCACACACATATTCATTTGTAAACGAATACCCTACGATGTGTTCTTCTCCCTCTTCGTCAATATGAGTATATTGAAAGGTTCCATCTTCTACCCATCCCGCAAAACGTTTTTTCTCATGCTGACGGATAAAAAAATCTCCTTTACGATAAGTATGCACTTTCCCTTTCCTTTCGCATAAATCTTTAATAAAAGAATAGTCTAAGTTATTAAGATATGTATTGAACTCGTTCATTTGATAAAATCATTTATTTTCAAAAGTAATTTCCTTACGGATACGGCTGAGATAGGTTGGTGTAATATTCAAATAAGAGGCGATTTCTTTAATCGATATATTTTGAAGAATATCAGGACATCTTTTCAATAAAGCAATATAGCGTTCCTTGGGTGATAAACGGTGTGTATTCAGATACTCCGTATAACAATTATGGAACAATGAATCTGAAAATAGCTGATGTAGTTCTCTGTATTCATTGAATATTTTATAAACTATTTCACGGTCACATACCAAAACCTCCACATTTGTTGCAGCAATAATACTGGTCATACATGGTATTTTTTTTGTGGTACTTAAATAATCACCTACAAACGTTCCTGGCAGTGCTAAACCGGTTATATGTTCGTTGCCCTTTGAATCTGTTACGACATATTTAAAATATCCTTCTTTCACGATTCCCATATATCGTATAACATCCCCCTGTTGCACAAAGAATTCTCCTTTTTTATAATGACACAGTTTACCGTTCTTAGCACAAATCTCATGCCATAAATCCATGTCTAATTTGTCTATAAAAGAATTAAAATTGGCCATTTGTACATAATTATAAATTAGTTTACTTGACATTTATCTAATAATGTAAGCCAATATTGTCAGTATAACAATCAAAAAGTTGAGCCATTGTCTTTTGTGTACACCTGATAGTTTCGTCCTTATACATCACCTCTATACCATCATCCTTACCCTTAATGATGAATATAAGGAACTCAACCGTACTATTTCTTATTTCAAACCGTTTTGCCATTATACTATATATTCAATCATGTATCAACAAAAATAATATATTAAAGTGAAACCCACAACTAAACAATAAAAAGGTATAACTTACATTTTGACATTTTGCTTTTATAATCTTCCAAGATTTAAATATCCAGAAGAAAGATATTTTCTATCAATAAAAATTGAAGTTACGAAAATACAATATAAAAACAAATAACGCATCATAAAAGAAAAAACATTCACAAACACACAATAGCATCCTTTACACAAGCAAAATAACACATAATTCTATATTACCCTTTCTTTTTAACACCACAAAATACATCGAAAACACAACAAATTCAGATAAAAATAACGGTTCGAGGAAACCTCAACAAAAACGTTTTGGTATCTTAATCTAAACGTCTAAGCGTTTTAAGCCAAATAACAGGAAAAAATATTTTTTCTTCTTGGCAAAAGATTCTTTTTTATAAGTGAAGTATATGTTAATACTCTCATATTATTTCACATATTAACATAATATAATTATGATTTTATCAATTAAAAGCAGACAGACATTAACAATCATCTTCTAAAAGAATGTTTTTCACAAGCAGCAACAACAGAGAATAACCAGATATGAGAACATTTTGACAGATAAAAGGATTTTTACCTTACAAAACAACAGACGTAAACATATAAAAAGATTCGCTATTGAAGTCAAAGCCCGGCCTCGCACCTTTACTTAAAAAACGATAGCCGGGTTAAACTCATAAATATATCAAAGTTCTTTCTTTATCTGTTCTATCATAGAAGCATACTCCTCATCCGACAAATATACTTCTTTAGGATTCATACGGAACACACCACCGAAATCAGGACCGTCAACATACTTGGGTACAAGATGGAAGTGCAAATGCTCCAAAGTATCGGAATATGCACCGTAATTTATCTTGGCAGGATTGAACGCTTTCTGCATTGCTCTGGTCACACGTGTCACATCAGCCATGAATGCGTTTCTATCTTCTTCACTCAACAGATTGAGGTCGTCCACATGTCCATTGTACGCCACAAGACAACGTCCTCTGTAAGTCTGCTCCTTGAAAAGGAACACACGCGAAACACTCAGTTCCGCTATTTCAATCATTAAACTATGCAATGTATCGTTATTCTGACAATACAAACATTCCATTGGATTACTTTTCATTTTTCACCGTATTTTTAAATAGACATACAAAAATACACTTTTTCAATATATCGCAAGCATCGAAAGCAAAATTTAAAACAGTTTGAAAACCTTTTGCAAAAGCTTTTCAAACTTTAAGATTTGCAGTATCGTACATTACCCTAACAGGACGAAATACAAAATAAATATACAAAATGAGAAAAAAATTTTCATAATTCGAACTTATATACTATATTTGTCATAGAAAACATGTAGCATAGATGACAGAAGAGGACAAAAATCTACTAAACAGTTTTGAAGGAAAGCTTAGGCACGTCCTTTTTCTATATGATGAAGAGAAAAAAGAAAATGCCGCACTAAAGCAATCCATAGCTGATAAAGATTCTGAAATACAGGCTCTGTTGAGTAAGATTAAAGAACTTGAAACCAGATATGCAAACCTGAAGATGGCCCGTATGATAAGTGTTAATGACAACGAAATCAGAGACACGAAACAAAGGCTCACAAGGTTAGTGCGTGAAGTCGATAAATGTATTGCTTTGCTGAACAAATAGAGAAAGAAAAACAGTAAACTATAATATATGGACGACAAACTGAAAATACACTTGCAGATTGACAGGGAACGGTATCCGCTGGTGATTAATCGTGAAGAAGAAATATTCTACCGTGACGCTGCCAAGATGATTGACAATAAACTGAACAAATACCGCAGTCTATATCCGGATTTCGGAACCATGAAACACTGGACAATGGTAGCACTGGAACTGGCATACGAAAACGCAAAAGCTAAAGATGCCATTGACATTACACCTTGTACTGAAAAGTTGAAACAATTGGAAGAACTTATGGACCGATACATAAAGGATGGTGCATCGAAGTAGTTGTTTAGGAAACAAGTAAGGAAATTCACGCACAAGTTTACAGGACAATTCCTGGAGCTTGTGCGTTTTTATTTATATTTAAAAATTAAATTATAGATGTTGACAACAGTAATATTAACAGTTGTAGCCTTCCTGGTAGGAGGAGCTATTTCATATAGCTTTTTCAGATACGGTCTGAAATCGAAATATGAGAATATTATTAAAGAGGCTGAAACGGAAGCCGAAGTAATCAAGAAAAACAAACTTCTGGAAGTTAAGGAGAAGTTCTTGAACAAGAAAGCAGACCTTGAAAAGGAGGTGGCTGCCCGCAACCAGAAGATTCAGCAGGCAGAAAACAAGCTGAAACAGCGCGAAATGGTATTGAACCAGAAAAATGAAGAACTTCAACGCAAACGCAACGAAACCGAAGCTATTAAGGAGAACCTTGATGCACAGCTCGTAATCATCGAGAAGAAGAAAGAAGAGCTTGACATTCTGCAGTCGCAGGAACGCGAAAAACTTGAGGCTATCTCAGGACTATCCGCTGAAGATGCAAAAGAAAGACTGATTGAATCACTCAAGGACGAAGCCAAGACTCAGGCTCAGTCATACATCAACGACATTATGGACGATGCGAAACTTACAGCCAACCGCGAAGCTAAGCGTATCGTGATACAGTCTATTCAGAGAGTGGCTACTGAAACTGCCATTGAAAACTCTGTAACTGTATTCCATATCGAATCGGACGAAATCAAAGGACGTATCATCGGACGTGAAGGACGTAACATCCGTGCCCTTGAAGCTGCTACCGGAGTGGAAATAGTAGTGGACGATACACCGGAAGCTATCGTACTTTCAGCTTTCGACCCTGTTCGCCGCGAAATCGCTCGTCTTGCACTTCACCAGCTGGTTACTGACGGACGTATCCATCCGGCACGTATCGAAGAAGTAGTTGCAAAAGTACGCAAGCAGGTAGAAGAAGAAATCATCGAAACAGGTAAACGTACTACCATCGACCTTGGTATCCACGGTCTGCATCCTGAACTTATCCGTATCATCGGTAAGATGAAATATCGTTCATCATACGGACAGAACCTGTTGCAGCACGCACGCGAAACAGCAAACCTCTGTGCTGTAATGGCCTCTGAGCTTGGTTTGAATCCTAAGAAAGCTAAACGCGCCGGATTGCTTCACGATATTGGTAAGGTGCCTGATGAAGAACCTGAATTGCCACACGCATTGCTCGGTATGAAACTTGCTGAGAAATACAAGGAAAAACCGGATATCTGTAATGCTATCGGTGCTCACCATGACGAAGTGGAAATGAACAGCCTGTTGGCTCCTATCGTGCAGGTGTGCGACGCTATCTCAGGTGCACGTCCTGGTGCCCGCCGCGAAATTGTTGAAGCTTACATCAAACGCCTGAACGACCTTGAACAGCTTGCAATGTCTTATCCTGGTGTTACCAAGACTTACGCCATCCAGGCCGGACGTGAATTGCGCGTGATTGTAGGTGCAGACAAGATTGACGACAAGCAGACAGAAAGCCTGTCAACAGAAATCGCCAAGAAGATACAGGACGAAATGACTTATCCGGGTCAGGTAAAGATTACTGTGATAAGAGAAACACGTGCCGTAAGCTTCGCAAAATAAGAAACATTGAAACAAATAATAAAGGCTATATTTCATATCCCGAACGAGAGGACTGGAATATAGCCTTTTGTATTTCACCGAACGTTTATCGGTTGTTCACCGGCTGTTTACTGAACGTTCTGTGAACACCTGGTGAACAGTCAGTGAAGAGATTTTAATACGATATTTATATTATTATATTTAGAATTAAAAACGAATATGACGCTTGTTTCTTCTTTTCCTTCTGCTCTGATTGCGTCTGTTCCTGTATTTTTCTATCTTTTTATAAGAAACATAAATCACCAGTACCACCAATGTAAGAAGAATGAATATCACCAAGCCTCCTCCAAGATTATCACCCTTGACGTGCGACCACATATCGAGCACAGCCTGAGTCCTTTCTCCTGAGTCACGGATTATCGCGCAACGGGCTACCACGGCACTATCCGGATACTGTATAGGGTCTATCTGTATATGTTCGGCTCCCGGACCGAAGAAATACGCCAGATTTGAATAACTCTCAAGTGTAGTATCAATCTTTTCTTCAAGGATTTCAGGTGTTGCCACGGCACTTACATAACCTATGGTTTCCATATTTGCCAATGCCACATCCGGTCGGCAAAGATAGTTGATAAAATAGCTTGCAGCCTTTCTGTTGCGTGCATATCTTGGGATAACCCATCCGTCAAACCATACGTTACTTCCTTCCTTCGGCACTTCATATCCAAGCTCCACTCCTATTGCCTCTGCTTCCTCTATTGCCCACACAGCGTCACCGCTCCATGTCATATTCAGATAGGCCTTGTTTTTGGTCATCATCTCCTTACCGAAATCGGCCTCCCATCCGGCAATGTTAGGTTTCAGTTCCTTCAGATACTTTTCTGCGGTTGCAATAGCCTCAGGCGAATAATTGTTCATAAGGTCTTCAACCTTTATTTCTCCCTTTGCCAGTGCTTCACGGTTGGCATAAATCACAGCAGTACCGTAAGCATCCCTGTAACTATCTTTCATCAGCAACTTATTGCGGAACTTGCTGTCCCACAAAGAATGCCAGGTGCACGCTTCTTCATCGGATACATATTTCTTGTTATAAAGTATTCCGGCTGTTCCCCACATATAACCTACAGCATACCTGGAAGCAGGTTTTCCCGGAAGCCCAAGCTTATCTATTTCGCCACGCACATACGGCGATATATTATGAATATAGTTCGGAGTCTTGCCGAAAGCCGTATCTATAGGCAGAAGCAAATCCTTCACTATCATTCGTTCGATAATATATTCCGAAGGGCAAACCACATCGAAATCTTCCTTACCGCGCTCTATCTTGGTAAGCATAATCTCGTTTATATCGAATGTCTGATATACTATTCTTACGTCTTCACCCGTCTGTTCTTTATACCACTCAGGAAAGGCTGCAAGCACTTCCTCGTCGATATAATCTCCCCAGTTGTAGATTTTCAGAACCTTTTCACGCTCCTCTGTGTTGTAACATCCGGTAAGCAGGAACACAGAAAACAGTGTCAGAAATATTGTATAAAGTCTTTTCATAATGAAATATCGTTATTTGGCGTTCTTCTTTCCTGCACGGCGGTTTATCATAATGAGCATAAACAGCACTATGAGGAATATAATGGTTGAAAGCGGACGAAGTTCAGGCGTAAGTCCACCCTTTCTTGCATCGGAGTATATATATGTAGAAAGAGTTTCAAGCCCTTCGTTACCTATCGTAAATATGGTAACAGCAAAATCGTCAATGGATATTGTGACAGCAAGCATGAAACCGGCTATCATACCCGGCAGAATTTCAGGAATGATGACTTTTCTTAATGCCTGCCCCGGAGTGGCTCCAAGGTCGAGTGCCGCTTCGTAAAGATTAGGGTTCATCTGTTTCAGACGTGGCAGAACGCTGAGTACTACATAAGGAGTACAGAAAGCTATATGAGCCATAAGCACTGTGCCATATCCCTGATGTATACCCAGTGACACGAAAAGCAGAAACAAAGAAACACCCATGATTATATCGCCGTTCAATATAGGTATATTGTTGATGAAAGATACAGCCTTACGCTGTCGGGCACGAAGATTGAACATACCGATAGCCGTAACAGTTCCTAAAATAGTTGAAACTACAGCCGTAATCAGAGCTATGGTAACTGTATTCCATAGAGCATTAACCAAAGAATGGTGAGTGCCATGAACAAACAGATTCTCGTACAGCTTCGTCGAAAATCCGGTCCAGTTTCCAAGAACTTTAGCCTCCGTAAAGGAATATATCATTATTATGATTATAGGAGAATAAAGCAGGAGCAGAAGCAGCCAGAGATAACCGTGACAAAGCACTTTCTTTATCATATTTACCATATCGCGCCTCCTTCCTTCTCCTGATTGTCGTCAGAAGCAAAAAGAGTGGCAGCACCGATAAGGAACAGCATAATGAGCGAAAGTGCGGCACCGTAGTTCCACATACTGTTGTTTATGTTTTCCTGGATTGTAGTACCGAACAGTTTTATATTGTTCATAGTCAGCAGTTCGGCAATGGCAAATGTGGAAATAGTAGGCATAAACACAATCAGTATACCGCTTGCCACTCCCGGCATAGACAGCGGAAGTATGGTTTTGGTGAAAACCTGAAAAGGAGTTGCCCCAAGGTCCTGAGCCGCCTCTATATAACTGCGGTCCATCTTTACGAGGGTATTATAGATGGGGTAAATCATAAACGGAATGTAGTTATACACCATACCGAAAATCAATGCTCCCTCGCCTAACGGTACACGGAAGAAATCGAACAGTGCCACAGTGGCAAGTGTACGAATCAGAATGTTTACCCACATAGGCAGAATGAAAAGCATAACCACTATCTGCGAATAGCCTGACTTAAGCCTGCTGAGAATGTATGCGGCCGGATAACCCAACAGTATACATATCAGCGTATTGATTATGGCTATACCTATGGAATAGATAAATGTGTTCACTGCCTCCGGATGTGACATGAACTTACTGAAATTTGCAAAAGTAAAATCACCGCTCTCGTCGGTAAATGCAAATACCACAATCAGTATAAGCGGAAGGACTACGAAAAAGGCCGAGAAAATGATGTACGGCAGTGTCCAGCTCTTACGCGAAGTAAGAAATATACGAATGTTACTTAGTTTCACCTCGTTTCCCTGTTATAGTTAGTTATTTATTGTTTTCTGCGTATAGATATGTATTCAGCCGGAATGCTGATACCTACATTGTCACCCTTGTCCCAGATATCATTTGTATCAACATACACCGGTTCGTCCCAGTCGGAATCAACAGTGATGTGATAATGATTTCCCTTGTAAAGGATGAAGCTTATGTTTCCTGTAAGTGTTCCGTCCTCCTGATTATCGTCGAGTACAACTCCTTCAAAAGGCACTTCCACCATAACTTCCGTACCGGATTCCATTCCGGCTGTAGCTTCCGGACGGCACTCAAACTCGCAGCCGAGGAACTCTACGTGGGTTTCGTCGATGACTTTTCCTTCGAAAGTATTGCATACCCTTTCTTTCTTCATTATATGTATGTCGTATGGCTTTACCAACAGTCCGACTTCGGAACCAACCTCAAAATGATGATAATCCTGAACTATAAATTCAAAACCGTTTGCCTCGACCACCATCTCGTAATGCACTCCCTTAAAGATACATGACGTAACCTTACCTCGGAACTGTGCGGATTCATTTACATGGAAAATGTAAAGGTCCTCCGGACGTATAACCACATCCACTGGTGCATTGTCGCCAAACCCTTCGTCCACACATTCCGCCTCAACACCGGCAAAGTTCACAAGGCGGTCGTGTATCATCACCCCGTTCAGAATGTTGCTTTCTCCGATAAAGTCAGCTACGAATGAGTTTACAGGTTCGTTATATATATCCGTAGGAGTTCCTATCTGATGTATTCTTCCTTCGCTCATTACTACTATGGTGTCGCTCAGTGTAAGAGCTTCCTCCTGGTCGTGAGTAACATAAACGAATGTGATACCCAGACGCTTGTGCATCTCCTTCAGTTCCATCTGCATGTCCTTTCGCATCTTGAGGTCAAGAGCTGCAAGCGGCTCGTCAAGCAGAAGAACGTCAGGCTCGTTCACGATGGCACGTGCTATGGCCACACGCTGCTGCTGACCGCCGGAAAGAGAGTTTACATCGCGATACTCGTAATCGCTCATGCTCACCATCTTCAGTGCATTCTTCACCTTGCGCATGATTTCATCCTTAGGCATCTTCTTCAGTTTCAGGCCGAACGCAATATTGTCGTAAACATTAAGATGCGGGAATAAAGCATATTTCTGGAATACTGTATTGACTGGACGCTTATGTGGCGGTGTCTGGGTAATCTCCTTACCGTTAATTGTTATAACACCTTCCGATGCAGTCTGGAAACCAGCCAACAGACGGAGCAAAGTTGTCTTACCGCAACCTGAAGGTCCCAATATAGTTACGAACTCGCCTTTGCGGATATAAAGGTTGATATCGTCAAGGGCTACCTTGTCGTCAAAGAATTTTGAGACGTGTGAAATCTCAATAATATTATTTACCAATTCTTGCATTTCAATTTTAAAACTCAAACCGGATGCAAAGTTACTGCTTTTTTGCATAAATAAACGTCATAAAGCGATTTTTATGCTAAAAAAATAAGTTATCACGCAAATATATACCTAATTATTAAGAATATATTGCAAAAAAATGCATATATACCTCTATAATCAAGGCATATATGCACTTCATTGTCTGAGCCGAACTGATGTTTATTCTTCTATCAGACCTATCGACACCCAGTCATCGAGCAAGCGGCGTGCATCCTGCAATGCCACACTGCGTTCGATATCGTATCTGTCCAACAGCAAATCTACCATAGTTTCCAAATCAAACTCCCTGTTTGAGATATGCTCCCAGATATAGGCTGCGGAGGTGTTTAATGTAACTATCTTATTGAAATCTATCTGTTCAAGGCCTTCACCCGAAATAATCTTCTCGCCTGCCAATTCACGCAGAACGAATCCTTTCTTTATTCTCATATTTTTAGCTTTTTTTAAGTATATAGTTTCTACAATATATTCTACATCGTGAAATAAAAAATGTTCAAGCATTTTCTTCTGCCGACATATGTGAGTTAGTTTACTGACATATGTAGGTTAGCTTACTGACATTTGTGAGTTAACTTACTGACATATGTCAGCAGAAGATTTTTTGCGGACACCTTCATCACATTTTCCACTGTGAGCAAGACGAACAAACAAAAGCAATCATCGTAATCTCACTGTGTTATAGCATAAATATGCAGCATCCGCATCAGGAAGACACTCCAGATGGTATATTCCTACGGACTGTATAATGCCGGACAGAGTTTTGTGAAGTCCATCGGCCATCACCCTATCCCATTTCATTGACGAAGCAGACGGAGCAAGTGCGGCATAAGCCTGTACTCCGGACAATCGTCTGATGGCGTTATGCGGAGCCTGACTAAGTCTGACTACAGCACCGAGAGCTGCACGCTCATTACGATAACATGGTGTTTTGCCGCTCCATGGAGAACCATATACCATAACCTCGCCATTATCTTCTATCCTTACCACCGGATTGTCGTCATTAAGCAATTGTGTACCTTCTATATTGTTCAGCCATAATCTGGAATGTGTACTCTTTCCTGTTCCGCTCTTTCCGAGGAAAACATATCCCTTTCCTTCCTTCACAGCCACTGAAGCGTGTATCAGAAGTGTATTTCTGCCGGCTGTGAACAATGCATACAGCAGCATGAGAGCATTATTGAGTACAAAAAGTCCGTGATTTCCGCCATCGCATACTCCGGCATATAATTTACATACACTACTGTCTTTCCCCGTCGCAAGTATTCCTCCCTGCTCCCTCATCGCACGATTCAGGGCTATACCGAAGATACTTTCGCCATCGCTTCCGGACATGACAGAGATAAATGCCGTATCGTCATCAAACTCTGCAAGCATTGCGGAATTCTCCACCAATTCGTTTCCTGCCGATTCTATATCGACATCCAGACAGAAAACATTATCGGAGAGTGTTCCGGCTACAAGTCTCTCTACCTCCGCTTCCGATTCAAGGAACGGAGTGTAGTTATCCACGCCCGTCCAGAGTTTAGACTCTTCGGGCATACATAAATAAAACCTGTGTCCTCCTACTATATATGAATTAAGTTTCTTCATCTTGCTTATATCAATTTTATAAATATTCGTCTGTAAACAGCCAGCAAATAACGTCTTACAGGCAACATCCTGCGCCAAAGTGACGACATAATCACCCACGATTTTGAATCCGGATTACATCTGCGCCCTTTTCTTATCACCGTAACGGTTTTTCCACAAAGCCTGTCCACATGGCAATGCTCCGTTCCGCGTATGTTGCCGTCACCCATGAGTGTAACAATACCGGTATCAGAAATATCTATTATCCGATGAAGCACATAAGCGCCATTATGAAGATGAGCCAATGCTATATCCCCCACGCGCGGCACACCATAAGGCTTGAGAACAACGCTGTCCCTCTCGCCTACAATGAACGGCAGCATACTGTTACCTTTTGTCATTATCGTAACAGATGTGCCTTGCGAGAGAAGCCTCTCCACCTCACCTAAAAGTATTTCGTTGGGCAAAACCAGTTTCTTCATATTCAATTCCTCCCCACATTTACCACATTCTCACACCTGTCGGCTATTTCCTTGCGGTGAGTTATAAAGACAAGAGTCTTACCGGCATAGTTCTCCGTCAGCCTATCCATAAGTTTGCGTTCTGTTTCCGCATCAAGGGCCGATGTAAACTCGTCAAGCAGCATTATACGTCCGTCGCTGAGCAGTGCCCTTGCTATGGCTATGCGCTGTGCCTGACCTTCGCTCAATCCTTCACCACCTTCACCGCACATCGTTTCAAGTCCGTCGGGCAAATCGTAAACAAACTCTGCTGCGGCCATATATATAGCCCTTTTTATATCTTCTTCGGATATATTCCTTCTTCCTCCTGTCAGATTCTCGCGTATAGTGGCACTAAGCATACTGTTTCCCTGTGGAACATATACTATTCCGCTTCTGTAACGGGCTGAAACATCCACACTTTCGCCTTCCTCATTATAAAGGACTACGTTTCCGCTTTCCGGCCGGAGCAGCCCCAACATAAGCCTCATCATAGTACTCTTACCGGCACCCGTCTCGCCCATAATGGCTGTGGATGTACCGGGTCGGAAATCGTATGTGAAATTCTGCAATATCTTTCTGTTTCCGTCAGGATAGCCAAATGTGACATTTTCCAACTTTATACCGTCAGACTTGAACACCGGAGCGTCTTCCTTCACGGCCTCGTCTTCCTGTTCGGCATTATACACTTCCATAAGTCTTTCACCGGATGCTATCGCATGTACCATAGCCGGCAGACGACGGCTCATATCGGCCGTAGGACGCTGAATCTGCCCTACAAGCTGCAAGAAGGCAGAAAGCATACCGAAAGTAACCACTCCCTCCTGCATGCGGTGCACTCCCCAGATAAAGGCTGTGAGATAACCGGCACCGAAACCTACCATTATCACAGCACGCGATGACATGGAAAATCTGTTACGCTTCATAACCTTTTCCATCAACATATTCTGCGAACTCACAAGACGGTTCATTACATAACCTACCCTGCTGAGTGCTATGATAACGATACGTTTCTGAAGCGACTCCTGCAAGACCGACTGTACCTGGGAATCGGACTTGCGGATATCGGCTGTAAGCTTTTTTATACGGCGTGCCATTATAGCAGCCAACACTAAAAACACGGGAAGTATGCATAATATTACCCAAGCCAGTCCGGGATTCATACTCCAGAGGAAAATAAAGGCAGCCACAAGCTGAAACAAAGTAATGAAAGCCCCCGGAACAAGATGACACAAAGTATCGGCAATAACCCTGACATCCTCCTCCAGACGGTTCACCACATCTCCTGTGTGCCATTTCTCTTTACCGTTCCATCTGGCATTCAGAGCCTTGCCAAACACACGGCAACGCAGGTCATTCCTCACCCGGGCTTCGGTACGGACATCAATATACCCCTGAGCCACGGAGCAAAGCATCTCCACAGCAAGTGTCAGAACGAGCATTACCACATATCGCATCAGGCTACCGTCCGACCTGACTGCCGTATCTATCATCTCTTTGCTCACCCATATGAAAGACAAGGATGCAGCTATTCTTATCATGCCTAACAACACAGAGGCAGACACCGGGATTCTGTATCCTGATGTCTGCCTGTACATCCACGAGGCCGTAGCTGCCGCACTGCCCAATATCTTTCTGTCAAACCATTTCATGCGATAGAAAGGATTACCAACGTATTATTCCTATTTCCTCCCAATGATTCATCAGTTCGAGAGCCTCTTCTATAGCTCGTGCATAATCCATTCCGAACCTGCTGCACAACATCGAAGCCAAAATATCTTCATCAAATTCCTCTTCGCCAATCTCACTTATCAGATACACTGCTTCATCACTGAGGGGAGTAAGCATATCATATTCCGACGCATCCATATCAGCCCCCCCAAGGACATAACCGTCGGCACTTTTTTCTATTTCTATATCTTTCTTCAGTTTCATCTTTTTATACCCATATTCTTCGGGACGCAAAGATAGTTAATTTATTCAAAGATTGCAAGATAATATATTTGAAATGCAACGGCATTATGCTACCTTTGCAACGTTTTTTAAAAAGAATAAATACATACACAGACATGATATATCCTCTGAATTTTGAGCAGAAAATAGGATTCGACCAAATACGCACACTCATCAAGAACAAATGCCTCTGCGCCTTGGGACATGAAAAGGTGGATGAGATGAACTTCTCGGATGATTTCGACAACGTAAATTCATTGCTTGACCAGGTAATGGAATTCACACAGATTATACAGGGAGAAAATGAATTTCCAAGCCAGAACTTCTTCGATGTACGTCCTTCCCTGAAGAAAATAAGAATAGAGGGAATGTACATGAACGAAGCAGAACTGTTCGACCTGCGACGCTCACTGGAAACTATCAGAGAGATAATCCTCTTCCTGCAGAAAGATGATGAAACCGATGATGACGGCAATTACACCAACAGCCACTACCCTAACCTGAGAAAATTAGCCGAAGACATCATGGTTTTCCCTCAGCTCACAGCAAAAATCAACAACATACTCGATAAATTCGGCAAGATAAAGGACAATGCATCGCCGGAACTTCTCAGTATCCGCCGCGAACTGGCATCTACAGCCGGAAGCATATCGCGCAGCCTCAACTCTATCCTCAGACAGGCACAGGCCGAAGGATATGTGGACAAGGATGTCACTCCTACCGTGCGCGACGGACGACTCGTTATACCTGTAGCACCGGGCATGAAGAGAAAAATCAGAGGTATAGTGCATGACGAATCGGCTACGGGAAAGACGGTCTTCATAGAGCCTGCCGAAGTGGTGGAAGCCAACAACAGAATCAGAGAGCTGGAAGGCGAAGAAAGAAGGGAAATCATCAGAATACTGACTGAATTTTCAAAAGAGATACGTCCGCATGTTCCTGCAATATTGGTGTCATACGAGTTCCTTGCCAAAATAGATTTCATAAGAGCCAAGGCTTTGTTCAGCATCGACATCAAGGCTACAAAACCTGCAATGGAGAACAGTAGGACGATAGACTGGTTCGATGCCATACACCCGTTGCTGAGGATAAACCTCGAGAAACATAACAAGAAGGTAGTACCCCTGGAAATAGCACTTAACAGCAAAGATAGAATACTGCTTATCTCCGGTCCTAACGCCGGAGGTAAATCCGTGTGTCTGAAAACAGTGGGACTGCTCCAGTATATGCTGCAATGCGGAATACCCGTACCGATGAACGAACGCAGCCATGCAGGTATATTCAGCAGTATATTCATCGACATAGGTGACGAACAGAGTATCGAGGACGACCTCAGTACCTATTCATCACACCTTACGAATATGAAGAATATGATGAAATACTGCAACGACAGCAGTATCATCCTGATAGACGAGTTCGGTGGCGGTACAGAACCCCAGATAGGCGGTGCGATAGCGGAAGCCGTACTGAAACGTTTCAACAACAAGAAGACTTTCGGAGTAATAACCACTCACTATCAGAATCTTAAGCACTTTGCCGAGAACAATGAAGGTGTGATAAACGGTGCCATGCTGTACGACCGCCATGAGATGAGAGCACTGTTCCAGCTTCAGATAGGCAATCCGGGAAGTTCGTTTGCAGTGGAAATTGCGCGCAAGATAGGACTTCCGGAAGACGTTATAGCCGATGCATCGGAAATAGTAGGAAGCGAATACATCCAGAGCGACAAATATCTGCAGGACATTGTACGCGACAAGCGTTACTGGGAAACCAAACGCCAGAACATACGCAAGCGTGAAAAGCAGATGGAAGATACCATTGCCCGCTACGAAAAGGAAATGGAGGAACTGGCCAAGAGCAGGAAGGAAATCCTGAAAAAGGCCAAGGAAGAGGCAGAGAAAATTCTTCAGGAATCGAATGCACGCATAGAAAACACCATCCGAACCATCAAGGAAGCACAGGCCGAGAAGGAACGTACCCGTATGGCAAGGCAGGAACTGACAGACTTCAGACGCGAGGTGGAAGAACTGGAAAAGGCTGCCATGGAAGAGAAGATAGCCAGAAAGATGGAGCAGCTGAGAAAGAAGCAGGAGCGTCGCAAGGAAAAGAAAGAAAAGAAAGCCAACGAAACCAAAGAGCCTGTCATCCCTAAAGTGAAACCTATCAACACGGGCGACTATGTACGCATAAAGGGACAGACCAGCACCGGTCAGGTGATTGAGATAAACGGCAAGAACGCAGTAGTTATGTTCGGGCTTATGAAGACAAACGTGAAAACCGAACGTCTGGAACATGCTGATGCGCCTAAGCCATCGGCTACAGCTCCGGCAAAGGCAAGTTTCGTAAGCAGTGCTACACAAAGCAGCATGTACGACAAGAAACTCAACTTCAAGCACGAGATAGACGTAAGAGGTATGAGAGGCGACGAAGCAATACAGGCCGTGACATACTTCATAGACGATGCCATACTTGTGGGAGCAAGAAACGTAAGAATACTTCACGGAACAGGTTCCGGAATACTCCGCACTCTGATAAGACAATATCTGGCTACAGTACCGGGAGTGTCAAGTTTCCACGACGAACACGTACAGTTCGGTGGTGCCGGAATAACAGTTGTAAACATATAATGATATAACAAACCAACATAAATCATGAAATCGATTAAAGAGTTATATAGAATAGGTACCGGCCCCTCAAGCAGCCACACTATGGGACCGCGCAAAGCTGCAGAGATGTTCCTCGAAAGACATCCGGAAGCTGCATCATTTCAGGTTATACTCTACGGAAGTCTGGCAGCAACCGGAAAAGGACACATGACAGACGTAGCCATACTGGACACCCTGCAACCTCATGCACCTGTGGAACTGGTATGGAAATCGCACGTATTCCTGCCATTCCATCCTAACGGTATGACTTTCAAGTCACTGAATGCAGACAAACAGGTGACAGACGAATGGACTGTGTTCAGCGTAGGTGGAGGAGCCCTGGCAGAAGAAGGCAAAGCCAGAAGTGTATCAAAAGATATATATGACATGTCGAACATGAGCGAGATACTGACATGGTGCAAACAAACAGGAAAGAGCTACTGGGAATATGTGGAACAATGCGAAGGACCGGAAATATGGGATTACCTGGCCGAAGTATGGGAAACCATGAAGGCTGCCATAGCACGAGGACTTGATGCAGAGGGCGTACTTCCAGGCCCGCTCAACCTCCCGAGAAAAGCCTCATCATACTACATCCGTGCAAAAGGATATAAAGACTCATTACGCTCACGCGGACTGGTATTTGCCTACGCACTAGCTGTAAGCGAGGAGAATGCTTCCGGCGGAAAAATCGTCACAGCACCTACATGCGGCTCATGCGGAGTAGTTCCGGCTGTACTGAAACATTTGCAGGAAAGCCGTGATTTCAGCGATGCCAGAATATTGCGTGCTCTTGCCACTGCCGGTCTGGTGGGAAACATTGTAAAACACAATGCCTCAATCTCAGGAGCAGAAGCGGGATGTCAGGCAGAAGTCGGTGTGGCATGTTCAATGGCCTCTGCTGCGGCAAGCCAATTGTTCGGCGGTAGTCCTGCACAGATAGAATACTCTGCAGAAATGGGACTCGAACACCACCTCGGAATGACATGCGACCCTGTGTGCGGACTCGTCCAGATTCCATGTATCGAAAGAAACGCCTATGCCGCCGCAAGGGCGCTCGATGCCAATATCTATTCAGCATTTACAGACGGGCATCACCGCGTATCGTTCGACAAGGTGGTTGAAGTTATGAAACAGACCGGTCACGACCTTCCGTCATTATATAAGGAAACAAGCGAAGGCGGTCTGGCAAAGAACTACAAGCAGATGTAAAAAAAACAATACAATATGAAATAAATAAGGGTTAAATAGTCCGGCACCGAACTGTTTAACCCTTTATTTATGAACTTATTAATTGAAGTAATAAAGGAAAGTAGCAACTCCTTCAAGAGCTTTCTTCTTCTGGTCCTTTATTTCTATAGAGAATTTAATTTCAGCTTTTGCAACTCCACGAAGATTTACCAATGACTGAAGGTCTGCAACCAAACGTACGCTCTGACCTGAAAGTACTGCCTGACCGAACTTCATCTTGTCCATTCCGTAGTTTACCATCATCTTCAGATTATTCACCTCAATAATCTGATTCCAAAGATAAGGCAGCAATGACAATGTAAGATATCCGTGAACGATTGTACTCTTATATGGACTGTCAACTTTAGCCTTTTCCACATCAACATGTATCCACTGATGATCCAAGGTAGCATCAGCAAACAGGTTGATACGTTCCTGAGGTACTTCCAACCACTCTGAAACACCAATCTGCTGTCCTACCAACTTCTCAAATTCTTCATAAGAATTAATGATAACTTTTTCCATAATATCTAATTCATTATTATTTAAAACTTTGGACTACAAAGATACGAAAATCCTGATGAAAAAGATAATAAAACCATAGATATTACACAAAAAAGCGACTTTTGTGCAATATTTTCATTAATATTTACCACTTAATCTCTTCGGAGAGCCATGCCATGAGCATCCGAGGCAGTAAACTTCAGTCAAATCGAACCCTTCAAGACTCTCCTCCGGATATTTCGGAATCACATTATGATTATCATCTATGTACACCAGACGACGTTCGTTCTTATCATTTTTCACATACATGGATGATATCTTACACTGTGGACAAAGTAGTTTTTTCATATTCAAAAAAATGAGTGAGTTATCAAACGGCTGCAAAGATAGATAATTTACTTAAATTACTATTATAATATAAATACTTTGGCTCATCCAAGTATCAGACTTATATTATAAGAATTTCTATATAAATTACATTTTGTCAATATGATATTCTCACCTCTCTAAAATCGTAAGAACAAGACCGAAGTCTAAATCAGTCACAAAGCCGAGATTCTCAGCGGACTTTGTAAATTCACAATAAAAGGTATTTTCCTTATTTAAGCACAAATATCACCCTCAAAGTCCGGTATTAATATCATATCATCACAAGCAGAGCCAAAACAACAACAAAATAACAATAAGGGAAATCTTCACTTGAAGCTAAAAATAGAATGAAAAACGAAAAAAATCATTACAATTTCCGCTTCAAAATAAAATTTGACAATACCTTTGACAAAACGTCGAAGCGTTTTTTCAAAATAACAAGACGTTTTCATTTAAATTCCTAATCATTTTAAGTGCTACTTCCCTTAACAATCGGCCTCAATTTTAACAATTCTCGCCCAATAAATTATTATATCAAGAACCATAGTATAGTCAGTTATTAACATTATATTCTATTTGATAAAAACCACAAGAAAGTACAGTCAGGAAAAACATCAAATACAAATCATTTTCACGCACAAATACTCAATCAAACATCTTTTTGTCAAATACTAAATCCAATCCATACACAGGCAAAAATTATCTTTCCTATAACATTAAAGCACTATCATATTTTCAATTCATATAAAAAGCATCTATATTTATAACAATAGCATAAATAAGATAGGCTACACCTCAAAATTAAAAGTTGAAAACCATGTTTTTCACTTTGTACTTCACTCGGTTTGTGCTATCTTTGACAATTAATAAAAAAACAGAAATATGAGCGGAGAAGACTTACAAAGACAGACCTCTATAAATATACAGGAAAAAGCAAACCTTATCTGGGCCATTGCCGATAAGTTAGTAGGATTATACAAGCCTCACGAATACGGAAAGGTAATCCTGCCTATGTGCGTAATAAAGCGTTTCGAAGATACACTGGCTCCTACCAAGGAAGCGGTTATCAAGATGAACGAAGAGCTTGAAGCCAAAGGCATAGCCGTAAAGAAAGGTTTCCTTGAAGCCGCAGCTAAACAGAAGTTCTATAACACCAGCAAGTTTACTTTCGATATATTGCTTGCCGATGCGGACAATATCAAAGACAACTTCGAGAATTACCTCAACCATTTCTCCGAGAACGTGATTGACATAATCAACCGCATGGACTTCTACAACGAAATAAAGAAGATGGACGACAACAACCGTCTTTACCTCGTCATCAAGGAGTTCTGTTCAGCCAAAGCCTATCTCGGAGCAGATGTGGTTTCGGCTGTAGATATGGGTTATATCTTTGAAGAATTAGTCAGAAAGTTCTCCGAATCATACAACGACCAGGCAGGAGCACACTTTACCGCACGCGATATCATCTATCTGATGAGCGAACTGCTCGTAGGCGAAGATGAACAGAAAATGGAAGACGAAGGCATCGTGGCATCCATATACGATATGGCAATGGGAACAAGCCAGATGCTGGCCTGTCTTGACGAGAGATTCCGCAAGATAGACCCCGAAGCCGAAATCACATGCTACGGTCAGGAACTCAATCCGCAGACGTATGGTATTGCCAAAGCCGATATGCTTATTAAGGGCGGCAATGCCGACAATATGCGCTTGGGAGATACTCTTGGCGACGACCAGTTCAAAGGCTATCAGTTCGACTATATCATATCAAACCCTCCTTTCGGCATCGACTGGGAAGCATCCGAGAAACGTGTGAAAGCCGAAAACGAGATGGGCGAAGCGGGACGTTTTGCTCCTGGACTGCCGGCAAAAGGCGACGGACAGATGTTGTTCATGCTCAACGGTGTGGCGAAACTGAAGGAAGACGGGCGTATGGCTATCATCCAGAACGGTTCTCCTCTGTTCAAAGGCGATGCAGGAAGCGGCGAAAGCGAAATCAGAGGTTATCTGCTCGAACACGACTGGCTGGAAGCAATCGTTCAGCTGCCTAACGACCTGTTCTATAATACAGGTATCGCCACATACATATGGGTAGTGAGCAAAAACAAATCGGAAGAACGTGCAGGAAAGGTTCAGCTTATCGACGCAAGCAAATGTTTTGAGAAACTGCGCAAGCCTCTCGGCAACAAGCGTGTGGAAATCACCACAGTCTGCCGCGAACTCATAATGCAGGCTTATCACGATTTTACCGATTGGGAATACACCTCCGAGCTTAACCCGGAACTGAAAGTGGAAAGCAAGGTGAAAGATGTGAAGGATTTTAAGTTCACGAAACTCACCATAAACCGTCCTTTGCGTTTAGAGTACAAGGATATTCATTTTGACGAAGCCACTGCCGAAAACTATAAGGAAGCCGACAGAGCCTTATTGAAAGAAGTAGCCACATATTGGGAAAACAATATGCCTGACCATGTGGGATTCCCGGACATCACTTTCTTCCTCGAACTGAAGAAAGCCAAGATAAAAGTACCGCAAGGAAAAGTCACCCTACTGAGAAACTATTTCGGCAAGCGCAACCCGGATATGATGGAGGCATACGTAAAACCTGTTGACCAGGAAAGCGGATTTGCCCCCGACCCTGAATTGAAGGACAGCGAGATTATTCCATGGAAAGAGGATATTACGGAATACCTCGACAAGAACGTACGTCCGTATGCTCCCGATTTCTGGTACAACGAATCCGAAAGCAAAATCGGTTATGAAATACCTCTCACCCGCGAGTTCTACAAATACACTCCGCTAACACCAAGTTCTGTGATATTTGATGAACTGAAAAAGCTGGAAGAAAAAGAATCGGAACTGATGTCCAGGATATTAGGGTAAGTAGATATTATATGGAAATAGATTAAAAATAGATTAAGCCATTACACTTATGATTTCAGACACAAAAAAATATATCAAACAGTTAATCAGCGGTTCTGAGAACTCTGAAATCGAGTTCAAATCAGCAAAAGGAGGATTACCGGAAAGTTTTTGGGAAACTTTTTCTGCTTTTGCCAATACGAATGGAGGTATTATAGTATTAGGCATAAAAGAAAAGAATGGTGTATTTTATCCTGACGGATTTGACAAACAACAATTACAAACGTATAAAAAACGATTTTGGGATTGTGCACACAATAAAGAGAAAGTTAGTGCGACGATGCTTACAGAACGGGATGTCATTGATGCTGAAATAGATGGTAATTTCTTTTTGCTATTCAGGATTCCAAGAGCCTCATACGACATACGTCCTGTTTTCCTGACAAGAAATCCTTTTGGGAATACTTTCAAAAGAAATCATGAAGGTGATTATCATTGTACAGATTCCGAAATACGTCAGATGTTTGCTGATGCCCATCATTCTACATTACCTTTCGATAATCAGATATTGCCAAACTATTCGATGAGCGACATTGATACTGAGACATTAAGAGGTTATCGTCAACGCTTTATACTCCGTAAAAATAACCATCCATGGAATGAATTGGACGATTTTAATTTCTTGTGTAAAATTGGAGCTTATCGCATAGATAGAGAGAGTGGTCAAGAAGGATTCACACGTGCTGGAATACTTATGTTCGGTAAAACAGAAAGCATTACAGACCAGGCTTGCTGTCCATGGTATTTCGTCGATTATCAAGAGAAACTTAGCAATAATATGAATGAAAGATGGTCGGATAGAATATATGCCGATGGCTCATGGAA
>CALUJF010000047.1 GCA_944320855.1 uncultured Phocaeicola sp.
AAAGATATTAACTTATATCCAATTATGCAACTTTTTGTCCGCTTTTATGCTGAAAAATAGAAGATTATATAAAAGAATAGGAGACATGTGTAAGCATGCCTCCTGCAATATTAATTATATAAGTTTTAGTCCTCGAGAGAATAATCGATAGTAGTTACTACTCTTACTTTCTTTATGTACGGTGTATTTGCATCGCGGTCTGTAATACTGAACTGTCCTTGGTTGGCTCTTCTGATTTTGCCAAGTTCGCTGTCCGAATCTTCCGCAAACTTTTCTGCAGCCTGTCGTGCATTTTTTGTAGCTTCCTCAATCATTTGCGGCTTGATTTTGTTCAGACCGGTATATTCGTACTGTACATTATATCTGTAGTCGCCAGATGTGATTGCTACACCTTGTTTCAGAAGTTCACCCTGGCTACTGATGAGTTTTCTTATCAGATCTACCTTGTCTGAAGTGACGGTGATGACTGATGTTACGTTATATCTGTATGTACTTTCCTGGTTACTGTAGCGTTCTGCCTTCATATCTATTATTTCAGGAGCATTGACACTTATTTCTTTCTCGTCTATACCTTTGCTGATAAGGAATTGCGTAATGGTTTTGTTAGATTTGTTAATCTGGTCGTACAGTCCACTCAAATCGTTTCCCAGACTTTTGTAAACCAGTGGCCATGTAACCTTGTCGGCAGGTACTTCCATTTCTGCAAGTCCTTTGACGTTTACGCTGCGATCTTTGTCGGCGAAGCTGCTGATTCCACGTTCGATGAATACACCCAGTAAAAGCAATCCTGTTGCTATTACAATGGCTTCAAATCTTAGATTCTTCATAACTTTATTGATTTATTGGTTATTGTGAAATTCTTTCAGTCCCCATATAGGTTCTTTAATAAATTTACCTGTTGTCAGGTTAAGCCGTTTGGCTGTTTCTTTAATTTCTTCCTGAAAATACCAGGAAACGGAACCCGTAAACGAAATCTCCAAACTTGTGTCGTACTTCATTACATTTCTTTCGAAGAAATCGGTAAAACATTGACATAGGAAATTTTTTACCTGTGCTTCATGCTTTATATTATATATATAAGGTGTTAAAGATGCCAGGAAACGGTTAGCCTGTGGCTCTCTGTAAACTTTCCGCAATATGTCTTCTACCGTTAAACCGCAATTGCTCAAAAAGTCATTTTTAATATTTTCCGGAAGTTGTCCTTTAAGGCAGTCTGCTATAAATTTTTTTCCGAGATATGCTCCGCTTCCTTCATCTCCCAATATATATCCCAATGGGGAAACATTCCTTGTTATCTCTTTCCCGTCATACATACATGAATTTGAGCCGGTACCAAGAATACAAGCTATTCCCGGCTTTTTCCCACATAATGCCCTTGCCGCTCCCATCAGGTCGGTATATGCATGGACTTTGGTTCCGGTGAAAAAATCCTGTAATATATTTATGATTTTTTCAGCTGGTTCAGGCAGGCATCCTGCACCGTAAAAATGTATTTCAGAAATTTTGTCTTTGTATATACTGCCGTTTTTTTCTATTTGTGGCAATAAATCCGTTTCTATTATTCTGCGAATGTAGTCCTCGTCCTGATGAAAAGGATTTATGCCTTCGGTTTTGATTATATCGGATTTATTTGCATCGCTGATTAGCCAATCCGTTTTTGTTGCTCCACTGTCTGCTATTAGTATCATGTCTTTTTTACTTTATCACAAATGTAACTCTTTATTAATGAATAACCAATAGAGACTTTGCTTTTTGTGTAAAAAATATGATATGCTAGTCTGTTTCATAATCTTCGGGCAATTCCGGGAGATAAATTTTTTCTGTAAGTTCTATCCATGTTTTTCTGAGGTCTTTCCAGTGATAGAAAGGGAAACAGTCTGTTTTTATTCCTGTCAGATGTATCTCACGTTCGTTGAGCAATGGTTTGACCAGAATGTCTTTGCTGTCCTTCTTGCGGAAGAAGATAAGTTGCAGGTTTCCGCACATAGGAATCATACGGTATGTCTGATAATATTGGGGAATAGAGTCCCAGTCGGCTGTAGAATGGTTGAACCCGTCAATATTCATCAGAGCCACCAATGGAGCAAGGTTTGTATCATGACCGAAACGAAGGGTGGCGCAAGGTTTTTTTGATACAAGTGCTGTGTCGGCAGCCTCTACTATGTTTCTCAGCAGATTGCGTGCCAGATTAGGCATTTTACCACTGCTTAGAGGTGATGGTCCCTGTTCGTAATACCATTCGAAATTGTTCAGTTGCCACAAGTCGAAAAGTTCTTTTCCGTTGAAAAGGAATGAAAGGTCTGGCATATTGTCCGAACTCTGGCTTATACCATGATATTCGAAAAGGTCGCATTCCAGCTTTCCCGGATTCTTGACTTTTGAAATATATTCCGGTTTAAAAAGCACTTTCATGATACGTTCCGGATGAACGAAACGCTTTTCTGCTTCTGTAAATACCGAATCAGCATTGTGCTGGCAGCTGTCGGAATATATCGGATTCTTGTATTTTATGAAATACACATCATGCTGGCTTGCATCTGTTGTGATATTCAGTTTCGGGTTCAGGCCTTTCAATTCTATACAGGCTGCTGCCATCGAAAGGAATGCACGTGTCTTATATGTAGAGCGGGCATCAATATGTGCTCCGTCTGTAAATATTTCAGGATAATTTTCAAACATTCTTTTTGCAAGTTCCTGATGTTGTCTGGCTCCTTTGGGAGTAAGCTCTCCGTAGCGGTTTTCGGCTATTTTAGCAAGCTGTCTCAGAATTTTCAGTGTCTTTTTTCCGTCATCGGTCAGCCCGTTGTTCTTCTCTGCTTCCTCAATTATTGTAAGAGCAGGTTCATACTTGTCTTTTCCTGTCAGATAGCGTGAACCGTGTCTGGCATACGTACTGATATAACATGGCACATATCCTTCCGGAGCCGGTGTCAATGGGGTAGTTGGTGACTCGTATGCCAAATACTTTCCCGTTGCCAATTTGGGATTTTCTCTGATTTCCAGTTCTGCACGTGTCTGTGCATCGATACTCTGCATTCCCATAGCTGCAATGCAGATGCAAAACAAACTTTTTACCTTATTCATATAAATGTCAATCTTATTACGACGCAAAATTAGCATATAGATATGTGTCGGTGTATGCAGTCGGCTATATGATATAATCTGACAAAGTGAAATGTAACAGGTATGTAATGTTTCTGTAACAGTTTCTGCTGGTTAAGTAAAAAAAGAAAGAGACCCGCACTCAGTAGTACAGGTCTCTTTACACTATAAATTATATGAGATCAATATCCGAAAATATCTTTCTGTGACAATTTTGTAATCTTACCGTATTTTTCCAGCGATTTCATGTCAAGGTCTTTTTCGTTACCAAGAACGCAATAAGTATATTTGCGGTCTTTAACCCATTTCTGCTGGAAGTCTTTCACATCTTTCAGAGTCATAGTCTGAGCCTGTTCGAATAAAGCTTTTCGTGGGTCACCGTTTATTCCTTTGTCCTGAAGGTCGAGGTACTCCCACAGAATATCCATACCTGTTATTCTTTCAGTACGCAAACGGCTTATAGTTCCTTCCTTAGCCAGTTTGAATGCTTTTTCAGATTCAGGCATATTATTGATAATCTCATCGAAAGCTTTCATAGCGTCTATCATCTTGTCGTTCTGAGTAGCGATGAACGAGCGGAAGATGTAAGGATATTCCTTATATGAAGGTGATGTTATGAATGCATATGAAGAGTATGCAAGGCTTCTTGCTTCGCGCATTTCCTGGAATACTATTGAGTTCATTCCGCCGCTGAAGTATTCGTTGTACATGCTTACTGTAGGCTGCAGGGCTGCGTCGTACTGTTTTTCGAAATTAGATATACCTGTGAAATAGATTTGTTTTGCGTCATATTCTGCAAAGTAAACCTTATTTTCGTTTGTAGGCTGATACTGATAGTCGTATGCAGGTGCAGGTACATCAACAAGCTGTTCAGGAACATTGTGATACTGGTTTATAATAGAAATAACCTCTTCCTGAGTAGCTGGACCATAATACATTATACGGTGCTTGTAGCTGTTGAATTTATGTATGCAGTCAACCAGTTCCTGTGGGTCCATTTCTGTCAGTTCTTTCTCAGAAAGGATATTCTTCGATGGAGAATTTTCTCCATACATTGCATAATTCAGCAATTGTGAGAAGTTTGATGACTGGTTAAGTTTTGCGTCCGCGCGTTTTTTCAGAATGTCAGCCGCATAATTCTTGTATGCGTCTGCGTCAACTTGAGCGTCAGCAAGTATCTCTTCGAACAACTGCATAGCCTTAGGCATATTCTCCTGAAGTCCTGACAGCATAACATATGTGCGTTTCATTCCCGGATGTACGCTGAATGAGCATGCCAGACGATAGAATTCCTTGTTGATTTCTGCAAGCGATTTCTTTGATGTTCCGAGATATTCCATGTATGAGAATGCTGTGCTCAGAGCCTTGTCGTTCTGGCTGCCCATATCGAACACGTATGTCATTTGGAACAGGTCGTTCATGTCATTCTTCTTGTAGAGCACTTCGATATCAGATTTAGCAGTGAATTTCTGCATATCTTTGTTGAAGTCGAGGAATACAGGCTCGATAGGAGTGACCTTGCTTGCCTGGATTTCTTTAAGGAATGAGCTTACGCTGTCACGGTTCATCACGATAGGAGTGATAGACGGTTTGTCCATCTTCTTTTCGTTAGTGTCTTTACCCATGCGTTTGTAAACCAAGGCATAGTTGTCTGCAAAGTATTTGTTTGCGAAGTCTACAACCTGCTGCTTGTTTACCTTGCTCATCTTGTCTATGAAGTTTACTACGTCGCTCCACTGGTCGCCGTCAACGAAAGCCGATACAAACATGTCGGCTCTGCTTTCATTGCTTTCAAGCTGTTTCATGTAGTAAAGCTTGTAGTTGTTGATTGTAGCCTGAAGCAGTTCTTCGTCAAACTCTCCCTTGCGCAGTTTTTCAACCTCAGCCAGCATAAGGTCTTTGACTTCATCCAATGTCTGTCCCTGTTTTGGCTGACCGCTTATCATATAAGTATAGTAGTCCGACAAACCGAGTGAGCCTGCGAAGCATCCCAAAACTTTCTGCTGCTGATTCAGGTTTACGTCAAGCAGACCTGCCTGTCCGTTGTAAAGAATAGAGCTGATAAGTGCTGAGATAACATCATCGTCCACAGTAGTAGGCATTCTCCAGGCCAAGGCTACGCTTTCAGCGTCAAGACCCATAACTTCCTTCACCACAGGTTCCTTGATAGGCGATTCCTTAGGCTGCGGACGTTCAGGCAAGTTTGGATTAGGCTTCATCTCGCCGAAATATTTGTTGATTATTTCGATAGTTTCATCCGGATTCAAGTCACCAGACATACAGATAGCCATATTATTAGGCACATACCATGTATTGAAATAATTCTTGATATTTGTGATAGAAGGATTCTTCAGATGGTCTTGCGAGCCGAGTACAGTCTGTGTTCCGTAAGGATAGTCAGGATAAAGAGCGCTCAGCAATGTTTCATAAACCTTTCTGAAGTCTTTTGTAAGCGACATGTTCTTTTCCTCATAAACAGTTTCCAGCTCAGTGTGGAATCCTCTGATTGTAGCATTCTGGAATCTGTCTGCCTGTATTTTTGCCCAATTGTCTATTTCGTTCGACGGTATATCTTCCACATACACCGTCTGGTCATAGCTTGTATAGGCATTTGTTCCGTTGGCACCGATAGCTGCCATCAGCTTGTCATATTCGTTAGGAATAGCTATTTTTGAAGCTTCGTATGACACACTGTCTATCTGGTGATAGATAGCTTTTCTTTCAGCTTCGTCTGTAGTCTTTCTGTAAACCTCGAACAGGCGTTCTATTTCGTCCAGCATAGGTTTTTCCTTGCTGAAGTCCGTAGTACCGAATTTCTCTGTACCCTTGAACATCAGGTGCTCGAAATAGTGTGCAAGACCTGTAGTTTCTGCAGGGTCGTTCTTTCCGCCTACTCTTACGGCTATGTAAGTCTGGATACGCGGAGTTTCCTTGTTCACTGTAAGGTAAACCTTCAATCCGTTGTCAAGTGTGTAGATGCGTGTCTGCATCGGGTCGTTAGGTACGGTTTCGTACTTAAACTTAGAGCCGTTTCCGCATGCTGTCATCAATGCCATCAGTACGGCTGCTCCGATAAATTTCTTTGATTTGTTCATACTTCTGTTATTTGTAATATAATGCGAAGATACACAATGTTTTTCTAAAAATATGTCATATAACAGTTCTTTTTATCTTTATGTATATATATTTTTGCTTATACAATGAAAAACGGCATAAAAAAAGTGTAAACTACAATAAAATGTAATTTACACTTATGCTAAATCAGTCTTTTCGTATGTAATTAATGACATCCGCAGCAGCCGCCACCGCAGTCGTCGTCATGGTCGCCGCATCCGCCGCCACAACCGCTGCATCCGCCACCGCATCCGCTCATTGAGTTCACGATGTCCTGAACTTCCTTGTTTGTAGCTTCACGCATTTCAAGTATTGTACCTTCGAAAATCAGGTCCTTGCCTGCATGAGGGTGGTTAAGGTCGATAGTTACAGTGCTGTCAGTTATTTCACCCACGTTGGCATAGAACTGGTTTCCTTCTCCGTCGTTCATCATTATGATGTTTCCTTCGAATATGTTGTCTTCGTCGAATTTGCCGTCAGGACCGCAGAATACAGATTTAGGAAGAGTCTTGATTCCTTCCGGGTCTACTTCGCCGTATGCTTCAGCACAAGGGATAGTAAAGTTGAAGTTATCTCCTTTGGCAAGTGCTGTTATTTCTTTTTCAAATCTCTCGAGAGTATATCCTATACCTGTGATGAACTGGAAAGGATGTTCTGCAGGAGCTTCTTCTATCAATTCTTTTTCGCCGTCTATCATAGCATAAAGTCTGTATGCTACGGTGATGTACTTATTTTCCATAATCTAAAAATGTATGTTTTAAAATCCGGACGCAAAGGTAGGAAATAGTTTTCAGTTTTTAGTTATAAGTTGTTGGTTTTTGGAGAAAAGAACATAAAGTGATGGAATTTGGATAAATCAAAAATAGTACATCACAAGTCCCAATATCCTGTGGTTTGTCACATCGTGGGTGTTTATAATACGTCCGTTCGAGAGGTCTGTGTCACCATACCATGCTGTGGTAGGAACGTATTCCAGCCCTATTTGCCAGTGTGGGAGATTATATGAGAAGGCCATGTTGAAAGAACAAATCTGGTCTATGTTTAGTCCCATGCCGTATTGTTCGTCGGTTACCAACGTGCGGCTGCATCCCAGTTTTTTTGTATAACCGGCAAAGAAGTGTGCTTTCCACTTGTTGCCGTATGTGAAGTTAATCCATGAAGTGGAATGGCGCATAGGCGTATATTCGTATTCTCCGGTCTCCGGGTCTATGTCCGAGATTCCGTATCCTCCAAGCAGTGCCGTGTGGTCCAGGCATGACGCAAGGAGTGTTTTTGCCGAAAGACGCCATTCTGGAGCTTTGTATTGCAAATGCGCTTCACATGAGAAGGTGGTCATTCGTTCGTTCACTTTGAAACGCAGTTCTTTACCGTTGCTGCCCGTAATTGTTGACGAGAGGCGGGGTTTTAGTGAAATCATATGTACTCCGGCTCCGGCAATCCAGCCGTTTTGTTTATAGTCAGCCCCGATGTATATTTCAGGTATGCAACTGTTTTTCAGGTAGTTCTCGCTTGCCCCTTCAGGACCGGACGACATGTATTGCAGTTGCCATAAAGCCGAAGCCGTCAAGTCGAAATCTCCGGTGTGCCAGGTAAGTGCTATTTGCGGTTCGCGGTTGAATGGTTGGAATGGTGCTCCGGTGGATAAGTTCAGGACATCCGGTACCACATTGCCGAAGAGCGGATGCCATGCTTGTCCTATAAGCAGTTTTGCCTGTTCCCACTCAAGTGCTACATAAGCCTGGCGTATCCTGAGCATGGTCGTGCTGGGTGAAAATCCGCCGAAATCCACTTCCACTTTCGCGCTTGATTTTGCCTGACCTATTTTAGGGCCTTGCATATCGACTCCAAACCGTGTGGTGAAAGTGTAAAAACTTCCGTTGGGCGAGGCGTTGATGTCTTTCCCTTTGCTGTCGAAATCATTGTCGAGCGGGTAGAGGTAAAAATTGCCGTCCACCGGTGCCTGGTTGGCGCGTGTGTTATAAAACAGGTCTCCACGGACGAATCCGTAAAATTGATAAGAGAAATTCTTTTTTTGGGCAGTGGCGGTACATGCTAATGCCAATAGTGCCCAAAGTGAGAGGGTATTTTTCATAGTCGTATTTGTTGTATTCCGGCTTTTTATTGTAATCCAAATTTTAATTCCATTATTTTCGTGCTTTTCCCATTATTTGTCGTATCTGTCGCAAAAAATGTAAAATAAGTATCACTTTGCGAATATATGAAAGTTTTTCGTTAAATGAAAAATCGGAATAAAATTTTTGGATTTTTATTTGCAAGAATACGCCTGGCATTCCGTCCCTTCTATTTCGGTTTCAATTGTACAATGGTGTACGCCGGCCTGTTGGAATATTTCCCTGACCTCGTTTTTTGCCTTTTCCATATCTTCCCATGCTTTTACGACTATGTGTATTGTCGCTGCGCATTCCGTTGTGCTTATTGCCCATACGTGCAGGTGGTGACAGCTTTTCAGATTGGCGGATTTGGCAAGCTTTTCTGTAATCATTTCCTTGTCCACCGACGAAGGAACGGCATCGAGTGTCATCAACAGGCTCTCCTTGAGCAGGTTATAGGTGGAAACCATTATTATCAGTGCTAAAATGATTCCTATTACAGGGTCTATCCACATCCAGTCGGTATAGCTTATTATTATTCCTGAAATTACTACTCCCACAGATACCAATGTATCCATAAGCATATGCAGGTAAGCGCCTTTCACGTTTATATCCTGCTTGCTTTCTCCCATCAGCAGCCAGGTGGTGAGTCCGTTTATCAGTATTCCAACTCCCGCCGTCCAGCTTATGGCCGTTCCGGAAATGGGCTGCGGATTTTTCAGCTTGTATATACTCTCTATTATGATTGCCCCTACGGCAACCAACAATATCAGTGCGTTTATCAGTGAAATGAGAATCGTTGCTTTCTTATATCCGTATGTGAACTGTGGGGTAGAGGCTGCCTTTCCCATTCTGAATGCCACGAGTACCAATACCAGGCTGAACACATCGCTCAGGTTGTGTCCTGCGTCAGAAAGCAGCCCTACAGAGTTGAAGTATAATCCTACTATGGCCTCTATTCCTACGAAAAGCAGATTCAGCGCTATGCAGAATATGAATATATTGTTCATCGAGGTCGAAATCTCATGATGATGATGGTGGTGATGATGATGTTTCTCCATAAAAAATGTTTTTTTGCAAAGTTATCATTATATTTTTTCATTTATATCCGAAGGGCAAAATTTTGTTTTATTGAATATGTGCTATAATAGAAATTATTTCTTTTCTTTGTAGAAACATTATTAAAAAATCAGGCATAAAAAACGACGAAGCGTTTGACTTTAAATGACGAAGCGTTTTAACCCAAACGACGAAGCGTTTTGAAAATGCATTTTTGGAACTTAATTTTAATGTCCGTATGAACGAATTTCTTTACAATGGCCTTTCTATAAAGGAACACCTGCTGAAGCTTTCGGAAAACTCCAACAAGCAGTTTGCACAGACGCTCAATCCGGGAGTGGAAAATGTTCTTGGTCTGCGTATTCCTGACCTTAGAAAACTGGCGGCTGGAATAGCCAAATCGGACTGGGAGGCATATCTTGCTACAGCATCAACATTCTACATGGAGGAGAGAATGCTTCAGGGAATGGTTTTGGGATGTATAAAACCCGATAATGACATTGAGAAATATCTGGCACGTGTCACACGTTTCGTAAAAATAATCAACAGCTGGTCTGTATGCGATACGTTCAAGTTTGCCGGAGGAAAAAAGTATGTTTCATTGCATGCGGACAGAATCTGGGAATATCTGAAAACATTCATGCATGCCGATGGGGAATATGAGATACGTTTCGGTGTGGTGATGGCAATGGGGTATTTTATAGATGATGCTCATATAGACGAACTTCTCAATCTGCTTGACGGTATCAGACACGAGGGATATTATGTCAAGATGGCTGTGGCATGGGCTTTATCATACTGTTTCGTTAAATATCCGGAAAAGACTACGGATTATTTGTCCCGTTCTTCGCTCGACAACTTTACATATAACAAATCCATACAGAAGGCTATAGAGTCATTCCGTGTGGATGACAGTCTGAAAGTTAAACTTCGTACCATGAGGCGAAAATGAAAAGAATTTTGTATATTTGCCGAGGTTAATATAAATATGTTTGGATATATCGGTTAACTTAAATAAAATTATTCATGAAAGAAATTATTAATCTTAAATTTAAAACTAAATTAGGTTTGGCCATGGCCTCATTTGTGGCGTTGGGAGCTTCTGCCCAGGTGGTCAAACACGAGAGATTGCTGTCGTTTGAGGATGGGGCTGTACCGTCTTTTATCACGACATCGCAAGGCTCATTAGGCATTAATGACGAACATTATAAAGATGGACTTCACTGTATGAAGTGGACATATCAGCCGGGTTCCGTACTGTCTTTCAAGAAAGATTTGAAATTTGAGAAGCTTGATCCCACTGGCAAGGACCTCTATTTGTCCGCCTTCATAGTTTGGGTGTATAATGAAAAAGCTCAGGACAAGAAAATCCGTTTTGAGTTTCTCAAGGACGGCAAGGTCTGTACTTCTTTCCCGTTCGGCATAAATTTCACCGGATGGCGTGCCGCATGGGTTTGCTACGAGAGAGATATGGAAGGTACACCCGAGGAAGGTATGAATGAAATCCGTGTTCAGGCACCGGACGCAGAAGGAATTCTGTATTTCGACCATATTGTTACTGCCAGCAAGGTGGACCCGCGCCAGCAGACAGCCGATGTGCAGGTGCCGTTCGTAAACAAAGGAACAAAAAGCCACTGGTTGCAGATTTATCCGCATTCACTCTGGAAACCGGATATAGAACTCACTGAACTGACGGAAAAGAACAGACAGGACATCCAGCTTATGGAGAAGCGATTCCGCGATATGCTGTACACTCCTTCCAAATTAACAGAGAAAGAAGTAAAGGCTATCAGGAAAGCCTTCGGACAATATAATATAGTATATAAGAACGGTAAGGTGAGCGGTATGCCAATCTTCATGGTGCGTCAGGCTGAGGCATATGAGCGTATGATAGAAGGATGGGACAAGGATATGTTTACAAAATTGGGTATGGAGATGAACAAGTACTTCAACCTGATGAAGCGTGTTGCCGTAGCATATAACAATGCAACCAAGGATGCCGACCGCGAAGAGTTGGAGTATATTTTCAATGCCATGTACGACCATATCACGGACCAGGGCGTGGCGTATGGCAGCTGCTGGGGAAATATTCATCACTATGGCTACAGCATGCGCGGACTCTATCCGGCGTACTTCCTTATGAAGGACGTACTCAGAAAAAGAGGAAAACTGCAGGAAGCGGAGAATACTCTCCGCTGGTATTCCATTGCAAACGAAGTATATCCTAAGCCGACCGGAAACGGTATAGATATAGACACGTTCAATACCCAGACTCAGGGACGTATAGCCAGCATACTGATAATGGAGGACACTCCTGAAAAGCTTCAGTATCTGCGCTCGTTCTCCAGATGGATAGACTACGGATGTCGTCCGGCACCGGGATTGATGGGCTCGTTCAAGTCGGATGGAGCATGTTTCCATCATTGCAATAACTATCCGGCATATGCTGTTGGAGGTCTTGACGGAGCCACGAACATGATTTATCTTTTCAGCGGTACAGACCTCAGACTGTCTGAAGAAGCCCACAATACAGTCAAGAACGTACTCCTGGCCATGCGTTTTTACTGTAACACGCGCCAGTGGGCATTGTCAATGTCAGGCCGACACCCTAACGGAAAGGGACAGCTTATACCTGTACAGTATGGAATGATGGCAATAGCCGGTACACCTGACGGAAAGAAAAACATAGACCCTGATATGGCAGCGGCATACCTGCGCCTGATGTCATTGAGCGGTTCTGTAGATAAGGATGCACCCGATTATTTGCCTCGCACATCAAATGCGCTTGAACTTGAATTGAAAAAACAGCTTGAAGACAGCGGTTATAAGCCTGAACCGGAGCCACAGGGAAATCTTGCGCTTGGCTACGGATGTGTGAGCGTGCAGCGTCGCGATAACTGGGCTGCTGTAGTCAGAGGGCATTCCAGATATCTCTGGGCTGCCGAACACTATCTTGATGCCAATTTCTATGGCCGATATCTTGCGCACGGAAGTATGCAGATACTTACCGGAAAGCCGGGACAGCTTGTCACTTTCGCTACTTCAGGATGGCAGGAAAACGGATTCGACTGGAATCGTTTCCCGGGAGCGACATCCATACATCTGCCTTTTGACAAGCTTCGTGCCGTAGTATTGAATGTGGACACATATTCCGGTATGGAAGAAATGCTTTATTCCGATGAGGCTTTTGCCGGAGGATTGTCGCAGGCCGGTACAAACGGAAACTTCGGTATGAAGCTCCACGAACATGACAAATACAACGGTTCGCACAGGGCAAGAAAATCATATCACTTCTTCGATGGGACTATTGTGTGCCTCGGTTCTGATATAGAGAATGACAATAAGGACTACGAAACGGAAACTACAGTATTCCAGCTTGCAGCCGTGACTCCTGAAATGAAGAATTACTGGACTGATTATACATCGGACGGCAGAACTTTCATTGACCCGAACGGGGTAGGCTACTATCTTTCAAAGGAAACTGCTGCCGAATCTAAATTTGAGAAAAACTTCCCTCAGACTACCGTAGGCGAGCGCAGCACCAAGCCTACTACCGGCGACTGGGTATCTTTGGTCGTAGCACACGGCAAAGCTCCGAAGGCTAAGGGATATGAATATGCGGTTCTTCCTCGCACTGATGCGGCCGCATTAAGCAAGTTTGCAAAGAAACCTGCATATAAGGTTCTTCAGCGTGACAGAAATGCACATATAGTAAGAACTGCCGATGGTAAGCTTACTTCGTACGTGCTGTTTGAAACCCCTGAGACCGGACTTCCAAAAGGTCTTGTACTGAAAGCAGATACCTCATGTCTTGTGATGGTAAATGACGCAAAGGACAAAGTCCTGCTTACTGTGGCCCAGCCGGATTTGGCTTTATATCGTGGCGACAGTGATGAGGCTTTCGATGAGAATGGAAAGAGAAAGGAACGCAGTATTTATTCCCGTCCGTGGAAGTTTGATGAAAGTCAGGAAATCCCTGTTACCATTACTCTGAAAGGTAAATGGAACGTCAAGGAAACTCCTTTCTGCAAGGTAGTATCTTCTGATAAAAAGCAGACAGTTCTGAAGTTTACCTGCAAGGATGCTGCAAGCTATGATGTGGAGCTGACAAAATAGTTTTGTTATCTCTTTTTCTTCCCAATATATGGAAAGAAAAAGAGATGACATTCATTTAGTCTGCGATTCTTTTTATACTTTTGTTGCAAATAAAAAAGCATATGAGCGATTTACATACATACGCTGAAGCAGTGAGGGTTATTAAGGAGGCAATATTGCGTAGTCAGTATCGTGCTGCATCTTCTGCTAATAAAGAACAATTGTCATTGTATTATAGTATTGGTTGTTATGTTTCCAAGAACTCTCGTGATGGCTTTTGGGGTAAAGGTGCAATAGAAACAATCAGCCGGCAACTACAAAAAGAATTGCCAGGACTTCGTGGATTCTCGTCCACTAACATAAAGAATATGCGTTCATTCTACGAAGAGTGGTCGCATATCGTAGATCGCCGGCCAATGGCTGACGAATATAAAACGCAAGCTGTGGTTAGTGATTCGGAACTTAACGAACAAATGTTGCTTATGGAAATTCGTCAGCCATCGGCTGACGAATTTAATTGGTCGGACTTTGTTGCAATTGGTTTTAGCCACCATATCGAAATTATAACTAAAGCGAAGTCATTAGAGGCTCGTCTGTTTTATATACATGAATCAGCCACACGATTTTGGAATAAATACACTTTGAGAGATTATCTCAAAGCCGATTTATACAACCATCGAGGAACGCTACCTAACAATTTTACAACCACTATACCGAATGCAAAACAAGCATTGAAGGCAGTAAACACATTCAGAGACGAATACTTGTTGGATTTTATCAATATAGAGGAGCTTGATGCTCAAGATGAAGACTTGAACGAACGAGTAATTGAAAAGGCAATTGTAGATAATGTCAAAAGGTTTATTATGACTTTTGGACAAGATTTTATTTTTGTAGGCAGTCAATATAGAGTAGAGGTCTCGGGAGAAGAAATGTTTGTTGATTTGCTTTTCTTTAATCGCGAGCTTAATTCGCTTGTTGCTGTAGAATTAAAATCAGGGAAATTCCGTTCCTCATATTTAGGGCAGTTAAGTACCTATCTTTCTGCTCTTGATACCTATGTGAAGAAACCACACGAAAATCCCGCAATAGGAATTATACTGTGTCGTGATATGAATCAATCATTTGTGGAGTTTGCTATTCGAGATTATGACAAGCCGATGGGAGTTGCAACATACAGTGCCTCGAAGGATATGCCCGAAAGGTTCCGCAATGCATTACCGGATATAGAAGATTTGAAAAAGCTTATATAAAAGTCTACTACTTTTGTTATATCTACAAAGCTAACTAAACTTGTTTTTGTCTTGATAGTATAAAAGCAAAAGTCCGAATGTTGGGTTTTGGACTGTTTTGAGGTTCAAAATACATCATAAAAAAAACTCGCCGAAACTGCTCGGCGAGTTTTTTTATTGTGAAATAAACTATATTAGAAACTGAATGCAACGAACAAAGAAGTTCCGATGTTTTCTGTTCCGAAACGGAAGCCTGAATCACTTTTACCTGTCCATCTTGTGTTTTCTTCTACTCTGTTGAAGTCAGGATTGAAACGTTCTGATTTCTGGTATTTCTTACTACCTGTAGTCCAAAGCAAGTTGAGTGACATTTCGCAACCGATTGAAATCTTTGGAGCAATGTAGTATTCTACACCTACGAAACCGCCTACACCGTATGTCCAGCTTCTACCGTCGCTCTGCATGAGGAGGCGGGAGTTGCCGCCGACATTATTGTTAATATTTGGAAATGGCTCTAAAATAACATTATTTTCGTCAATTAAAATATCAGCATTAGCCCATGCATTAGTACTGGTTGGATTTTGGTTCAATTCTGTAATTGCATTTCCATATCCGAAAAAGTGTTTGCTGTTAGAATAAGCTAAGATAGCTTGTCCACCCCAGAAACCTTGAAGGCGCTTGCTCCCTCTTCGCCATTCATAACCAACAGCAACAGACATTCCTGAATTTCTATATTTGTAAGTATCTTCTACCAAATCAACACTTAACGGATTTTCTGCCACTGCTGCATCATCCTGTACATAATTGCTTTGAGTCTGTGAGTTGATTCCTATACCGACATTAAGTCTTATGGCAGTTTTGTCTGTGAGGAAGTATTTACCGAATATTGACATAGTTGGATTGTCCAGACCTGGTATTACGCCTTTATTAAACGCAGGTACACCGCCAATCTCTACAGGATTAATATCGTTTTCATGTACCTTTCCAAACATATTTCCCAAATAATTCAAAAATGGAATTGCATTTACTCCAATAGTGACATCCCCTGCTTCCGGGAGATAGTCCTTTTCCGGCTTTTTGGCATCAACATATGTTGTAGATGCTAACATCATGCATGCCGAAGCTAATAATATTTTGATTTTCATAATTTCAGTATTTAATATTAGTTGATTTTATTTATTGTATTGTAATAGTTCCTATATCTATTGTATTATTGTTGTCTGGGAAAGCACTATCTGAAGATCGGTTTCCTGTTAAATTTGTATTGTTATCATTAAATGTTGCAGTGATGTCATAATCATATTCCGCTGGAACATATGCAGGAATTATGACTTCAAAAACACCATTGGAATCAGTCTTTGTTTTAAAAGTAATGTTATTAACCACTATTGTAACTTCGCAGTTCGCAACTTTTGAATTATCATTTTTTTGAACTTCTCCTTTTAGAGTATAGGTTTCTGCAGGTTTATTGGCATATGTCATACTTAAATTTAAGAAAGTGGTATTATTAAGACTAATATTAGTAACTCCATCTGTACTTCTGTAAAGTTGTTCGTTTATTATGATATCTTCTGTTACAATCCTTACTTCTGTAAAACCATTTATATTTTCATTAACAGGCAATTCAAATTTGTATTCACCGTTTTCATTTGTGGTTGTCTCGAATTTCTTCTCACCGTTATTTTTATTTATTTCTTCAACTATAATCTCACCATCATCAAATTGATTATCACCATTTCTATCATTCCAGACAAGATCATTGATTTTATTAGCAACCAAATCATTATAATCAATATATGCAATGACCTTTACGCCTTTGGCTACATTAGCACTTTTACCATTTTCGTCGAACAATGTCACTTTTCCTTCCAAGATTCCTGTTTTTCCATAGTTAATTTCCAATTCAGTCTGTTTGTTACATCCTGTCAAAGCAATGGCAGCTGCTGCCAGCATTGAGAAAAAGAATTTAAGTCTCATAGTATAAATTGTTTTTAAGTTTAGTGCAGTTAAGGCCGCACATATCGCCTTGGTTAATTTTAATTGTTAATGCGAATGTATTAATAATTTTATTAAAAACAAAACATTCTTGAGAAAAACTTTAATCTTTTTGTGAAAAGACAAAAAACACAGGTTGCTTTTATGCCAAAATCGCATGTTCATGTATAGAGAGATTTAGTCTGGTGATTTTTGATTAAAAGTCATGTTTATACATATTATCAAATACCGTTAGAATAATGAAAAGGAATCTTTGTTTGCCGACATATGTCAGTAACATTACTTACATATGTCAGTAATATTGTCTACATATGTCAGTAATATTACCGACATATGTCGGCAGATTGAAATTTTTGGGCGTTTTATAGGATGCAATTAGGATTCAGAAAGTTGTTGCACGTAGAAATTAATGAAAGGTTCATGGCGGATGATAATGTGACAATTTGCGCTTACGTTTTATTTTATTATCTGAGGACAAAAAATATCGTAGCTTTTGTGTACATTTGCGCTTGGAATTTCATAATGATTTATATATACATTTATATCACAAGATGACTGATTATTTGGATGAACTGAATGAAAGCCAGCGTGCTGCGGTGCTTTATAATGACGGGCCTTCGCTGGTTATTGCCGGAGCAGGTTCCGGAAAAACGAGGGTGCTTACCTATAAGATAGCCTATCTGTTGGACAATGGTTATGAGCCATGGTCTATATTGGCACTTACGTTTACAAATAAAGCGGCGCGTGAGATGAAGGACAGAATTTCGCGAGCTGTCGGAACGGAAAAGGCCAAATATCTGTGGATGGGAACATTCCATTCCGTATTTTCCAGAATATTGCGTGCGGAGGCCGAAGCCATAGGCTATACTTCAAACTTTACGATATATGATTCGTCCGATTCCAAAAGTCTGATTAAGTCACTGCTTAAAGAACTGAATCTGGACGAGAAGGTTTATAAGCCGGGAGTTGTGCAGTCGCGTATCAGCAATGCGAAGAATCATTTGGTTTCTCCACAGGCTTATGCTGCAAGCGGAGAGTTTTACAGGCTTGATGCCGAAGCCAAGATTCCGGCAATGAGGGATATATATATAAGGTATTGCGAAAGATGCCGGCAGAGTGATGCCATGGATTTTGACGACCTTCTGGTGAATACTTTCCTTTTATTCAAGAATCATCCTGACATCTGTGATAAATATGCGGAAAGGTTCCGGTATGTGTTGGTAGACGAGTATCAGGATACCAACTTTGCTCAACACAGCATAGTATTGCAACTCACAAGCAAGCATCAGCGTGTATGTGTGGTGGGCGATGATGCACAGAGTATATATTCTTTCCGTGGCGCGAATATAGATAACATATTGAAATTTACAAGGCTGTATAATGATGCCCGCCTCTTCAAACTTGAGCAGAACTATCGTTCCACTCAGCTGATAGTGAAGGCTGCCAACAGTCTTATAGAGAAGAACCGTGAGCAGATAAAGAAAGAAGTGTTCTCGGAAAATCAGGTGGGGGAGCCTATATCGGTGACAAGCGCATACAGCGATGTGGAGGAAGGAGAGATTGTGGCAAACAAGATAACTTCCATGCATGTGAAGGATGGTTGCCCGTACAGTGATTTTGCCATACTCTATCGCACTAACGCACAGAGCCGTATTTTTGAGGAAGCTCTGAGGAAGCGTGCGGTGCCTTACAGGATATACGGAGGCCTCTCTTTCTATCAGCGCAAGGAAATCAAGGACGTGATAGCGTATTTCCGTCTTGCCGTTAATCCGCATGACGGCGAGGCTCTGAAAAGAGTGATAAATTATCCGGCAAGGGGAATAGGCGACACTACGCTGAATAAGATAAATATGGCGGCTTCCGATGCAGGAGTAAGCCTGTGGACGGTGATTTCGTCGCCATTGGATTATGGACTGAATATCAATAAAGGTACGCATACCAAACTGCAGGCTTTCAGGGATATAGTTTCCGGATTTATAAGTAAGGCGGATTCCGTGAGTGCATACGAGATAGGAAAGGAGATAGTAAGCGCATCAGGTATAATGGCGGATATTATTCAGGATACTTCGCCTGAGGGAATGAGCAGACGTGAGAATATAGACGAACTTGTGAACGGTATGTATGATTTCTGCGAGATACGCCGCGAGGAGGGTAACGACAGGATGTTTCTTACGGATTATCTTTCGGAAGTGGCTTTGCTGACCGACCAGGACGGGGAGAAAGATGACAGTGTTCCTAAGGTGACTCTGATGACTGTCCACTCCGCTAAAGGTCTGGAATTCAGGAATGTGTTTATAGTGGGAATGGAGGAAAATCTGTTTCCGGGACCTCTGTCGTCCGATTCTCCACGGGCTTTGGAAGAGGAAAGGCGCCTTTTCTACGTGGCTATAACCCGTGCCGAGGAGAATTGCTTTATATCGTATGCCAAGAACAGGTATAAATATGGTAAGCCGGAATTCTGTAATCCGAGCAGGTTCCTGAAGGATATAAATCCTTCGTTCCTGAAGTTGCCTAAGGATGCTATGGTAGGTATTCCGCGTCGTACTGATGAGTATTCTCCGCGCAATTATGAGCGTGGCTACGGACGTGGTGAAACCTACAGAAGTAGTGGACCGTCGATGTTTGATGGCGGTGAGATGCCTCAGGAACCGGTAAGGTTTGTAAAGCCTGTTCCTCCACGAAATCTGAAAAGGATTGTGCCGGTGGCCCGTCCGTCCTCTGTATCGTCCGGGAGTAATATCCCTCAAGGTGGGGCAGCTACTCACGGAGTTTCTGTCGGCCGTATGATTGAGCATGAACGTTTCGGCATAGGAGAGGTAGTCAGATTGGAGGGATCCGGAGACAATTGCAAGGCTACTGTGAGGTTTGAAAATGCCGGCGAGAAACAGCTTTTGTTGAAATTTGCGAGATTTAAAATAATAGGATAAAATAATTATGGATTTGACTAAAGTTCCTTCACCGTGTTATGTGATGGAGGAGGATTTGCTCAGAAAGAATCTGAGCCTGATTAAAAGTGTGGCCGACAGGGCCGGGGTGGAGATAATACTGGCTTTCAAGGCATTTGCCATGTGGAAGTCATTCCCTATATTCCGCGAGTATATAAATTATACCACGGCGAGTTCGGAGTATGAAGCGCGATTGGCTTTCGAGGAGTTCGGAAGCAGGGCGCATACTTATTCGCCTGCATATACAGAGGAGAATTTCCCTGCGTTTATGAAATACAGTAGTCATATAACCTTTAATTCGCTTTCGCAGTTCGTACGCTTTTATCCTAAGGTGAAAGCTTCGGGTGAGGATATATCTTTGGGAATAAGAGTCAATCCGGAATATTCGGAAGTGGAGGTGGAACTGTATAATCCGTGTGCGCCGGGTACACGTTTCGGTGTGACTGCCGATATGCTGCCTGACAGACTGCCGGAAGGTATAGAAGGCTTCCATTGCCATTGTCACTGCGAGTCGAGCTCGTATGAACTGGAAAGGAGTCTGAAACATATAGAAAAGAAATTCTCACGTTGGTTCCCTCAGTTGAAATGGCTTAATCTCGGAGGCGGGCATCTGATGACTCGCAAGGATTACGATGTGGAGCATCTTATAGGCCTGTTAAAAGGGCTGAAGGAGCGTTATCCTAATCTCCAGATAATACTGGAGCCGGGTTCCGCGTTTACATGGCAGACCGGACCGTTGGTGGCTTCCGTTGTTGATGTGGTGGAAAGTAAGGGTATCAGGACAGCTATTCTGGATGTAAGCTTTACATGCCATATGCCGGACTGCCTGGAGATGCCGTATCAGCCGGCTGTGCGTGGGGCGGAATCTTTGCCTGCCGATGCGGTGAAGATGGTTGCACGCGACGAGCATGTCTACAGACTTGGAGGAAACAGCTGCTTGAGCGGCGACTATATGGGTAGCTGGAAGTTCGACCACGAGCTGCAGATTGGAGAGAGGATAGTGTTTGAAGATATGATTCACTATACTATGGTGAAGACAAATATGTTCAACGGTATTCATCATCCGTCGATAGCTTTGTTGCATTCCGACGGCGGACTGGAGGTTTACAAGACTTTCAGATATGAAGATTATCGCGACAGAATGTGCTGATAACAAAAGTTTGCAATGGGGAAGAAAAAACCTGTTGCAAACTGTTTTTTATAGGTGTTGATATTCAAGCACTTGTAACTTTTAGAGAAAAAATATTGAAAAAAAGTATCGGAATGTTTTGGCAGTTTCAAAAAAAGCTATACCTTTGCACTCGCAATCGGGAAAACAACTAACGGTTGATAAATGAAATGCGGAAATAGCTCAGTTGGTAGAGCATAACCTTGCCAAGGTTAGGGTCGCGAGTTCGAGTCTCGTTTTCCGCTCGAAAATAGAAAAATTGACATTTTGGACAAGATGCGGAAATAGCTCAGTTGGTAGAGCATAACCTTGCCAAGGTTAGGGTCGCGAGTTCGAGTCTCGTTTTCC
>CALUJF010000048.1 GCA_944320855.1 uncultured Phocaeicola sp.
AAAAATTATATAAAATAAATATATAGTCTTTTTTTGATTTGTTTTGTAAACTTTTTTTAGTGTTTTTTTTTTTTTTTTTGAGCGCGGTTTTCGTCCAACTATAGAGTTTTCAATACCTTTGCACCCGTGAATGAATAAGAGTCATGGAGGTAATGTATGGAACTATATTATAGTAATGAGCATTTATCATGTAGTAATTATGCCACTTCGCATACAAGCATTTTCAAGCTTCTTGATTGCAAAAAAGGATGTATTATTACAAGAAATTATCCCAATGAGACTTTTATGGTTTTTGTCGTTAAGGGGAAACTCTCGATTAATTACGACAGACACAATCCATTGGTGGTTGGTGAAAGTAACGCTTTTCTATTGCCAAAGAGTTTGGATTTGAGGGCTAAGGCTTTACAGGATTCTTTTATAGTTCTTTGCTGTTTCACTTCTGATTTAAAATTGTGCTCACGTTTTTCCATACAGGGATTAAATTCATATCTTGTCCCTGGTTTTACTGAATTCTATTATTCCATAAAGATAGACGAGCGTATTTCTCTGTTTCTATCATCGTTGGTTTCTTCTCTGAAGGACGGTCTTGGTTGTAAGCATTTCCATTCAATCAAACGTGAAGAACTGTTTCTTTATCTCAGGGCTGGCTATTCCAAGCAGGAATTAGCGTTGTTTTTTTCTCCGATATTGGGTGATGATATTGATTTCAAGGATTTTGTTTTGGCAAATTATAAGAAGATAGTGGATGTGAAAGAATTTGCCGATGTAGCCAATATGAGTGTAAGTACATTCAACCGCAAGTTTAAGGAAACGTTCAATGATACAGCCAAACACTGGCTCATGTCTCGTAGAGATGAGAGTATATATAAGGATATTACTATGACAGATATTCCATTCTCTGAACTTGCGGATAAATATTCATTTTCTTCACCGGCCTATTTTGCGACATATTGTAAGAAAACATTTGGAAAAACAGCTCTTGAATTGAGGAGAGAAAGCAGAGATAAAACAAGGTAGCGTAAAATTGTAATTTATTGACAGAAAATTGTAATCATCTTTTTTTAAAGCATTTTTAATTTTGCAACGTTGATATTTATTATGTAAATTTTAAAGGTAATATTGAATTGTAATTAGACTAATGAAAAAAGAAGTTTATGTAGCACCTCGAGCGGAGGTGGTAGATTTGGAGTGCGAGGGCGCAATCCTTGGTGTTAGTAATGTTCAGATTGATCCTGATAAAAATCCTGATGCGGATTATGGTGAAGGTGATGGTATGTGGGGTAGTGGACAGACTCGTTCATGGTAAAATCTAATTTTTTTGTGAGTTATGGTTAAAGTTTTTTTATCTAAGGTTATTGTGATGAGCATATTAGTATGCTCAATGGCTTTTGCTTCATGCTCAAGCGATGTTCCGACTGCCCCAAATGAAGAAGAAACAGGAAACCCGCAGCAGCCGGGTGACACAGAGGGCAGTGTTTCTACTGTTAAATTCTCTCTCGATTTTAATTCATTATCAAGAGCTAATATTCCTGTGGATCTTGATAAATATGAAGTGAAGGTGTATGTGTATGAGGCGGTGAGTACGGCAAGTTGTTATGGTGTTCTGGGTATAATTTATTGGAATAATTGGACTGATTACGGTGGTTATAAACTTCTAGATAGTTTCCCATATAATGGTTCGCCGATTGATATTACGTTGAAAGAACCTAAAGTTCGTGATTTTATTGTTTTGGAAGACGTGGCCTGTCGTTATAAATACAACATTATAACAGTAGCATCAACCAAAGGTGCAGATGCTCTTCCTAACGTGACGAAAGATACAAATTTATCTGGACAATTTACGAAATATCTTCCTGAATCAGGTGTAGAAAGTGTAGAAATATTTAAATCGAATATTGAGATACTACCAAAAGGAGAAATTGACAGTGATAGAAAACCTCAAACTGGGGGTAAATTGAATATTGAAGAACTGACTGGTGATGGTGAATATAATGCTGAAACAAAAAATATTAAAGCAGTCTTAAAACGTAAAAGCGGCGAAGTACAGGTCACTGTAATGAAAAATGCTTCAGAAAATATAATAACTAACCTTTTAAAAGCAGATACAATAGATGTTACTATATCCGGTGCAGCTTCTGCTATAGGTTTTGAGCCTTTAACTTCTCCGATGTATGATGATAAAACAAGACGTTCATACGATGTAAATCTTGATGGAACAGCTACTATAAAGAAATCATTCCCTGTCGATTTCAATAATAATAATGCGGAAGTATTGTTGCTTGAATCATTACCAAAGTATATTTATGCAGAAGGGACTAATTCTGATGGTATAGAGTTAAAACTTGAGTTTAAGGATGAAAGCGGTAGTATAAACTCAATATCAGTTGCTCCGAAAAATAGATTCTATATCTTCCCTAATACCCGTTCCACTATTACATTAGGAAAGTCTGGATTTGAATTTGGAGATAAAATCAATCTTGACGATGACGATTGGGACGGAATACACTAACAGATAAAAAACGAATAGGAAAATGAAAAATATATTTAAAAACATATTTATGGCTTCGCTTGTAGTGGCTGGTTCTGCTTATCTTGCTTCTTGCTCTAAGGACAGCGAAGTGGAAAGTATTATAGATGAAGTGGAGAGCGGAGTCGATGCAGAAGAACAGCCTGAAGGCTACTTTACAGCTACGTTCACTTCAGGGCTTTATAGTCCTATTTCAAGAACTCCAATTGATGGATTAAGCAGTCGTGTACAGTCACTAAGATACATTATATATAAGAAAGACCAGAATGGCGTTTATCAATACTATACGGGTAAGGCTGGAAATGATAAATATCTTTTTGGTGTAGAGGGAACAATTACCGAACCTACAAAATGGCCTTACACTCCGCTTTCAGTAACTCTTGAAAATGGTGAGTATAAGGTGGTTTTCCTTGGAAATATGAACGAAAAACAGTTTGTTAATGGTGAAGCGCAAAATGATTCTATCGTAACAAACTACAAAGGTAAGTACTCTGCTTCAAGGATCAATCTTCCTACAGTAAAAGGATTCTATGAAGAGACAATTTCTGATGGTGGGGAAGGTAAAACCAGCAATTTCTTCTATTGGGATACTGTGGAAGTAAGCACATCAAATCCTAATGCAGAGGTATTGTTGCAGCGTATTGTTTCAAAGTTTGAGATGAGTAGAGAAATTTTAAGTACAGAAGATGGAAGTAAAGCTCGTGTAGCATTGACATCAACACTTACAAAAAATATCTTTGATTATCTTGAAGGGGATGGAACCATTACAAGACTCATAGGAGGTCAGATAGGGGAAATTACAAGAGGTGTATTTGAAGATTTAGGTATAGATGCATTGGAAAAAATGCTTATAGATCCTATTGTAAATGCATTAATAAACGGATTAGATGATACAAAGATAATTGAGGCGCTAACTTCTCAGATAGATGGAGTATTGAAAGGAAATGAGAAGTCTAATTTACTTGATCTGAATGCTGTATTAAACCCATGGGGATATGATGCTGAGCATGCAATAGTTGCATTTGATAAATATACAAAGTCTGTAGATTTGGATAATAAGCCAGTAGATTATTTTGTTTCATCAGGAGATGAGATACCTCGTTTCGCTTATACTGTTAATCCTAATGGAACTGTAGGACCAAGAACATATCTCCAAATTTATGGACTTAATGGAGAATGGAAAATAAAGAGGATTGATGCTACAGACAAAAACAACGGAGAAGTACCGGATTTAATTTCTGGTCAGATTATTGATAATTTTGTAGATGGATGGTTGATAGATGGTTGTGTCCATGATGCTGCGGCTGACCTGACTTATAATTTTGGAGCTAATAAACCATATCATTCGGTATTTTCGGATGTGACATTAAATATGTACCCAAAAGAGTTTGTGAAAGATGAAAATGGAGATCTGAGTGTTACAGTAAATTTGGGAAAAGTACTAAGTCTTAAAAATATTCTTGATGGTACATTGACGAATATAGAACAAGATGAAAATAAAAAAGCTTATGATTATAAGAATGAGATAGATAAATTACAGAATTCAAAGACAATTGGTGCTTTTGTTAAAGATATATTGAGCGGACTATTAGGTACTGTTGGTAATTTGTTGGATTTTCTTACAGGTAAAACAGTAGGTTCTATTTTAAATGATGTATTATATCCAGCATTGGAAAAGGCAGGACTTGGTGGAAAAGGAGGTTTGGTAAACGAGCTTGTGGATAATCTTGATAAAGATATAACAATAACACTTCCTCTAAACATATCACTCCTCAATACAGAAAATCTTGAAGTAAGCGGTGGATGGACTCAAGTTTATGAAGGTGAACTTCCTGAAATGCAGTAATTAAAATAGAAAAATAAATCAAATGAAAAATTTAAAGTTTTTGTTTCTGGCAGCAACGATGCTTGTTGCCAAAGGAGCATATGCTCAAGAAATAGAAGATAATCAGGAAATCATAGTAGTAGAAGAAGAAATAGAAGACAACGGTGAAAGACACCCTATACACATAAATCCGTTTTGGGATAACTGGTTTGTAGGTGCCGGAATAGGTTCTTCAACATTCTATGGAAATAATTGTAAAGGTACAAACTTAGGAGAACGTACAGCTCCGGTATTCAATCTTCATGCTGGAAAATGGTTTACTCCTAATGTTGGTTTACGTATGAACTTCTATTGGTACAAGCCTAAAAGTTTTGATACTAACGCTAATAATCCTTTGGTTGTTGAAGATTTGGGAAATGGGCTTTACAAAACTAAATGGACTATGACTTCACTCACTGCTGAAGCCATGTTGAATATGTCAAATCTTATTTGCGGATACAAAAAAGACAGACTTTATAACTTCATAGGTTATGTGGGCGGTGGATGGATAAGAAACTGCACAAGAAAACATCCTAATGATGTGGTTATGTCGGCAGGTATCTTGAACAGATTTAATATAAACGATTCATGGGGGCTGAATCTGGAACTGAGAGCAAGTATTTTCCCGGAAAAGATGTCGTATGCAGCAGGTGGAGGAAATTGGGACCAGGACATGCTTACTTCGTTGATGGTAGGAGCTTCATACAGATTCAAGTATAGTGGATGGAATACCTGTAATGTAAGTACAAGCGAGATAAATGCCCTGAATGCCAAAATAAATGATATGAGAGCAAAAAATGCAGAACTTGAAAATGCTCTTGCTGAGAAACCGAAAGTTGAAACAGTAGAAGTAGTGAAGGTTAATACTTATGTGCCTGATATGTGTGTATTCTTTGAAATAAATAAATATGACATAAGAGGAGAGGAAAAAGTTAACTTGCAGATGTATGCAGAGAATATAAAGAAAGCTAAAGATAAGAAATTCTCTGTAATAGGTTATGCTGACAAATATACAGGTAATGACAGAATTAATACTCCGTTAAGTAAGAACAGAGCACAGCAGGTATATGATATGCTGGTAAACGAGTTTGGTGTAGATAAGAATCAGCTTGTTATTGACCATAAGGGAGGTGTAGACAATATGTTCTACGATATTCCAAGACTTAGCCGAGTGACTATAATACGCATGATTAAATAAATAGAAGTATTTATTAGATTGTCTATAAATATTTTAACGGCAGATGAACATGTTTGGACATGTTTGTCTGCCGTTAATTTTATTTTCACAGAGTGTTTGTTTTGATGTATATTTTGTTTAATTGCATGCAGGATAAAAAATTATCCTAAAACGAAATGTGTAAAAAGAAACATCAAACTTATGAATATTGAAAAATTTAAACTTTTTTTGTATCAATGCAATATATTAAATTGGTATCTTTAGACGCCTTTTAAGTTTAATGGCTTGGAAAGGTGTCTATAATACATTAAAATTAGATATATATGGAAAATATTGGAACAGGTCTGATGCTGATGCTCGTAGGTATGTGCACAGTGTTTGTAATCCTTCTCATTATTATCTGGCTTAGTACTCTTCTTATTAAGGCAGTAAACAAGTTTGCTCCGCCGGAAGAGGAAGTCAAGAGTAAGCCGGCAGTAGCAACCGTGTCATTGGAAGAAGATTCCGTGAAGGCGATTAATATTGCTGTGGAGAAACTTACAGGCGGTAAGGGCAAGGTGATGAAAATTGAGAAGTTATAACAGACTAAAAAAAATGAAAACACATTAAGAAAATGGAAAAAGAAGTGAAATTCAGTCTGGTATTCCGCGATATGTGGCAGAGTGCCGGAAAATATGTACCACGTGTTGACCAGTTGGTAAAGATAGCTCCTGTGATAGTGGAAATGGGATGCTTTGACAGAGTAGAGACTAACGGAGGCGGTTTTGAACAGGTAAATCTGCTGTTTGGTGAAAATCCTAACAAGGCTGTAAGAGAATGGACCAAGCCTTTTCACGAGGCAGGAATACAGACACATATGCTGGACCGCGCCTTGAACGGACTGAGAATGAGTCCTGTTCCGGCAGACGTGAGAAAACTGTTCTATAAGGTGAAGAAGGCGCAGGGTACAGACATTACACGTACTTTCTGCGGACTGAACGATGTCCGTAATATAATCCCGTCAATAGGATATGCGCATGATGCGGGAATGATTTCACAGTGCAGCCTGTGTATCACTTATTCTCCTATACATACTGTGGAATACTATCTCGATATGGCTAAGAAGCTTATCGATGCAGGATGCGACGAGATATGTATCAAGGATATGGCCGGTATCGGTCGTCCGGTGTTCCTCGGAAAACTTGTTGCCGGAATAAAGAAGATAAAGGATATAACCATACAGTATCATTCTCATGCCGGTCCGGGATTTAATATGGCTTCAATACTTGAGGTTTGCAAGGCAGGATGCGACTATGTGGACTGCGGTATGGACCCTCTGTCATGGGGAACAGGTCATGCAGACATTATCAGTGTGCAGGCAATGCTGAAGGATGCCGGTTTCAAGGTTAAGGAAATCAATATGAATGCCTATATGAAGGCAAGAACCATGATTCAGGAGTTTATGGACGACTTCCTCGGATTGTATATCAGCCCTAAGAACCGTATGATGAACTCATTGCTCGTAGGTCCTGGACTTCCGGGAGGTATGATGGGCAGTTTGATGGCTGACCTTGAAACAAACCTTGAATCTGTAAATAAGTATAAGGCAAAGAATAATCTGCCGCTTATGACTCAGGATGAATTGCTCATTAAGTTGTTCGATGAGGTGTCATATGTATGGCCGCGTGTAGGTTATCCATGTCTGGTAACTCCTTTCAGCCAGTATGTAAAGAATCTGGCGATGATGAATGTCATTCAGATGGAGAAAGGCAAGGAACGCTGGGCTATGATAGCGGACGATGTATGGGATATGATACTCGGCAAGGCCGGAGCACTGGCAGGTCCGTTGGCAGACGAGATAGTAGAGAAAGCAAAGAGTGAGGGTAGGGAATTCTTTACAGGCAATCCTCAGGACAACTATCCTGACCAGCTTGACAAATACCGTCAGATGATGGCTGAGAAAGGATGGGAAACAGGTCAGGATGATGAAGAACTGTTCGAATATGCTATGCATCCGGCTCAGTATGAAGCATACAAGAGCGGAAAGGCTAAGGCGGACTTCCTAACAGATGTAGAAAAACGCCGTGCTGAGGCTGAAGGCGGTTCTATGCCTAAGGAAGGAACTCAGGTGCTTACTGTAGATGTGAACGGAAAACCATACCGTGTGACTGTAGCTTTCGGTGACACTGCATTGCCTGCACAGTCTGAATCTTCTGATGGCAGTCAGCCGGTTGCTGCATCCGGCGAGGGCAAGGATGTGCTTTCTCCGCTTGAAGGAAAATTCTATCTTACAAAATCGGCTCAGGAAACTCCTGTTAAAGTAGGCGATAATGTCAAAAAGGGAGATACGCTTTGCTATATAGAGGCTATGAAAACCTATATAGCAGTAAATGCGGATTTTGACGGCACTGTTACCGCCATCTGCATGAACTCGGGCGATTCAGTTTCTGAAGATGATGTATTAATGAAGATTAAATGATAGCAGTATGGAAGAGATTTTTGAACGATTATACGACATGACTGCGTTCAGCAATATAATTGCCGATCCGCGGTTTCTTATAATGTATGCCATAGCTTTCGTACTGCTTTATCTGGGTATAAAGAAACAGTACGAACCGCTGTTGCTCGTGCCTATAGCTTTCGGAGTGTTGCTTGCCAACTTCCCCGGAGGGGAGATGGGAGTGATACAGGCCGACGAGAACGGTATGGTGATGGTGAATGGCGTGATGAAGAATATATGGGAAATGCCTCTGCATGAGATAGCCCACGAATTAGGATTGATGAACTTCATTTATTATATGCTCATCAAGACAGGTTTCCTTCCGCCGGTAATATTCATGGGTGTAGGTGCGCTGACTGATTTCGGACCTATGCTGCGTAATCTCCGTCTTTCCATTTTCGGAGCGGCTGCGCAGCTTGGTATCTTTGCTGTATTGCTTGTTGCAATAATGGTTGGCTTCACTCCTCAGGAAGCCGCTTCATTGGGTATAATAGGTGGAGCGGACGGACCGACTGCAATCTTTACTACTATAAAGCTTGCTCCTCATCTGCTCGGTCCTATAGCGATTGCAGCTTATTCGTATATGGCACTTGTTCCTGTGATAATACCATTGGTTGTCAGACTGTGGTGCAGCAAGAAAGAGCTTAGCATCAATATGAAGGAGCAGGAGAAGAAATATCCTCCTACTATCGAAATAAAGAACATGCGCGTGCTGAAGATAGTGTTCCCGATAGCGGTTACTACCATTGTGGCATTGTTCGTGCCGAGTGCAGTTCCATTGGTTGGTATGCTGATGTTCGGTAACCTGGTGAAGGAAATAGGTTCTAATACGTCACGTCTGTTCGATGCTGCGTCAAACAGTATAATGAATGCGGCAACCATTTTCCTCGGTATCTCCGTAGGTGCTACTATGACTACAGATGCTTTCCTTAACTGGACTACGATAGGTATCGTGGTTGGCGGATTCTTGGCTTTCGGACTGTCTATTTCGGGTGGTATATTATTTGTTAAGATATACAACCTCTTTACAAAGAAGAAAATCAATCCGCTTATCGGTGCTACAGGTTTGAGTGCTGTGCCTATGGCAAGCCGCGTTGCAAACGAGATTGCCTTGAAGTATGACCCTAAGAATCATGTTCTGCAGTATTGTATGGCCAGCAACATTTCAGGTGTGATAGGCTCTGCTGTAGCTGCCGGAGTGCTTATTTCTTTCCTTGGATAATGTGTCTGAACGGACGTATTGTTAAAGTTTTTTATAGCAAAACTGCACAATATTAAAGAAAAGTGGGCAAAAGTGGCGTATATTGTAAATAAAGCAGTATATTTGCAGACGTAATAACAAATTTAAATATATGAGTTATAATTTGCTTAAAGGAAAGAGGGGTATTATTTTCGGTGCCCTGAACGAACAGTCAATAGCATGGAAAGTAGCTGAAAAAGCTGTTGAAGAAGGTGCGATAATCACATTGTCAAACACTCCTGTAGCAGTGCGTATGGGTGAGGTTTCTGCTTTGGCGGAAAAATTGAATTGTGAGGTTATACCTGCCGACGCAACAAGTGTTGAAGATTTGGAGAATGTCTTCAAGCGTTCTATGGAAGTACTGGGAGGAAAGGTAGACTTTGTTTTGCATTCTATCGGTATGTCTCCAAATGTTCGTAAGAAACGTACATACGACGACTTGGATTACGATATGTTGAACAAAACTCTTGATATCTCTGCAGTGTCTTTCCATAAGATGATTCAGGCTGCAAAGAAACTTGATGCGATAAACGAATACGGTTCAATCCTTGCATTGAGTTATGTTGCCGCACAGCGTACATTCTATGGATATAACGATATGGCTGATGCAAAAGCTCTGCTTGAATCTATAGCACGCAGCTTCGGTTATATTTACGGACGTGAACATCATGTGCGTATCAACACAATCTCACAGTCGCCTACTATGACTACTGCCGGATCTGGTGTAAAGGGTATGGATAAGTTGTTCGACTTTGCAAACCGTATGTCACCTCTTGGCAATGCTTCTGCCGACGAGTGTGCAGACTACTGTATTGTTATGTTCTCTGACTTGACTAAGAAGGTTACAATGCAGAACCTGTTCCACGATGGTGGATTCTCAAGCGTAGGTATGAGTCTTCGTGCGATGGCTACATACGAAAAGGGTCTTGATGAATATAAAGATGAAAACGGTAACATTATCTACGGATAATAAATTCTATTAATGCGATACATTTTAATCATAATATTAAGTTTATTTGCGCTTTCTGCCTGTCGTGATGATAGGCAGGAAGACTTTTTTTTATCTGAAAACGGGATTAAGGTTCATAGATATGACAGGTTGCAGTTCGAGGCTTCGGCATTAAACAGCTTTACTTCGCTGCAGAAAATGAATACGAATTATCCTCATGCTACGAAACTTCTTATCGAGGATGTTTTGGCCTTAGGGTCGGTGGACGATGAGAAAATCAATGACCGCCTGTGTGCTTATTATTCTGATACTTCTCTTGTAAATCTGATGTTGGATGTGGAAGATAAGTATAAGGACCTCAGTAGTTTCGAGAAGGAACTCACAAAGGGCTTTGTGTTCCTGAAGAAGAGGATTCCGTCAATTCCCATACCTGTAGTGTATTCGCAGATTTCAGCTCTCAATCAGTCTATAGTAGTGGCAGACAGTCTTATCGGAATAAGCCTTGACAAGTATATGGGCGAGGAATATCCGATGTATAAGCGTTACTATTATGATTATCAGAGAAGAACGATGAATCCTGAAAGAATCGTTCCGGACTGTATCTCTTTTTATTTGCTCAGTCTTTATCCTTTCCCGTGGGAAAGGGACCATCGTACGTTGTTCGATGTGATAATGTACAGGGGAAAGATAGCATGGATTACAGAAAAGGCTTTAGGCTCAGGTGAGCTTGGGGCAAAACTGCTTGGATACAACAAGCAGCAACTTACATGGTGCAGCAACAACAGAAAGCAGTTTATAGAGTGGGTAGGAAAATCAAACCATCTGGAAAGTACTGACCCTATGATTATACGTTCTTATGTTCAGTCTATGCCTAATCCGTTCCTGAAGGATGAGGTTCCTCCAATGATAGGGGTGTGGTTAGGAATGCAGTATATTGATGCATACATGAAAAGCAATCCGGATGTTACTTACGAAGAACTTCTGAATAATACGGATTATGAAGGGATGTTGATGGATATTGACATTGACTGATTTTAGACTTGATAATATGGAAACAGCATTATATCTACTGCCGGTTACGTTGGGTGATACATCTGTAGAGAAAGTTCTGCCGGCATACAACAAGGAGATTATTACAGAGATAAAATATTTTATTGTAGAGGATGTGCGTTCTGCACGCAGATTTCTGAAGAAAGTGGACCGTTCTATAGTGATTGACGATTTGACTTTCTTTACTCTCAACAAACATACTTCGCCGGAAGAAATCTCAGGCTATCTCAAACCTCTTGCAGAGGGTAATTCAATGGGAGTTATATCAGAAGCCGGTTGTCCTGCCGTGGCAGACCCGGGCGCAGATGTGGTGGCCATTGCTCAGCGCAAGAATTACAAGGTTGTTCCTTTGGTGGGACCATCGTCGATAATACTTTCTGTAATGGCTTCGGGATTCAACGGTCAGAGCTTTGCTTTTCATGGCTATCTGCCGATTGACGCAAATGAAAGACTTAAAAGGCTGAAAGAGCTCGAGAGCAGGGTTTATTCGGAAAATCAGACTCAGCTGTTTATCGAGACTCCATACAGAAATAATAAGATGATGGAGGATATAATCAAGGCTTGTCGTCCGCAAACCAAACTGTGTATTGCTGCAAATATCACTTGCGAGGGAGAGTACATCAAGACTCGTACACTGAAGGAATGGAACGGCAAACTGCCTGATTTATCTAAAATCCCATGTATATTCCTTATTTACAAATAGAAATCTTTCCATAGGCTGGCTGCATCTTTAAGATGTTCCAGCTCTTTTTTTATGTGTGGGTTTAATTGCAGAGAGTTTCTGTCTATTTCATCAAAACCGATGAATTTTCCTTCTGTTTTTATATCCTTTTCGTCCTTTATGGGAAGTATGAACAGGAGTATGTTGTTCTGAATGCCACATGAACATTCTTCTCTGTATTGCAATATCAGGCGTGGCTGAACATCGTTAGTTGTAAATCTTCCGGCAGTCTTTACAGCATATTTCCTGCAATCATCTATGTTGCCCTCAAAGTTTCTTTCTATAGGAATGTCCCATACATTATTCGATGGGATGTTTTTCTGCGACAACATCAGTTTGCCGTTGCATATGGGAGCAATACGGATTATGTTTTGTCTTGACTTCTCTATCTTTGCAACTATATGTATTCCTAATGTGTTTACAATCAGGCAGATGATATATATTGACACCGGCACTACGTTTATCATGAAAAATCGCCCTTCAGGACTCCAGTTGTGGTTTAATGTCTTTATTATGTAGAGCAGCAGCAGATGGACAGAGGAAAGAATGATGATGATTTTTGTTTCAAACTTGTAGGAGAAACATACTCTTATTCCTAATTTGCTTACTATATCCTTGTATAGTTCTGGCGCTGAGTAGTATATGAATGCAAATATCATCAGCGAGAACTCCACTGTAGGGGTAATGGTGTTCAAAGGAACGTATTTATATCCCCAGAACAGTCTGAGAAAGAAACATGTACCGATTCCGAATGTGCCAAGGAGAAGGAAGAAGTTAAGATCCTTTATTTTCAGAATGTTATATCCAAGCATTATTATGCTTAGAGCCAGTCCGACTCCAAGCATTTCTGTGTTTGGAAAGAAATGTAGTCCAATCAATGTTATTATGATAGGCACAAGTCCTATTGATACAATTTTGTTTCTTAGATTCATGCTCATGTCCTGTTCGCTGTTTTCAATATATTTTAAAGAATCAACAAACAAGATTACGGTATTGTTCACTTATGTACAATATGTTTTTCTGCATGGTAAGAAGACCTTACGAGCGGGCCGCTTTCTACAGTCTGGAAACCTTTCTTTTCGCCTATGGTTTTATACTCGAGGAACTGTTCCGGGGTGATGTATTCTGCCACAGGATAGTGCTTGTGGGTCGGTTGGAGATATTGTCCTATTGTAAGTATCTTGCATCCTGCTTCAAGAAGGTCGTCCATGGTCTGCAGAACTTCATCCTTGCTTTCTCCGAGTCCTACCATAATGCCTGATTTTGCAGTTATTCCGCTTTCTGAAATAAGCTTTATTACACTAAGGCTTGTGTCATATTTTGCAACGCTTCTGACCATTGGGCTGATTCGTCTTACTGTTTCCATATTGTGTGACAGTATATCAGGTCCGGCTGATATGACTTGGCTTATGAGGTCTTTTTTACCCTGAAAGTCAGGAATGAGTGCTTCAATGGTTGTTTCAGGATTTATCTCTTTGATTTTAAGTAATGTTTTTGTCCAGTGTGAAGCACCTAAATCTTCCAAATCATCCCTGTCCACGGAGGTGATTACCGCATGATTAAGCCTCATTAGTCTTATGGATTCTGCTACGTTGGCCGGTTCGTTCTCATCGAGTGGGAGAGGCTTTCCGGTGCATGTGTTGCAGAATTTGCATGAGCGTGTACATATGGCTCCGCAAATCATGAAGGTGGCCGTACCTTTACCCCAACATTCGCCCATATTCGGGCATCGTCCGCTGCTGCATATAGTGTGGAGTTTATGAGTATCTACTATCTTTTTTGTTTCAGCATATTTGGCATTGGCGCTTATACTGATTTTCAGCCATTCAGGTTTTCTTATGTGTGTCATAGTATTTTCTATAAGAAGGTGTATGAAAATGAATATTTACCGAACGGTTAGTGAACGGCTTCTGAACATTCGGTGAACGGTTTCTGAAACAGAGATGATAGTTTATTTTCTGTTTATTTACCGTTCACCGGATGTTCACTGAGCGTTCGCCGTTGTCTTTATTACAGATTGTTGATAAAGAACTCGCTCACTCTTGTCATAAGGTGATGTCTGGTATTACCACCGAAAATGCTGTGATTACGGTTGGTATAAATCTGCATATCGAACTGGATGCCTGCCTGTACAAGAGCCTCTGCATATTCCGCACAGTTCTGATAATGAACATTGTCGTCGGCAGTACCATGGATAAGCAGAAGACTACCTTTCAGGTTTGCAGCTCTGTCTATAGCCGAACCTGCCTTGTAGCCGTCGCCGTTTTCCTTAGGTGTACGCATGAATCTTTCTGTGTAGACAGTGTCGTAATATTTCCAGCATGACGGAGCTGCTATGGCTACACCGGCTTTAAAGGCACCGCTTCCGTCACTCATTGACATCAGTGTGTTATATCCTCCAAAGCTCCATCCCCAGATACCGATTCTCTTACCATCGACGTATGGAAGTGAGCTGAGATACTTTGCAGTTTCAACCTGGTCCTCAGATTCTTTTACACCGAGATACAGATATGTACATTTTTCGAATTCAGCTCCGCGTCCGCCTGTTCCGCGTCCGTCAACACATACCATGATGTATCCTTTGTCGCACATATATGCTTCGAACATACCTCCATCTCCGAAACTTCCTATACCCCATTTGTCGAGTACCTGCTGTGAGCCAGGGCCACTGTACTGGTGCATTATCACCGGATATTTCTTGTTTGGATTGAAATCTACAGGTTTCATAATCCAACCGTTCAGTTCTGTTCCGTTGCTTGTCTTGAAAGTAAAGAATTCTTTCTGCGGCAAGTTCAGCGATTTGGTTTCTTCTTTAAGTTCCTTATTGTCGAGCAATGTCACTATTTCTTTTCCCTTATTGTTGTTAATAGTGATAAGTGTAGGGGTAGTCATATTGGAGAAAGTATTGATGAAATATTGCAGATTGTTGCTGAATATTGCATTGTTTGTGCCTTCCCTTTTTGAAAGTTTGGTTACTTCTCCCTTCTTATTGACTTTAAAGATAGCTGTTCTCAGCGGGCTGTCGTCATATCCTCTGTAATAGAATTCGTCAGTCTTTTCGTTCCATCCGAGAAAATCTGTTACTTCATATTTTCCTTTTGTGACCTGTCTGACAAGGTTACCGCCTATGGTGTAGAGATACAGATGGTTATAGCCATCTCTTTCACTCATCATTACTATGTTTTCATTATAGAACTTGATGTTGGCATAAGCAGGTTCTTTGATGTATTGTTCGGCCTCGTCACGTATTGTCAGTTTACAAATTCCGCTTCTTGGATTAGCCATATACATATCGAATCTGTTCTGATGACGGTTTAGGGTCATTATTGCCAGTTTCTCAGGGTCGGAAGTGAATTTTATGCGTGGAATGTATCCGTCAGCATCTAAAGGCAAGTCCATTTTTCTTGTAACCTTGCTCTTGATGTCGAAAGTATGTACAGTGACAGTTGAGTTTACTTCTCCTGCCTTAGGATATTTATATTCATAAGCTCCCGGATAGTATTCGTATTCGCTTTTCTCCGGTGCCAGACCTTTGTACCATGGGAAAGAGAATTGTTTAACCTTGCTTTCATCGAACTTGATGTACGCTATCATTTTGCTGTCGGCACTAAATTCGAAAGCTCTGTTGAATCCGAATTCTTCTTCGTAAACCCAGTCAGGAATACCATTCAGTACTTTATTGTATTCTCCATCTTTCGTTACCTGCGATTCGCTGTTGCCAAACAACAGTTTCACAAGGAAAATATTGTTGTTTCTTACAAAGGCTATCTGGAAACCGTCCGGAGAGAAAAGAGGTACCTGTTGCGGACCGTTCTTTGAAAGAGGTTCTATCTTGTTGTTTTTTACGTTGTAAATATAATATTCAGCCGTAAATGAACGTCTGTAGATAGGAGTGGTTTCAGTTTGAATAAGGATAAGTTTCTCATCGGGCGACATGATATAGTCATCGAATGATTTAAGACTGCAGTCGCGTGCAGTTGTCACGTCGAATATTGTACCCACTTCCTTGCCTGTTTTGAATGAGTATTTTACAATTCGTTTTTTATCTGCGCTGATTTGTGTATAATGTTCGCCGTCAAGCATCGGTCTTAGTCCGTAAATGTTTTTGGCACGGTATGTTCCGTTAGCAACATCTTTTAGTGTCACCTTTTCCGCCTGCATGCCGAATGTCAGTCCGACAATCATCAGCAATAGTGTGAATAATCTTTTCATGCGTAAGTAAATTTATTGTTAATGTTCTTTTATTCCAAACAGCCATCTGAAGAATCTTATGAAAGCATTTCTCTTCTTCACTTTGGCTGGTTTGTCTGTAGTAATCTTATCGTTTTCAATTTGTTTCTGTATTGCAGTAGAGTCATTTGCTATAGTGTCAGTCGATATTATAATACTGTCTTTCAATAAGCTGTCTTTTGCAATACTGTCTGTTATTAATGAATCAGTCATTATCGTTATGCTGTCTTTTATTGCAGTCAGACTGTCAGCCTGTATTTCCTTAATAGGACTTTGTACTACGACAGGTTTTGGTACAGGTATCTTGAATGCTATCGGCACTGAATATTTGCATCTTACTTTTACTCCATGGTCTGAGGCCGGATTCCATCTTGGCATACCTTTTATCAGGTTCATGGCCACCGAGTCAAGTGATGCCTCCAGTCTTCTTACAACTCTCGGACTTGTGATGTCACCGTTTTTCTCTACCACGAACTGCATTACCACTACACCTTCTATCTTGTTCTTCTTGGCCTCTTCCGGATATTTCAGATTGCGGTCTATGTACCTCTTGAAATATTTCATTCCTCCAGGATATTCAGGCATTTTTTCTACGTTGGAATATATCTTCTCGCCACTTTTTTTTCGCATAACGATATTGTATGCCTCGTTCTGGTTTATCAGAAAAGGGCTTACTGTCATGGACAGATTTTCCATACCGTCAGCTCTTATTATGATATAGTGGTTGAAGTCTGCATCAATGGAAAACAGGCCAATCTCATCGGTTGAAGTATATTTGCCTGTACCCTGAATGCTGACAGTTGCCCCGGTTATCGGTTCGCCGTCCTCTGTTTTTACGATACCTTCTATATTGAATGTACTGTTTTCCTGTTTAAATCTCAGGATGTCTTCCTTGCTGTCTATGCAGAAGTCCAGTTCTGTATTCTCTTTGTCGAGCGTGAATGTCTTTTCAGGATTCTTGGTATCCTCATTAAGATAAATGTTGGCTGTCCGCTTATAGTTTTTGGGAACTTCATATTCGAAGCTGATAATACCGCATGAATCGGGCTTGTATACATCGCTTCTTCCGGTTACCTTAAGGAATACACCGGTCTGCGGTTCGCCTATAGAGTTTTTAATTTCAACCTTGAATTTTGTTTTAGTATCATCATTGATGCCGTTAATGGATGCTGTGGCACTTACATTATAAAGATGGAGCAGTAAGACTGTTATGTAAAGGTTAATTCTTTTCATTGATTTCATGTACATAAAAAAAGCTTTGCAAACGTTTTTAAAACCATTTGCAAAGCTAATAGTATTATCTCTTATTAGTATAAGATGAATTGTTAATAATGATGAACTTACGGTACGTTATGCCATAATATTCTCTTTTTTCTTCAGTCTGAAATACTTTCTTACTTTTTTGAGTTTTTCTTCCACATGTCTGTGGCTTATCTGTATCTGTCTGCGATAAACTATGCAGGTGGTTATGAAGTATATGCCTGTATGAATCCAGAGTGCCCTGAATTCAGGCAGAACATCAGACAGTGTGGCACCCATACTGTTGATTCTTACAAATCCGTTTATGCCGAAGGTAGATGGGAAAATCCATGAAACCACCTTCCAGAAATCAGGAATTGCAGCTCCGGGCCATGATATGCCGGAGATGAACAGCAGAGGTACAGACGTGAATACATATATCATCATACACGATTCTCTGTGATGGATGAATATGGAACATGTCATCGCAAAGAATATGCAGGCAAACAGATAAGGAAGGATAAATACCAGCAATGTGATAGGGTCGGGCAACTGAACCAGACTGAACATTTTTGGCACTGCACATAACACATAGGCCGAAACCATGGCATAAATCAGAAAATATGCCAAAGATTTGCCTAATACGATTCTAAGTGTACCATTGTATTTCCTGCTTAACGGAACAAGGTCCTGATATCTGTTTGTTTCTCTTGCTGTTCCGGCAGCCAGCCCTATTCCCAACAACAAGGTTTGCTGGATTATCAGTATGAGAACGGCAGGTATAAGAAAACTTGCAAATCCGTCCTGTGGATTGAACAGTGATACTTCTTCATATTCAATTGGAGCAGTGCTTATCTCATCCTGGCGTGCAGTGGTGTTACCCATTCTCTTGATTTTTATATCCTTGTTCATCTCAAGCGATACATTCGTTGTAGCCATCAGCAGAGATTTGTAATACAGCAGTCCGCTCATGTCGCTGAATATGCTTACGGAAGTCTGTTTTCCTTGCGAAATATCGCGTGCAAATTCTTCTGGAATATATATAATGCCATACACTCTTCCTTCCTCTATGAGATTCTGTGCTTCCTCCATGTCGGCACAATAGGACTGTACCTTAATGTCAGGAGTAGCATCCACCATTCGTATAAACTCCCTGCTTAAGGATGAATGGCTATTGTCTACAACAGCGGCAGAAACATCTCTGACAACCTCTTCAGTATATATAAATGCATATACCAAAGGATATGCCAAAGGAACAAGAATGAAGAATATAAGTACTCCCTGGTCCTTGAATACACTTTTCAGTTCCTTAGCACATATATGGAACAGACTTGAGAATCCCTGACGGACAATATTTCTAAATGGTTGATGTTTCATAATTCAAAATAGTATTAAGGGAGATATTCGTATGTCTCCATAATCTGTCTCAGCTTCTTCAGTACGAAGAACGGCAAGAGAAGGAACAGCATTAGTGCCACTACGGAATGCCATGCATAAATTATCGGATAGCCGTTGAGTGCCTGATTCACGTATAGCAGGAAGTAGTGCCTCAACGGGAACAGGTTACTAAGTGCCTGTAGGGTAGGGTGCATTGCCATTACAGGGAATGTAAATCCCGAAATGGAGAATGACAGTACTCCCCAAAGAGAAGCGGCACTTAATGAAAGACGCAGCGAACCGAAAAGTCCGTAAAAGAATATTCCTACAGACTGTGATGCCAGTACAAGCAACAGACCTGCCATAATCATAGGGAATATTCCTCCATGACATGGGAAATGCAGAAATCCGTACAGGTAGATATTATGGAACGTTGCCATAATGAAAAACACCAATGTCTGAGGCAGAATCTTTCCGACAAGTGCTGTCACAATGGAACCGTCGGCCAGTCTCATCAGTTCTTTTCCTGCATTATCTTTAACCTCCGTACCTAAAGTATATGCTGTGGTCATGAATATCAGCAGCATCAGCACTCCCGGGAAAAGGGTATTACACAGATAGATGGAGTAATTCAGCCACGGATTGTTTATGGCATGCGATTCTATTACTATTGGTTGCAGAAACGCCATAGCCTGATCCTCTGTAGCACCTTTGGCATAAAGCGTTGCTCTTCCTACAGCTCCTCCTGCCAACTCTGACATGGTTCTCATATCCCTGTATATCAGTGAACCTGCTATAAGATATGAATAGTTTGCATAAAATGAAACCTTAGGCTGTCTGCTGGCGAGTGTTTCTTCGGTAGTTCCTTCAGGAATGTAGTAGAAGGCATATATCTCGCCTTTCTGTACGGCTTTTCTTGCTTCTGCCACACTACTATAATGTGCCACTATCTTTGTCTGCTGGAATGCATCCAGATTTCTGATAATATTTCTTGTGGTAGATGTATTGTCGAGGTCCACCACCCCGGCAGGCAGGTCTGTCGGCAGTCCGTTACTCATAAGAGTAGCGAAAAACACGTAACAGAGCAGAGGCGCTATAATCATACAAAACAGATACATCGGTTTTGTAGCGATACGAAGCACCTCGCGCCTCATTATCTTTATCAATTTATAGGCGGTATTCGACATATTGGCTTATTTATTTTTCAATTATAGCAGACATTCCCGGACGCAGATTCTCTACAGTTTCTACAGCTTTGGCTCTAACTTCAAAAGTCTTGAGGTCGAACTGTCCTGTAGTTTTTGTAGCTTTCCATGCAGCATAAGTGCCTAAGTCTTTCATGTAGTAAACTTTCAGAACGGCATCTTTTTCAAGAGCCGGGATGTATGCCTTTATTTCTCCGCCTACAGTGAAATCCTTAAGGAAGTCTTCTCTTACGTTGAATGTAACCCACATATCGTCCATCTGTGCAACATTCATTATAGGTGCGCCGGTGCCTACCAGTTCGCCTACTTTGGGGAAGATTTCTGTCACTTCGCCGTCAGCCGATGCAACGAGGTATGTTTCGTTGATATATGATGAAACCTCTGCCACGGCACCTTTTGCACGTTCCACCTGTGCGGCTGCCATAGCCTTGTCTTCTGCCTGAGCTCCGTTCTTGGCCATTGTGTACTGTGCGTTTGCAGCTTTCTCTGTAGCTTTCATCGCTTCGTACTGAGCCTTGGCTTCATCTCTTTTCTGTTCTGAAACCACTCCCTGTTCAAACAGGTTATTGACTCTTTTATATGATTTCTCGGCAATCTCCAATCCGGCTTTAGCTTTCTGCCACATTTCAAAAGCAGCCTGAAGCTGTTCAGAGCGGGTACCTTTGTTTGCCTTCTGATTCATGGCGAGCGCAGCCTGTTCTGCCGCCTGAGCCTGCATCAGTTTAGCCATAACATCCGGTGCTTCAAGAATGGCGAGTGTATCACCGGCCTTAACCTTGTCGCCTTCAGTGACGAAATATTTCAGTACACGTCCCGGAACCTTGCTTGAAACTCTGTATTCAGTAGCTTCAGCCTGTCCCTGGATTATCTCAGGACCTTTACCAAGAGTGAAGAACCCAATTACGCTAACTATGACAATAGCAGCCACCAATGTAAAAAATGCCAGCAAAACGTTGCTGTGTTGTGATTTATCAGCCATATCTTTTTATTATTTTAATGTTCCCATTGATTTT
>CALUJF010000049.1 GCA_944320855.1 uncultured Phocaeicola sp.
TTTGCATTTTTTGGCAATGAATGGGTAGAAAAGAAGAACTTTTTCAGCGAAGGAATGTTTTTATATATGCATGGCAAGTGTCAGCCGAAACAATGGAAACAGGATGAATGGGAAGTTAAAATCAATACCATTGAGCTTCTGCCGGATGTGAAAGAGAGAGTGATTGAAAGAATAACCGTCAAGGCACCGCTTTCATCGATAGACGAAGAGTTTATTACAGAGTTTGGCTCAATAGTGAAAGATAATCCCGGAAATGCAGAACTCCTGTTCTACATAATGGACGATGACGGACAGATGTATGTCAATCTTTCATCACGTACCATCAAGGTTTCGGTACAAAAAGATTTGATTAATTATTTAAAATCGCAATCAATGTTGGAGTATAAAATAAATTAGTCTATATTTGTTGCAAATAACTGATAAACTTAAAAACTCATAAACTTACAAACTTAAAAACTTAAATAATATGGCATTAAACATTACAGATCAGAATTTTGAAGAGATAATGGCAGAAGGTAAACCTGTAGTATTGGACTTTTGGGCAACATGGTGCGGTCCTTGCAAGCAGATTGCTCCATACATCGAAGAACTTGCTGAAGAATATAAGGACACTGTAAACATCGGAAAGTGCGATGTAGACGAAAACTCAGACCTTCCTGCACAGTTTGGTGTGCGCAACATTCCTACAGTACTTTTCATCAAGAATGGTGAAGTAGTGGAAAAACAGGTTGGCGCAACTACCAAGCAGACTTTGGCTGAAAAGTTGAAAGCTATCCTCTAATAGTATAGAACTTTATTAATCATTAAATACTAACAACTATGGCAGCAGATAACGAATTTTTGTTGGAAGATGAGGACGATGAAAAAACCATCGAGTTCATAAAGAACTATTTGCCTCAGGAACTGAAAGAAAAGTTCACAGACGACGATTTGTATTATATATTCGACCTTATAGTGGAATATTATACCAACAGCGGATGCCTCGACGCTCAGCCTGACGACGAAGGATATATCAATATCGACCAGGATGAGATAGTAGATTATATCATCAAGGAGTCAGCCGAAGACGGTATGGGACCATACGAACCGGAAGATGTATTCTTCGTTGTTCAAGGCGAAATGGAATACGGAAACCAGTTGGGTGGGGTAGAGTAATATATACTATCAGATATTTGATAAAAGCCGGTAGGGAGAAATCCTTACTGGCTTTTTTTGTTCTGTATTATTGTCCAGTCTTCATATCCCTGAACAATTGTACGGGTATTGACTTCTATTTTGCTATACTGAAAAAGATATAAGCCATAATTTTGCATCCGTAAACAAACGGAATATACAATGAAAAACTTATTGGTTATAGGTGCAGCGGCTATAGCTGCAGGATGTACAGGAGTAAAGGAACAGAAACCAAACGTTATAGTAATACTGGCTGACGATTTGGGTTTTGGAGATGTAAGTGCTTACGGTTCTAAAACCATTTCCACTCCTAATATAGACAGTCTTGCGAATGGTGGTGTATGTTTTACTAACGGATATGCAACATCTGCAACATCAACTCCAAGCCGGTATGCGCTTATGACGGGAATGTATCCGTGGAAAAACAAGGATGCTAAAATACTTCCGGGTGATGCACCGCTTATAATAAATGAAAACCAATATACCTTACCCAAAATGATGCAGTCGGCAGGATATGCTACTGGGGCAATAGGAAAATGGCATTTAGGTATGGGTAATGGAAATGTTGACTGGAATAAAACTGTAAGACCAGGGGCAAACGAAATAGGATTTCAATATTCGTGTCTTATAGCAGCAACAAACGACCGAGTGCCGACTGTATATGTAGAAAATGGAAACGTTGTAGGTCTTGATCCGTCAGATCCCATTTCTGTAGATTATAATAAAAACTTTGACGGCGAGCCTACAGCTCTTTCCAATCCCGAAATGCTTAAAATGCAATGGGCACACGGGCATAACAATTCCATTGTAAACGGCATTCCACGTATTGGCTATATGAAAGGTGGAAAATCTGCATTATGGAAAGACGAGGATATGGCAGATTATTTTGTAGGAAAAGTTAAGACATACATCACCGAACATAAGGACGAACCGTTCTTCCTTTATTATGGATTGCATGAACCTCATGTACCTCGCGCTCCACACCAGAGATTTGTCGGAAAGACAACAATGGGACCGAGAGGAGATGCAATAGTTGAGGCAGACTGGTGTGTAGGCGAATTGCTTTCACATCTTGAAAAAGAAGGAATATTGGAAAATACCATAATAATATTCTCCAGCGATAACGGTCCTGTCCTTAACGACGGATATAAGGATGGAGCACCGGAGATGGTAGGCGAGCATAAACCGGCTGGAGGATTGCGAGGCGGAAAATACAGTCTTTTCGATGGTGGAACACATGTACCGTTTTTTGTTTACTGGAAAGGACACATAAAACCGTTAAGATCCGGTGCGTTGATTTGCCATATGGATATAATGGCATCGTTGGCCGAAATGTTACATATCGATTTGCCTGATAATCTTGACAGTGAGAATCATCTCGATGCATTGCTCGGCAAGTCTGATGTAGCCAGAAAAGATCTTGTAGTCGAAGCTCAAGGCCGTTTGGCATATAGAAATGGTGATTGGGTAATGCTTCCGCCATACAAAGGTTCGGAAAGAAACCTTACAGGAAACGAGTTGGGAAACCTCGGAGAATATGGTTTGTATAATTTGTCAGTGGATTTTAGTCAGGATAACAATGTGGCTGCCGATAATCCGGAAATAATGGATTCCATGCAGTCAAACTTTTTTGAAATAGTAGATGGGTATTATAATGAAAATGTAGAAGAAGAACCTTTAAAGTAGTTTATTAATTCTGTAGGTGTTAGTTTTTTTACAAAGGTATAAAAGATAGTTTTTACGAATAACAGATTGTTTTTTTTACAGATTTAGGACTGGGTACGGATAGCAGTGAGAAATGATTTATTCCAGCTTTCCGTACTTCTTAGAAATATTGTTTATTATATGCTTTTTAATATATAGTGTAAATATGCTTCCTTATATATGGACAATATTACTGCTTTATATTCTCAAAGCTTACATAAATTTGTGTCATACTTAAAGTTTAAAATATGAAAAAGTTTTTTCTATCAGCATTATTCTTTACATTATTCTTTTCAGCATGTTCTGAAAGACAGTTGCCTCTCGTCAATGAGGCCGATTTTAATACCACGGTAGACGGTAAGCCTGTTGATTTGTATACCTTGTCCAACAGTAACGGACTTATCATGCAGGTCACAAACTTCGGATGCCGTGTAGTGACATTGTTCACTCCCGACCGTTTCGGCAATATGGAAGATATAGTTCTCGGTTATGGGAATATCGACAGATATGTACACAACAAAGGAGAACGCTTTCTTGGGGCTACAATCGGTAGATATGGAAACCGTATAGCTGCCGGGAAATTCACTCTCGACGGTAAAAACTATCAACTTTCTACCTTCAACAACGGCCAGTGCCTTCATGGTGGCGACAAAGGTTTTGATATGGTAGTATGGAATGTTGATTCCGTAGCAAAGGATTACATTCTTTTTTCATATCTTTCCAAAGATATGGAAGAAGGTTTTCCAGGTAATCTTTCCGTTAGAATGTCGTATCAGCTGACAGTCGACAACGAATTCAGAATAGAGTATTCGGCTACTACGGACAAGGCTACCCCTGTAAACCTTACACACCACTCATTCTTTAATCTTAAAGGTGAAGGAAACGGAACCGTCAACACACATGAACTTTATATAGCTGCCGACAGATATACACCTGTTGACAGTGTATTGATACCTACAGGCGAACTTGCCGATGTCACAGGTACACCTTTCGACTTCCGCAAGCCATATCCTATCGGATGGCGTCTTGAAGAAGAGAATGAGCAGTTCGATAATTGTCGTGGGTATGACCATAACTTTGTACTTTCGCGTACATCCGCTTCCGACCTTGAACTTGCGGCAACAGTTTATGAGCCTTCAAACGGAAGATATATGGAGGTTTGGACTACAGAACCAGGATTACAGTTCTATGGCGGAAACTTCTTTAATGGAGAAACATTGGGAAAATCCGGTAAGCCTTATAAGTATCGTGAAGCATTTGCTCTGGAAACACAACATTTCCCGGATTCGCCAAATCAGGAAGGATTTCCTTCTACCATACTCCATCCTGGTGAAACTTACAGACATGTTTGCGTTTATAAATTTGATGTAAAATAAATGGCATAATGTATATAAATAAAACATTCACATTCATAGGTGCCGGAATATTAAAAAATGAGCTATACATATCTGTAGGTCACATTAAGACCATAATTTGAACATTTCTACTGCTAATTTATGATTTATTTCTATTCAAAAAAATAAAGAAATAATACTTTTGTCGTGTTGTAATTTTTTATTGTTAATATTTAAAACTTAATTTATGGAAAGTACAAAGAGAATCCCCTTTTTATTTTATCATTCAGTTTTGCATTACTGCTTCAATGTTGGCACAGCAAACGATTGGAGTAAATACCATACATAATCGGACGGTTTGTTTTCATTTTTGAATTTAGAGGTCTTTTAAAATAGGAATCTGTTTTGGGGATGTTTACGAGAAAAAATTTTTTAGATTAAATATTCAGTACTAATTTAAAGTTTTTGTTTATATGAAAAAGAGATTATTGTTAACTTTTTTATCGGTTTTATCTATAATTTCTACTATTAGAGGTCAGGAAATAGGAGCAAATTTTAATGAATCAATCAGTGAGCCTCTCAAGCAAGTGAATTTATTGAAAAAATCAGGAGTAACTTGGGTTAGAGGTTTTATAGACTTGCCATTGCATTTATTGGAAAATGAAGGTCAGGAAGGAAAACAGAAGATATTGGGGGTAAAAGAAGAAGTGATAAAGAACTATCAGCCAACCTGGGATTTTATACAGGCAAAAAAAATATTAGGTGATAATGTTCATTTTATTTTAAGTCTTAAAATACCTTTTGAAAGATATGAAGAAGGAGTTCCAAAAGTTGATTCTGAAGAAAAGAAGCATTTATATAATTGTGTAAAATTATTATTGGAAACTTACGACTTGGCTAAATATATCGATATATTGGTAATGGGAAATGAACCAATGTGGGAACATGAAGGACTTTCTGATGCTGATGATTATTACAAATTTCTGAATGATTTTGCTAATACTTTGACAGAATGGAAAAAAGAGAAACATTGGAATTTTGAAATTTTTGCCGGTTCGTTAAATAGAACAGCTGAGCTACATAAAAAAAATAAAATCATCCCAAAGGTGATGCAGGTCGTAAAAAACAATGATAATATTTCAGGTCTGGATTTGCATGTACATTCCTGGGAAGCTGAACAGGCAGAGAATGATATGAAATGTGCGAGAGAAACTTATGGAATAACAAAAAAGATAATAAGTACAGAGTTCTCTGTTGTAAATAGTTTTAAACCTAAAGAGACTTTAGGACAATGGGGAACAGAGCATGGTTATCCTTCTACAATGAAACTCTATGAATATTTAAATCAGGCACAAACAAGATGTAATCAAGGAAATCCTGTGCCTTACAATGAATTTTTAAGTGTCATTCATAGTTTTGATTGGTATCCACAACATTGGTATAAAACTTTCTATAAAGCATTTAAAAAATATAACGTTTATGCTATAACAGGTAGATTTTCTTGCACTCCCGGAAATTTATATACTGAAAGCACTGTTTTATGGGATTTAGGTTCTATATATTCATCTCGTTTTATGGGAACAGGTATTGATGGATTGCAGAATCCAAGTCCTTTAGTTTGGCCTGATTTTATAGAATGTCAGAATGGACTTATTATGAAGAATCTTGTTGTTACTCAGAATTCAGCTTTCTTTGAGTGGGGAAATATGAGTTCTGATAATATTAAATTTAAACTTCAATATTATGACAATGAAGAATCTGATATTTCCGAAGGAGATATTCAGGAAAAATATACTTTAATAAAAGGACTTAAACCAAATACTAAATACAAGATATCATTACTTGATGGAAATAATTCAGATAAAGTTATTTATACAAGAGATTTTATAACCGCCACATCTATAGAAAGTAATTATAAATCATTGAAAGTTACGGATACAGGTGATTATATATTTATAAGTCTGAATAATATTTCAGATGATGTAGAAGGAGTTAAATTCTTTTTGGATGGGGTTGAGATAAGTGAGGTACAGACATCCTTAAATGGACAAGAACTAAGTGCTGTTATAAACTATGGTGATGGAACTAATGAAGTAATATATGTAAAGTTGTAATATTAATTGTTTATATATGAAAAAAATATCTACAATATTATTGATATCTGTTTTATTGGTATCTTGTTCTAATGAAATAAAAGTCAAAGTAAACGAAACAGAACGTAACTTTACGGAAATTGCAAATGTGGGAGTATATTCTCTTGATGGTTCATTTTCATATGAATATGGAGATGACATTCAAATGTCAATTAATAATCAGAAGTTTATATTCAGATTGCAAGAATCGGATTTGAGCTCTTATGTAAATATTCAGTTTCAATCTGCATTTAATGCTGCAGGAGAAACAGTTGAACCTGTTTTTGACAAAAAGAATATTACAATAGATTTTGCCAATCAAAAATTTACTGTAGCTAAAATAGATGCAGGCAAGGTCTGGTTGTCGAGTGAGAAAATTGGTATAGTTCTACCTATGTTTAATAATTGATATTAATCTTATGAGGAAAATATTTTTTGTATTGGCTGTGGGTATTTTATTTTCTGCTTGCCAAGGAGAAATTTCTGGTTTGACAGAAAATTATGAAAATAACGGTCTGTCTCAAGATGTGGAAGATAATGTTGAGGTGTCTTTACTGCAATCTGATTTTATTAAATATGATATGACTGATAAATCAGATAGAATATATCAGGTTGTATTGGAGAAGTCTCATAATGTAAAACGAAGTCTGGGATTTCTCTTCGGAGCTTCCAAAGTTAAAGTGGCATTCAGATAACTAAATTATGTATATACAGATGAAAAGGACAATTTTTTTTATAATATTATTGAATATCATACACGGTTCATTTTCCAAAAATATCAATGAAATATTTTTGGCCGATCCTACTGTTTATTTTGAAGGTGGTAAATATTATATGACAGGTACATATAGTGCTGATCCGGTAAAATTTGTAGTATATGAATCCGATAATCTTTTAGAATGGGAGGAAAAAGGATTATTGTTGATGAAAGGTGATGATACATTTGGAGAAAAAGGTTTTTGGGCACCGCAGATATTTAAAGATGATAATAGGTACTTTTTGACATATACGGCGAACGAGCAGACTTGTTTGTCGGAATCCGGAAAACTTTCGGGACCATATAAGCAGAAAGAAATCGGACCTATAGATTCTTCAGCAAAGAACATAGATTCTTATCTGTTTAAAGATGATGATGGTAAATATTATCTTTATCATGTACGTTTCAATAAAGGAAACTATATTTGGGTTGCAGAATTTGATATTCAAAACGGTAAAATAAAAAAAGAAACTTTGAAGAGATGTTTTGTGAATACACAAGCATGGGAAAATACTCAAAGCTATAAATCAGCTCCAGTTATGGAAGGTCCTACCGTGATAAAAATCGATAAGATGTATTACTTGTTTTATTGTGCCAATCATTTTATGAGTCGGGATTATGCAGTAGGATATGCTGTTTCAGAATCACCATTTGGTCCGTGGAAGAAATATTCGGGAAATCCGGTTATACACAGAAGTATAGTAGGAGAGAATGGTTCCGGTCATGGAGATATATTTAGAAATGAAAAAGGTGAATATCATTATGTATATCATGTGCATAATAATGATTCAACTGTTCATCCAAGAAAGACAAGAATTGTAAAACTTAATGTGGTTAAACAGAATGGTTTCTTGAATTTTTCGGTATTAAAGGGTAGTGTAATTAAACCTCAAGTGAAATAATGAAATTTGTTAACAATTAAAAGCGCATTTATGAAAGAAAAGAGACTTTATCTTCTGTTCTTTTGTTTTTGTTGTTCGTTCTTGTTTATGCAGAATATATATGGACAACAAAATACATGGAGTGGAAAGATTATTGATGCTACAACAAATGAACCTCTAATAGGGGTTAGTATTTTGATTAAAGAATCTTCAACGGGAACAGTAAGTGATTTCGATGGAAATTTTACGTTTGGAGGAAATATCGGTAATACAGTTTCAATAACTTATGTCGGTTATAAACCGTTAGAGATTAAATTAACAGGCAAATATGATTTAGGTATTATTAAATTACGTGAAGATTCAGAAACGCTTGAAGAGGTTGTAGTTGTAGGATATGGTGTACAAAAGAAGGCCTCAAGTGTTGGATCAATTACATCTACCAAGGGAGATGACCTTCTAAAGGTAGGTAGTGTTAACTCTGTGTCAGAAGCATTACAGGGGCAAATGCCTGGTGTCATATCAATAAATTCTACCTCCAAGCCGGGTGCAGACCAGGCATCATTATTCATTAGAGGTAAGGCAACGTGGGGTGATGCTTCTCCTTTGGTATTGATAGATGGTATAGAACGTAATTTCAATGATGTTGATGTTAATGAGATAGAATCTATATCTGTGCTTAAAGATGCATCTGCAACTGCAGTTTACGGTGTAAAAGGTGCGAATGGTGTCATACTTCTTACTACAAAACGTGGTAAAGAACAGAAACCATCCATTTCTTTTTCATCAAACTTTGGATTTAAACAAACATCAGCAGCACCGGAATTTGCTGATTATCTTACTTCTATATCACAGTATAATAAAGCTCAAGCAAATGACGGTACATGGAATCTGGTTCCTGAATCAACAATTTCTGCATGGAGGAATGCATATGCTACAGGCAATTATGGACCATATAATGATGTCTTTCCGGAGGTTGACTGGTGGGATGAGATTGTTAAAAATGTAGGTTATCAACAGAATTATAATATTAATGTACGTGGTGGTACAAAGATTATGTCCTATTTTGTTTCTTTAGGTTATCTATATGATGGAGATATATTTGACACAAAACAACAGAATGGGTATGATCCGAGCTTTTATTATAGAAGATATAACTGGAGAAGCAATTTTGATTTTAATATAACAAAATCAACCAAATTGTCTGTTAATGTAGCCGGTAAAATGGGATATCAAAATCAGCCTGCTTATAGAGAAGGTGATAATGACCAGTATTTTATTGGAACATTGTTGGCTGCTCCATCAAATGAATTCCCTATCAAGTATTCAGACGGAGTATGGGGTGATGGTGCTTCGCAGGATAAGAATCCTATGGTTTCATTGTATGATACCGGTAGCAGAACCTATAAATCTTATCAGGGATTTTATGATTTTATATTAGAACAAAAACTCGATTTCATAACTAAAGGTTTGTCTTTTAAAGCTTCTTTATCTTATACAAATTATTCAAACTGGGCTTCAGAGATTGTTAGAGGAAAAATTTTGGGAAATGATGATTTGAATTCTTTGTGGTCGATTGTAAGAAATTATAGGGAATATGATTATGCAAATCCAATATATAATGAAGATGGAAGCATATCTTACAACTATACGACTAAAAGATATCCAAGCGATGTTGCACCCGGTGATTTGCCATTAGCCGGTTCCTACGATTTGTTTGATGGTTATGGACGTAAGTTATACTATGAACTTGCAGTAAATTATGCGCGTACTTTTGGAGATCATTCTGTGACCGGTTTATTGCTGTTCAATAGAAAAATGAACGAAACTACTACAACAAATGTAATGGATTTTCCTGCATATGAAGAAGATTGGGTCGGAAGGGTTACATATAACTGGAAAGAACGTTATTTGGCTGAATTCAATGGCGCTTATACCGGTTCTGAAAAATTTGCACCAGGAAAGCGTTTCGGCTTCTTCCCTTCAGCATCCATAGGTTGGAGAATCAGCGAAGAGCCATTTGTTAAGGAAATAACAAAGGGTGTATTATCAAATTTAAAGGTCAGATATTCATATGGAGAAGTAGGTAGTGATAAAGGTGCATCACGTTTTAATTATATTCAGAGTTTTGAACAGATAGCCGGCAATGCCCAATTTGGTCTTAATCAGACGACCAACTGGGGACCTCTATATAAAGAAGGAAAGCTTGCCGATCCAAACTCAACATGGGAAAGAGCTGTAAAACAGAACTTAGGAGTAGAAATCGGACTTTGGAGTAAACTGAATATAACATTAGACTTTTTTGATGAGAAAAGAGACGGTATCCTTATGGAGCGTAGAACTGTTCCTTCATGGGGTGACAGTGGAATAGATTTCCCTCAGGTTAATTTGGGTAAAACCAAAAATCATGGTTTGGAACTTGATATCTCATGGAATGACAGGATAAATAAGTTTAATTATTATGCGAAATTTAATTTTGCTACAAGTGAAAGTAGAATAGTATTTAAAGATGACCCTGCAAATGAATACGATTATAACAAGGATGCAGGAAAATCTATTGGGTATGTAAGAAAATATCTGGCAACCGGTAACTTCCAGTCGTTGGACGACATTTATAATTCGGCTCAGTCATTAATAACCAATGGGCGACATAATACTTTGATACCGGGAGATTTGTATTATATTGACTATAACGGTGACGGTTTTATTGATGTTAATGATAAAGTTCCTGTTAGTCAACTTAATTATCCTTTGACGACCATGGGGTTGACATTAGGAGGAGAATACAAAGGATTTGGTTTTAATATGTTGTGGTATGGAGCCTTAGGTGTATATAAAGAAGCTATTTCTGCTTACTTATGGGATTTCCCAAGTTCAAATATAAAGGCGCAGCCTAATACTTACGATTGCTGGTCACCCGATGATCCGCTTCAGGAAGGACCTGTTAGACCAAGTTTACATTTGCAAAAAGCATATAATTCGGTAGAAAGTACATATACCTATACAGACCATTCATATTTGAGGTTGAAAAATATAGAGATTAACTATAGTTTCCCAAAGAAATGGTTATCTCCTTTGAGATTGTCTAAATTACAGATTTATGTAAATGGTTCTAACTTACTTACATTCTCAAAGGCTGATTATAGAAGAGACCCGGAAACAGGAGGACAAAATGTATATCCAATGGTTAAACGTTATAATATAGGTTTTAGATTAGGTTTATAATAAAATAGATTGATATGAAAAGATTAACATATTATATTACAGTCCTATTGCTTGGCTTTTATTTTACAAGTTGTGAGGATTATCTTGATAAATCTCCAGATGACGGATTGAGTGAGGAGGATATCTATAAAGATTATGACTCTTTAAGAGGGTTTATGGATAGAATATTTAAAGATGGTAGTATTCTGATTTATAATTATGGTATAAATGAGTACGAAAATGTAACAATTAATATAGGAAATTTATCAGATGAATATGCTTCTGTACGTGATATGGCACCATCTCAATTTGTAAATAATGGTAACTGGTTGGAAAATGCCGGAACGCGTTTTGAAATAGGCAGTAAGGGGGCTACTGCAATAGGTAGAGCTTATACCGGACTACGTATAGTAAATAGAGTTATAAACGGTATAGATAAAGTAAATGATATAACTCAGGAACAATATAATAAACTTCTTGGACAAGCGTATTTTTTGAGAGCTTATTTTTATTTTGAATTGATAAAAAGGTATGGAGGAATGCCAAAATTTGATCAATTATGGGGTGCCTCTGATGATTTCGATATTCCAAGAATGACATATCTGGAATCAAATGAGTGGATGCAGGATGATTTGGATAAAGCAATAGAATTACTTCCTGAGAGTTGGCCTGAGTCAGAGCATGGTCGTCCGGATAAAGTTTCTGCACTTGCACTTAAGACTATGACTCAAGTGTATGCTTGCAGTCCTTTGATGCAAAACGATTTAAATACTATAGAGGATAAAGGATATAATGCGGCGTTGGCTGCGGAGGCGGCTGTAACTGCACAGAAAACGATAGACATGATAAATAATCATTCATATTACAGGCTGATGGAACAATCAGAATATCGAAGTATATATCTTATGCCAAACAGTAATCAGTTTGCACAACCGGAGTATTTGTGGTTTCACAGATGGCATCCAGGAAACTGGTCTGCTTTTGTCAGAGCTCAATGGTTAACCCAACCTTATGATGATAAAACCGGTGGAGAAGGTACACCATACAATGCTCCTACTCAAAACATGGTAGATATGTTTGAAAGACAAGGAGAAGGTGGTTATTATTACCCTATTTCAGATCCTCGATCAGGATATGAAGCTGTTAAAAACACTAATCCGTATTCATATAGAGATCCGCGTCTTGCTAACAATATACTTGTTCCCGGTGAGGCATGGGGAAAAGATAAGTCCGGTAATCAATATTACATTACTACATATTCAGGAGGATATTCCGAGAATTTTATTGCAGTAACGCCGGTAACCCAAGGTGGACAACAAACAGGTTATATGTGTAAAAAATTTATCTGGCCGGAAGCAACTATGACATTGTATGGAGCTGCTGGATTTAATCTTTATAGGTTAGTTTCTGTATATATCAGAGTCGCTCAAGTATATTTGGATATGGCAGAAGCTTCATATGAGGCTACAGGCGATCCGGATAAACTCGTTCCGGGATGTTCATTGACGGCACGTCAGGCTCTAAACGTTATAAGGAACCGTGCCGGAATAGGTGATTTGCCGGAAGGTGTTGATTTCAGAGAAGCTTATCGTCGTGAGCGAGCTGTCGAACTAATGTTCGAAGGACACAGGTGGTATGATATAAGAAGATGGATGATAGCAGAAGATTTGTTTAGTGAACCTAATCCGATAAAAGGAGTTAAAGCGACACCTATAAATCCTTCTTATTCACCGGATCAACTTATCAAAGCCGAGGCCTGCAAATATGAATTGACAGACTTTGTATATGATTATATTTCACTTACCTCTGAGGTGAGAGTTTTCAATAAAAGAAACTATTGGTATCCATTACCAAAGGATGAAGTTGCTTCATTGAATAATTTGCAACAAAATCCAGGTTGGTAAATAAATATGATAAAAGTATGAGAGTAAAAAATATGATAAGTTTTATGATACCCTTATTGGGGCTTCAAATATCAGCAAATGCTGATAATATTGTAACTGTTGATTCATTAGTCAGCAGAGCCGATGGTGGTATTATCCTAAAAGAACATGAGGTAGGTTTCAGTTCAAAAATTGATAATAAAGACTTTTCAAGCTACCCTGATGTTATATTTACTAATTCCTTACAGGGAAAGATGGCCGGTCTTCAGGTTCGTTCCACTGTAAACGGTTTGGGAAATAATAATCCGGAGATATATATACGTGGCTTACATGGTATGGACAATAATACAGCCATTGTAATAATTGATGGAGTGGAAAGGCCGCTGGATGACATATTGCCTGAAGAAATAGAAAGTATAGAGGTCTTAAAGGATGCAACAGCTAAAATACTGTACGGTTCCCGTGCGGCAAATGGTGTCTTATGGGTCAAGACAAAAAGAGGAAAAGCTAATTCACACACTTATAGGGCTTCAGCAGAAATGGGACTTTCACAGATGACGAGAACTCCGGAGTTTATTGACTCTTATAATTATACTAATCTTTATAATGAAGCAAGGATTAATGATGGTTTACCTGCCTTTTATACACAAGGCCAGATTCAAGGTTATAAAAATTCTATCGGAACGACGGATTTCTTATACCCAAATGTAGATTATTATGATACATTTCTTAATAATGTATCTAATTACCAGAAAGCAACATTTGAAATGAATGGTGGAACAGACCGTGTACGTTATTCTTTGGTTGCAGGTTATATAGGTGCCGGTGGTTTTGAGAAGGGTGCATATGGTACAAGTTTGAATAGAATGACTTTAAGAGGTAATCTGGATTTTAAAGTTGCTGATTTCTTAACTATATCTGCAGATGTTTCTGGAAGACTCGAAATGAGGAAAACCGGTCAGCAAAACAGTGCGAATGTTTTTTCGGCATTGTCTTCACATAGGCCAAACGAATATCCATTATTGATTAACCCTGACGATGTTGGATTAACTCAAAGGGATGATGGTGTTCCTTTGTTCGGTGCAAGTCAGTTAAGGAATATGAACTTGTATGCTGAAATGATGTATGGAGGTTATATCGATGAACGGTATACAAGAGGACAGACAAACATTGGTTTTGATTTTGATTTAGGAATGATTACAGAAGGTTTGGATGCAGGAGCGTTTTTATCGTTTGATAATTATGACAACCTGATACTAAATTTGAACAAAACTTATCCTACATATTCAATAGACCCTTATATCAATTCAAATGGTGAGCAGGACTATCTTATCACACAGTTGAAAAAAGAAAGTATCGATACTTCCAAGAATCGTAGCACAACCACTTTGCAGCAGGTTTTAGGATGGAATGCTTTTATTGGTTACAACAAATCTATTGGTAAAAATAATATAGGTGCCCGTTTGACATATTTGTATAATAACACTTCTACTCAAGGTTCTGGTCAGAATGTTATAAATACTAACTATTCATTACGACTTAATTATGGTTATGATAACAAATATTTTGTTGAAGGTGATTTGGCTTTAATGGGAAGTAACAGGTTTGCAAAAGGGAATAAACATTTTCTATCTTCAGCAGCCGGTGCTTCATGGGTTATTTCTAATGAAGACTTCCTGAAAGGAAATGAAATAATTAATTTCTTAAAGTTAAAAACAACAGTAGGACTTTGGGGATTTGACAGAAGTACAAATTATCTGTTGTATGAACAGTCTTGGTCTCAAGTGGACGATCAGTTTAATTTCGGACCAACAAACAATGGTGCTGTAGCTTATGTAACCACATGTGTAAGAAGAGCTAATGATCATCTTAAATGGGAAAAATCTGCAGAATGGAATTTAGGTTTTGAGGGATTGTTCTTTAATAATCGCTTGTATACTGAAATGAATTATTTCCGTGAATTGCGTTCGGATATAATAGGTTCGGTTGATTCTACTTATGGAAACTATTTGGGTGATTTTGTTTATGTTGATAACATGGGTAAGGTTTTTAATCATGGATTTGAAGCCGATTTATCATGGAAAGATAAAATAGGTAACTTCCAATATACTATAGGAGCTAATATCACTTGGACAAAAAATAAATTGATACAATGGAATCAGGTAATGCATGATGATGAATACAGGTATTCAATTGGAAAATCTACTGATGCTATGATGGGACTTGTTTCAGAAGGACTGTTTGGTAAAGATGTGAGTTTGGACGGACATCCTAATCAGTCATTCGGTGATTATCAAATAGGTGACATAGCCTATCAGGATTTAAATTCAGATAAAATAATTGACAACAGGGATGTTAAACAAGTCGGAAATTCATTTCCACGTACAACGTTAGGTATAGATTTGGACCTTAAATATAAGTCATGGGGCTTATATATACAGGGATACTCAGAATTAGGTGTAAATGGATGGGCTTCGAATGCTTATTACTGGAATTACGGAGAAGGGAAGTATTCTGTTTTGGCTCTGGATAGGTATCATCCTGAAAATAATCCGAATGGTACATACCCTCGACTTACAACAACAGAAGGAAGTAATAATTTTAGGAATTCAACATTTTGGCTCGTTAATAAAAACTTCTTCCGTTTAAAAAATATAGAGCTGAATTATACATTTAATAAATTTGCGACTTCATCAGTAGTTTCTGAAATTAAGGTTTTTGCAAGAGGAAGCAATTTGTTTGTTCTTTCGTCTGTTAAAGACCTTGACCCGGAATTGCTTGATGCAGGAGTTGTTAATTATCCTGTATGTAGAAACATAACAGCCGGAGTTTCATTTGTTTTCTAACTATAAAAATTGTAATTATGAATATTAAGTATATATTAGGTGGAATTTTATTTACTTTTGCATTTTCCTCTTGCGAAGATGTTTTGAGTACCAAAACTACTTTTGAATTGGAAGATGCGGATGTATGGCATGTGCCTGATTTGGCTAAAGGAGTTCTTCATAAAGCATATCAGGGAATACAGACGCGACCTGATTGTTTTGACAATAATTTTTTAGATTGTGCTACAGACAATGCTGTGACAAACGTGTATTCTTCAGGAGTCTATAAATTGGGATTAGGAGGAATGACATCTATGGATAATCCTATTGCAAATTGGGGAAACTGTTATAAAATGATTGAGTATATCAATTCATTTCTTGAAAATGGTTTGACTGATAATACATTGTATAATAGGGTAGATGAAGAGAAAGACAAAAAAATTAAGGAAAGGTTGCGTGGAGAGGCTTTGTTTCTGCGTGCATGGTGGCATTTTGAATTGCTCAAAATGTATGGAGGTAAAGGAACGGACGGTGTGGCTTTGGGAATACCTTATTTTGATCACTTTATCACACAAGAAGAAGCTTCAAACAAAGGTTTGTTCGTGAGACCCACTTATGCTAAAACAGTAGATTGTATTATTGATGATTTGGATGAAGCTATGGATTTATTACCATCTGACTATACTTCATCAGAAGAAGAGTTTAATAATCAGCAAATGGGTAGAGCTAACAAACTGGCTGCTGCTGTTTTGAAAAGCAGGGTTCTTGTTTATAGTGCAAGTCCTGCGTATCAGGATGATGATATAGTAAAAATAACAGGTATGGGACAATATGAAGTATTAAATCCTGATTATTATAAGTCTAAGTGGTCTGTTGTGGCAATGGAGATTAATAAAATATTGTCAATGCAGGGTTTTGAGGATTTTACAATCCTCAATAAGACAATGATAGCAGATGCGGGAACTACTCCGTCAGATGATTTTGTATTTTATAAATATTTTAATACAAATGCTTTGGAAAAACAGCAGTTTCCTCCTTTCTATTATGGAAATGCCAATACAAATCCATCGCATAATCTGGTAATGGCTTTTTGTTCAAAAGAGAATGGTTTCCCTGCATACGACTCTCGTTCAGGTATTGATTATAATGCCGAAGGTTTTAATATGATAGATGATTTATATTCAAAACTGGATAATAGATTCAGATTGAATGTTTATACTCATAAAATGCTTTTTGGGGATTCTGGTGAGAAAATAGATATATTGCCGGGAAGAAAAGATTCTAAAGAGTATAGTGAGAATGCTTCACGCTCAGGATACTATCTGGCAAAATTTGTTTCTACAAAATCCAAAATGTTGAACCCTATACAGACGCAAACCTCACCTCATTACAATCCTTTGTTGAGAAAAATTGAGGTTTTTCTGAATTTCGCTGAGGCTGCCAATGAGGCTTGGGGACCAACAGATAAGAAATCGTGTCTCTATTCAGCATACGATATAATGTCAGATATTCGTTCAACTTCTACAGGTATTAATGATGACCGGTACCTTGAGAGTGCCTTAACAGATGAAACAGAATTCAGAAAACTGATTCAGAATGAACGACGCATAGAGTTTGCATTTGAGAATCAAAGATATTTTGATATGCGTAGATGGTTATTGCCTTTAAATGAAACTGTACAGGGAGTTTCTGTTTCATTGAATGATAATAATGATGAAGTGTTTACTGTTTTTGATGTGGAACAACGTAAATACGAGATAAAAAATTACTACACACCTCTCCCTTATGATGAAGTGGCTAAGAACAGTAATCTTGTGAATAACTTCGGATGGTAATACATTAATAAAAATATGAGTATATGAAATATTTGAATTTTATAATTGTCTCTATGTTGGTCTTTTTTACTACTTCATGCTATGAGGATTTTGAAAAAGACTTTGAAACTACCTATACTTATTTCGCATCGCAGAAACCTTTAAGAACACTTGTTGCAGATGCAGATATGTCGATTAAGGTAGGAGTGGCTTTTGCAGGGAAAAGAGAAGTCAATCCTAATGATTGGGCTACTTTTCAGATAGACAATACTTTACTGGATAATTATCCTGATTTGGAGTTGATGCCTGAAAAGTATTATCAATTGGCTGATAAAGGAAAAATGACTGTTACTAATCCTAATCTTGCTATTGCAGATGTTGAAGTAACTTTCTCAGATGAGTTTTATAATGATAATGCAGCCTTAAATAAGTATTATGCTATACCTTTCAGGATTACAGGACATAATCAGGATGAGATAGCTAAAGATGCAAACGGTAATCTGAAAGATTATAGTATTGTTGTTGTAAAGTTTGTCTCAAAATATCACGGAATCTATTACCGTAGAGGAAAGAAGACAAATTTGACTGATGGAAGTGTTACGGAATATTATAATAAAGATTTAAGCCAGAACGATGTTGTTTCTTTTAATTCTTTAGGAAGATATGAAGTTCAAAGACCGGGATTTGATGTGCTCAATGATACTGGAATGTCTATTAATCTTAAAGTTAATGAGAATGGAAGTGTTGATATTACAGCCGGCGGAAGTGTTCCTATATACGATGCTATAGCTGTACTTGAAACGGATTCTGAGTCATTGGAGTTTACGGGCGAACAACCAAAGTTTGTACTAAGGTATAAATATCAGAAAGATGGTGTAGAGTATCTTGTGGAAGAAGAATTGATAAGGAGACAAAACCCGGAAGATGATTTAAGATTCCAGGAATGGTAATTGAAGTATAGTTTTATGTTTATATAAAATAATAATACCATGGATATAAAAAGTTTATTTTATACGATAGGTCTATTCTCATTGTTTTCTCTTTCTTCTTGTAATAAAGAAGAAGTGGTTGATAATGATGAAACGGTTATTGAGGCGGAAGAATATCTGACTATTAAAGAATTATCGGAAAGTGGAATATCAGTCCCGGCAGATAAGGGTGTTTACGTCCTGAAAGTGGAATCGGATAAAGAGTGGACTGCAAGTTTGGATGATGATTGGTGTATTTTGTCCACAACATCAGGGGTTGACTTTACTAAGGTTTATATAGGATTCAATGAGAATGAATGGAACATAGAACGTTCTATGTGCTTGACATTCAAGATATCTGATGAAGAAATATATTCAGTATCGTTAAAACAGGAACCTGCTGAAACTGTCTTCAATTTTGAACCTCAAGTTATAAGTATTATAAAAAAGGGGCAAACGAAGAGTGTCGCAATTGAAACTACAGCATTTGAATGGTCTGTATCATGTTTGGATGAACAGGGGAATAATGTAGATTGGGTTACAGTTGATGGTGGTTCGGAATCATATAGTGGTAGTCAAGAACTCACGTTTACTGTTACTGAAAATAATACGGAAACTTCACGTTTGGCTTATTTGGTCTTCAAGTCCGGAGAAAATGTTTTTGAGAACAAGTTGACCATTGAACAGACAAATATACGCAATGTTTTTGATGATTTCAGTTATCAAATAAATGATAATTCTCAAGGACTTACATTATCATGGAATAAGGTTGAAGGTGCTTCATACAAATTGACCTTGGCTACTGATGAGCAATATACCGATATTATTGATAATTACAACAATAAGGATATTGATTCGGAAGCCAGCAATACCTTTGATTTGTTGTCTGTGCATTATGGAGATTATATGGGTACTGTCTATGCCAAGATTTCAGGAGTTTGTGGTACGGATGATTTTGAAAAGGAATTTACTTTTAATACATCATTCGATGCGAAAAGTGGTGATGGCTCTTCCATAGACCAAGCTATTATTATAAAAAATAGCAGACATCTTAATAATATTACAGGGATATCCACAGAGAACAAGTATTTTTTACAGACGGCCGATATAGATTTGCAAAGTCAGAGTTTTACACCATTATGTGCAGAATTAAGTAACTCTGATTATAGCGGTGAGTTCAAAGGTACTTACGATGGTGGAAAATATAAAATTGACAATATTAATTTTAATAGTTCCGGTAGTAATGTTGTTGGATTATTTTCTACTATTGCCGCAAATGGAATTGTTAAGAATGTTACACTAAGTAACATAAATATTACTGCAGGTAATTTTGTAGGTGGAATTGCCGGAAAATGTTATGGAAAAATTGAAAATTGTATCGTTAAATCAGGAAGTGTTACCGGTAAAGCCAGAGTAGGTGGAATAGTGGGACAGCTTCCTTCCGGAGAACCTTTTGTAAAGAAGTGTATAAATAAAGCCAAAGTAAAATCTGTTATGACTTCAGGTGAATCATTTGTTGGAGGTATTGTTGGACAGAGTGACAAAATAACAAAATATGATGATATTATTATTGTTATTATATCTCAATGTGGTAATGAAGGAGAAATTTATTCACCATGCATGTCCGTTGGAGGTATTATAGGCCGTTCTGTTCATAGGTCTGGGATTAACCAGTGTTATAATAAGGGAAAAGTAACAGGTGCCAGCCTTGTTGGAGGTATATTAGGTCAGTCTAATGCTTTGGTATTGCAGAATTGTTATAATTCAGCAGATGTTATAGGAACAGGAAAATCTATGAATGTAGGTGGAATATTGGGTAATTCTACAAACATAGATGTGAAAATTAATAATTGTTACAATGTAGGAGCAATAACTCAAGGATACGGTTTAACAAAAGGAGGAGATGATAATACTAAAAAAATAGCTTTGACATCTTGTATAACATTAAGCAATCCTAATGTAAGCCCTGTATTAAATTCAAATGTTGCACCAGGAGGATATGTAGTAAGATCAGCCTCTGAAATGAAACAGCAAACCACTTATGACGGATGGGATTTCACATCTGTATGGTCAATGCCATCGTCTTCCTATCCTAAACTAAAATGGGAAAATTGATATAAATAATTTAATGTAAATGTAGGAATACCGGTATTAAAACTCTTTATACCGGTATTTTTACTATACTCATATTCGTAAAATTTATGATATTTGATTTTAGTTAAAATCTAAAATCATTTCGATATGAACGTAAAAACTTTATTAGGGTGTAGCTTGGTTACTTTACCACTTATGGTAAATGCAAAAAAAGAATCTCCTAACGTGATTGTTATATATATAGACGATATGGGAATCGGTGACATAGGATGC
>CALUJF010000050.1 GCA_944320855.1 uncultured Phocaeicola sp.
AACCTTATACATATCTCCCTTATAGCAGAAAACCACTGACTTACCATCGGGCGATATGCGTACATCACGCATCCATAGAGGATTAATACTTGCAGCCTGAGCAGTCAAAGCCCCGGCACCAAGTATCAGCATTAGAATATTCTTTCTCATTATTCAAATATTATATTTCTGTTCTATATTATTCTGTATCAACAAAGATTTACCTTATGTTTAATTATTTTACCCTGCCTGTATGCTCGTTATCTCCTGCAACTCCCTTACAGCCGACTGCACATCCTTTATATCCTTGATTATCATGCTGCGCTTTCCGTTCTGTTCCCTGAGGTTACACTGGCGGGGATAGCGTGACATATAGCCTATCATCTTGCCGAAAGCTTCGCTCTGATAGTATGGACTGTCAGGATTGCTTACGAAGAACAGAGTCATGCGTCCTGATTTAAGGAATATCTTTTCTATACCAAGGCGTTTCGCTATGCGCCTTAGAGGAACTATCCTTATAAGTTCCTCACCCTCAGGAGGTATAGTTCCGAAACGGTCTTTCAGACGTGCTTTGAAATCTTCCACATCTTTGTCGAGTTCCAGTTTGTCAAGTTCGCGATAGAGAAGCATTCTTTCGCTGCTGCTCGGTATGTATTCATTCGGGAACAGGAGTTCGAGGTCGCTCTCTACGGTACATTCGTCTACAAATCCTTCACCGCTCAATACCTCATCACCGGCTTTTACCTCATCGGCATAAAGCTCGGAGAACTCATCGTTCTTAAGTTCGGTAACAGCCTCGGCAAGAATCTTCTGATATGTTTCGTACCCCAAGTCGGCAATAAAACCGCTCTGTTCGGCTCCCAGCATGTTTCCAGCTCCACGAATGTCAAGGTCCTGCATTGCGATATGAATACCGCTGCCCAAATCGCTGAAGTTCTCTATGGCCTGCAGGCGGCGGCGTGCCTCAGGCGTTAGCGAACTCAACGGAGGTGCCAGCAGATAGCAGAAGGCTTTCTTGTTTCCACGTCCCACACGTCCGCGCATCTGATGCAAGTCACTCAGACCGAAATTCTGAGCCTGGTTTATTATTATGGTATTCGCATTAGGAATGTCTATACCGCTTTCTATTATGGTTGTAGCGAGAAGTACGTCGTAATCGTAGTTTACGAAATCGAAGATTATCTTTTCCAGTTCCTCCGGCTGCATCTGACCATGACCTATACATACCCTACAGTCAGGTATATTTCTTTCTATCAGGGCCTTAAGCTCCGCGAGATTCTGTATGCGGTTGTTCACAAAGAACACCTGCCCGTTACGGCTCATCTCGAAGTTTATGGCCTCGGTTATAATCTCCTCATTGAAAGTATGTACCTCTGTCTGAATTGGATATCTGTTAGGCGGCGGTGTCTGGATTACAGACAAATCTCTTGCACCCATGAGCGAGAACTGTAGAGTTCGCGGAATAGGTGTAGCTGTCATAGTGAGTGTATCTACATTTACCTTTATCTGGCGGAGTTTCTCCTTCACACTTACACCGAACTTCTGTTCCTCGTCTATGATAAGCAAGCCCAAATCCTTGAATTTTACGCTCTTGCCTATTATCTTATGAGTTCCGATGAGAATGTTTATCTGCCCGTCGGCCAGTTCTTTCAGTATACGGCTTGTATCCTTGGCCGTACGTGCACGGCTAAGATATTCCACCTTACAAGGCATACCGTCGAGTCTTTTCCTGAAAGTCTGGAAATGCTGATATGCAAGAACTGTAGTAGGAACAAGCACTGCCACCTGCTTATTGTCGGCCACAGCCTTGAAAGCCGCTCTTACGGCAACTTCCGTCTTACCGAAACCTACGTCTCCACAGACAAGTCTGTCCATAGGACGGTCGCTCTCCATATCGGCTTTCACCTCCTGAGTGGCTTTCGACTGGTCCGGAGTATCTTCATACAGGAACGAGGCCTCCAACTCATGCTGCAAGAAGCTGTCCGGACTGTACTTGAAGCCCTTCTCCTGCTTACGCTGCGAATAAAGTTTTATAAGGTCGCGTGCTATATCCTTTATCTTGGTCTTGGTACGTTCCTTTATCTTCTCCCATGCGCCTGTTCCCAATTTGCTGATTCTCGGCGGTTCGCCTTCCTTACCCTTGTACTTCGATATTTTATGGAGCGAATGGATTGATACGAACACTACGTCGTCATTCTGATAAATCAGTTTTATTACTTCCTGAGTGGTATTTCCGTTAGGAATGCGCACCAGTCCGGCAAAACGGCCTATACCATGGTCTATATGCACCACATAGTCGCCCGGCTCAAACTGATTCAACTCTTTAAGCGAAAGAGCAACCTTTCCGCTGCGAGCCTTGTCGCTGCGGAGATTATATTTATGGAAACGGTCGAATATCTGATGGTCGGTAAAAATACACAATCGCATTGTGTGGTCCACAAAGCCCTCGTGCAGAGTTCTGTCCACAGGCTCGAATACTATTTCGTCCCCCCTCTCCTTGAAAATATCTTTCAGTCGGTCTGTCTGTTTCGAGCTGTCGGAACATATATATATCTTATATCCCCTCTGAATGAAATCATTCAGTGAAGACGATACCATATCGAAATTCTTGTGGAAGATTGGCTGCACGGAAGTTTCAAACATCAGTTTAGACTGCGGAGTTCCTACAGGCTTAGCTCCAAAATCCACTCTTCTGAAATCAAGAGCCTTGTCCGTAAAGTCAGTTCCTTCAATAATAGTCTTTTGGATATCAGGCAGTTCCGTATTTCCCTCCTCGGCTGCAGCTATAGCCTGCGAAGAAAGCACTTCTTCGTGGATGCTCTGTATTCTCTCTCTCACCCATAACAGGTCTTTCACGCACAGTAAAGCCTGAGGGGGAAGAAAATCAAGAAAAGTCACAGAATCGCCCGTTACACCTGTCAGCTCCGGCACAATGCTAACCGCCGTCTTTTTCTCTTTCGACAACTGGGAGTCTACCTCAAAAGTTCGTATACTGTCTATCTCATCGCCAAAGAAATCAATACGGTACGGATATTCCGATGCAAACGAAAACACGTCGAGAATACTTCCACGAGTGGCAAACTGCCCCGGCTCATAAACATAATCCACGTGACTGAATCCCAATGCCACCAGTTGGGCAGCTATAGCATCAGTCTCTACGTTCATACCTACTTTCAGAGATATAGTTTTGTCAGTAAGAAGCTTTTTCGATACCACTTTCTCAGCCAAAGCCTCAGGATAAGTGACAACCGCCACATTATCCCTCTTCTCCAGACGGCTCAGAACTTCGGTACGCAGAATCTCGTTTGCCGCATCTTTCTGTCCGTACTTTATCGCACGTCTGTAGGAAGAAGGGAAAAACAGGATATCCGTATCACCATTGGCCTGAACCATATCGTGATAGAAATATCCGGCCTCCTCACAGTCGTTCAGAACGAACACATATACTGACGGATTTTCCTTAATAAATGACGAAAAGAACAATGATACACACGAAGCATGCACACCGCCCAAATAGATAGTCTTTATGCTGCTGTCCTTAAGGACTGAAATCATACCCTTTGTATTGGGATGGGCAGCATATACGTTTTGCAATTCTGAAATAGTCATTTTAAGTTTGTAAGTTTTCGAGTTTCTGAGTTTAAAACTAAAGAACTCATATAAATTAGTTCGTGCAAAATTACAAAAAAGTTATTATTTTTGCACCTGTAGTATAAATAATGAAATAACGGTATGCATATCGACATTAAAACATTGCTCCTTGACCACAGACTGAAAGAAGCTCTTGATAAACTGACAGAATATGCCTCGTCGACAGACAACTGGCAGATTAAATCGGAAATAGAGAATCTGAAAACCACATACGGATTCATGATTCAATATGCCGCACAGGGGGTAAACGATCCGGATAGAAAAGAACTATATAACCAGCTGTTCAGAAATGCATTTGCCATCAACGACAGGACTGAACTGCAGCATAAACTGGAAGCCAACAATACTTACCTGTCAAGAAAATACATTGCCAACAGAAATTATCCGATGCATTCATACTCCGAAATCTGCATGATTTTAGAGGGAATACATGATGAAACGGGCATTGCATCCATGCTTAACAGCGAAGAAAGAAAAACGAAGATGAAGGACATCCTGAAAAGACACCAGACTGTAATAGACGAGCTTTTCAACAAAATCTGGCTGCCTACCTCATGGAGTAACGAGGAATATCAGGAGGCTATGGCAATAGCCGATTCTCCTTTAATCCCTGACAGCGACAAGGCTCTCATGGCATCGGCCGTCTGCCTCAGCATGACGTATCTTCTTGACCCGAATAAATTCCGTTTCCTCATACATCTGTACATGAACTGTCCGAATCCCCTCATATCGCAGCGCGCATTGGTAGGACTGGTATTGGGAATGCACATAAACAGCGACGCGATGGAATACTCATACCCAAACCTGTTCAACGAGCTTGAACTGCTGAAAGACAAACCGTATTTCTACAGCGACCTGTACACAGTAATTCTTCAAATCATTCTTTCGCTCGACACTGAGGATATAGACAAGAAGATGAGGGATGAAATAATACCTTCCATCATGAAATCATCGAACATGACGGAACCTATCAAGGATATATCCGATATTAATTTAGAAGATTTAACCGAGTTCAATCCACAGTGGAAAGACAGCATCGAGAAGATTAAGGACCAGATTAAGGAACTCGATATGCTCCGTCAGGAAGGTGCCGATACAAATATGTGTACTTTCTCGCAGCTGAAAAAATATCCTTTCTTCTACGAGCCGTCGCACTGGTTCTACATATTCGGCGAAAACACACCGGAGATATACGAAATGCAGACTGACTCACAAAACAGCTATGCATCGTTCATAGAAACTCTGAGAAATGCCACTGACATGTGTAACTCCGACAAATTCTCCTTGTGTCTTACCTTCAAGACAATGCCGAGCCTGCCGGTTGACGCATTAAGTTCCGGACTTTCGGCACAAAACCAAATCCTTAAGGAACAGGAAGGAACGGACAGCGCGATAAACCGCCGACGCATGGAAAGCAGACATTTCATACAGGATTTATACCGTTTCTGCAAGTTGTGGGGAACCAAAAACGACAGGAATGACATCTTCAGCGGCGACATCGAGGTATGGGATAACGAGCAGATTCTCAGCCTGCTGAAAGAGGACGGCAAAATAAAGCCTTTGGCAGACTATCTGTTTGCAAAAGGACATACCTACGACACTCTGCTGCTGTATAAGGACATAACCATAGATGACCCAACGAATGTAGAAGCTTTCCAGAAGATGGGATACGGACATATACTTAACGAGAACTACAAGATGGCAATCAAGCCTCTGGAAACAGCCAACATCCTTTCCCCCGGAGACGAATGGACATTGAAGAACTTAGCTCTGTGCTACAGAAAAGAAGGTGACAACTCCAAGGCCTTAGAGTTCCTTAAGGAGGCGGAAGCCGTCAATCCGGACAGCATCAATATATGCAATCAGATAGGACAAATATATATCATGCACGAAAAGTATGATGAAGCCCTGAAATACATGTTCAAAGTGGAATATCTCACCAAGGGAAGAACATCTGCCCAAAGGGCAATAGCATGGTGCTACTTTATGACCGGAAGAAACGATGAAGCCATCAGCATGTACGCCAAGATAACTGAAAAGGCCGATGCCAAAGCCGAAGACTGGATGAATATGGGGCACGTCTACACGGTTAAAGGAGATATACCGTCGGGCATAAGCTTCTACAGGAGAGCGAAAGAGCTGACAAACGGTGAGATATCGTTCTATACCATGTTCTCGGATGATGCAGACATGCTGAAATCCAAAGGAGTACAGGAGGACATAATCTATATGATCCCTGATATGGTATCATAACTGCCGCATACGTGCAATATCATAGTTCAGCCCCCGTTCGGTGAACGTTCACTGAACGGGGGCTGAATATGCCTAAACTGCATACAATGGCACACACTTCAGTTGTCCCTGTTCCTTATAGGGTAACATAGAAAATCTGACTGCTTCTAAATCAGGATTCTTGGCAAGCAATACCGTCAACGAATTTGCCCTTACATTCCCTTCAGCCTTTACTTCTATAGGCAACAATCTCGCATTTTGCTGTATTACGAAATCAAGTTCCAGTCTGGAGTCGTCCGTTTTATGATAATAAACAGGAGATACACCATGGCTTTTCATTTGCTGAAGCACATACTGTTCCGTTATTCCGCCTTTATATTCTACGAAAACATTATTATTTATCAGGACCTGCACAGGTTCTGTATTAACCATCGCTCCCAACAGACCAACGTCAAGAATGTATAACTTAAAACAGCTTAAATCCTCATAAATATCAAGCGGTAAAGCCGGTTTTGTACACTTTGGAACCTTATAGACCAACCCTGAATCAACCAGCCACTGGATAGCGATTTCAAAATCGTTTGCCCTTGCGCCTTTCCTTAATGCACCATATATGAATTTCTTGTTGTCTTTGAATAATTGCGACGGAATACTTTTCCATACCATACGGATACGCGCCACATGCTCTTTGGGAGCATGTTTGGATAAATCCAGTTCATAACCGCTTAGTATCTCTTCCTGTATTCTTCTTACCTCCACAAGAGAATCAGATTCCACATATTTCTTTACCGCCTCAGGCATTCCACCCACATAATAATACTGCCTCAACAAATCTACAATCTTTTCATGAATAAGATTCATCGTCATATAATCACGGTTGACGAGGAGTTTAAAAATCTCTGTTTCTCCTTTTGCTAAAACAAACTCCTCAAAATTCATAGGATAGATATAGATTTCGTTTACCTTCCCAACGGGATAAGAAACACCATGATGCAAAGATATGCCTAACAAAGAACCGGCTACAGCAATATGATATTCCGGTGCTTCCTCACAGAAATATTTCAAGGACTCAAGAACTTCAGGCACATCCTGAACCTCGTCAAGAACTATAAGCGTATCTCCCGGAGTTATATCGACACCAGACAATGCACGTAAAGCACGAAGTATTCTGTTCACATCAATATCTTGGGTAAAGATTTGTCTGATAATATCATTTTTACGACAAACAATATATGCTTCCTTTATATATTCAGCCTTGGCAAACTCACGAAGAAGCCATGTCTTGCCAACCTGACGGGCGCCATTTACTATCAATGGTTTTCTGTCAGTTCTATGCTTCCATTCTATAAATTTCTGTAAAACAATCCTTTGCATAGCATATCTACATTTTTTCGCAGATAATTCTTGGCACAGCCACATTTTTCCGCGGATGAATTCGATACAAATATACATTTTTCTGCAGATAATTCATACTATGACATACATTTTTCTGCAGATTACGATATCAAAATGTACTGGCCTTGTACTGGCCTCAAAAAGTAGACAGTAAATACATATACCAAACGGCTTCTGAACAGTGTTTGAACATTACTAAAATATATTCAGCTGTCGTTCTATGAATTCCATGAACAACAGCTGAACTGTTTAAAATCTTAATACTTCAGCGTATAGATATCATAATCATAACCTTCATCTATCTTCTCTGTTTTAAATTCACTCTTGGCTACATAAAACTTTCCATCTTTATTTTCAACAACTCTTTCAGTTACAACTTTTTGATATGTTTCTTCTAAAACATCATACCTTAATTTCCTTGTTAACTTACTTAAATTCTTTTCATTATCATATTCACACTCTATTGTAGCATAATCATCAAAAGTTACTATAGTTCTACTATGAGGATCACCCATTTTATCTCCAGGAGTGTACTTTTCCATTGATACTAATTCCAAATCATCTATATAAGCATATTCATAACCTTTTGTATTAATAATTTTTTCAAGTATATAATCACCTGTTTTTCCTACCCTACCAATCCAAAATGCATAATTAAATCCATTAGATATTTCAAGAAAAGCAAACATATCTATCATACCATTGTTGGGATAATTATTTGGATAGAATTCCGGAATATTAAATGCAATATTGTCCGATTCGGAATTATCACCATTATATATTATATTAGTAAGATAACCGTTTTCGTATTTTAAAGAATATATTTCATCTTCATCATAATGTTCGTTACGAAGAATTAACTTTCCTATACGTCCATCATTTGTATATTCAAAATCAACAACATCTACATACTCGGAATAATGATTCTCTTTAGTCTGGATTTTTACTGCATATCCTTTATCATTAAGAGTTATTTTAGATTCAGTTCCTGCCTGTGGGTCTGAAGCATATTCTACAGAAATATTGATTATTCCATCATTACTATAGTCAATAGTAGCCTTAGACTCACCGTTTTCATCATCATTTAAATCAATAGAAGCAACTCTACCCTGGTTATCATATCCAAAAACTGCGGTATTTTTTCCAGGCACAAGATTCGGATTTTCCAGTTTCTCACTATTATAATCGTATACATATTGTATCTCCTTGATTTTCTTTACCACTGTACCGCCAGAAGCCTCGCCTTTCTGTTCCACAGTTATTACGATTTCACTGTCGCCGCAAACAATCTTTATCTGAGCCTTGCGGGATGCTCCGGTATAGTTCTTCAGAAGTGAAACGGTTATAGTATTTTCTCCGGCCTCGCCACCATAAGGACTTAAGCTCAACCATGAAATACTCTCACCGCTTTTTGATGCGGCCACTTCGCTTACAGATGCTGTCCATGCGGCATCAGCAGTAAATTTGATTGTTGCGTCGCCACTCTCGTCAGCATTGAAAACAAGTGATGTAGAAGTACCGTCAGCCAACTGAATAAGTTTGTTGGTAGTTTCCTCGTTGCATGCAGTAAATGCGACTGCCACTAATAGCAGGAATGAATAAAATGCTTTCATAATAAATATAAGTTTTTGAGTTTGTAAGTTTGTGAGTTTTTGAGTTTGTATGTTTGTATTTTTACAAGTTTATGAGTTTACAAGTTTTTAAGTCTGTGAGTCAACCAACTTAAGAACTAAAAAACTTAAAAACTTAAATCATATATTCTTATTCGGGTCAAGATGTATTATACCATTATTAATAGCTTTCAGCACCAACTCTACGGCATTCCTTACCTCGAACTTAAGGAACAGACTTTTACGATGTGTTTCAACAGTATTGACTGACACATGTAGCATCTCGGCTATTTCCTTTGTCTGCATACCGGAAGATATGGCTTTCAGTACGTCCATCTCCCTGTTTGTGAGCAAAGACTGATAATCAGGTGTATCAATACTGAATCTCAGTCTTTTCTTTATTTTATTAAATTCACTACAGAAGTATTTTTCCCCTTTCAACACGCTTTCCAACGCATTTTTAATCTCGTCCGTATCGGCAGATTTAAGTATCACGCCGTCAACCCCTATCTGGAGCAATCGCTTAACCACCCACGTTTCCTCATGCATCGTATTGACGATTATACGGGAGTCCGGACATTTTTCCTTTATTATTTCCAGGAGTTCAAACCCACTCAAGTCAGGCAACTCTATATCAAGCAAACAAACGCAAAATGATTTATTTTTTATTAACGCTATGGCTTCGGCTGCTGATGACGCGGTACACACCTCTCCTATTTCAGGCATGCCGTCTACTATGAATTTAATTCCCTGAAGTATTAAAGCATGGTCATCCACCAGTAACACTCCTGATTTCTTGTCTTTCTTTTCATCATTTTCTAAACCCATAACCCTCAGTTGCTACATTCGTTTACAATCAAACAAATAAATTTGTTTTATCAATGCAAAGGAACATAAATATAAAGAAAGAACATTCACCGAAAACCGTGATTTTTTATCATTCTTCTAAATATCCCAACAGATTAACACTTATATTTATTAACACTCCGTTTTCCCTTGAAATGGAATATGTGCCGCCAATGGTCTTCAGTCTGTCGTCTATGGTACGCATACCTATACCGTCAGTTTTGCCTCCTTCCACCCAACTGCCGTCGTGCGAAATAACCAGACGGAGAGACTCCGCATTATGCTGCATCTGAACTTCTATTTTGCCGGCACCGCTGTATTTAATTACATTACTCAATACTTCCTGTACAATTCGATATACTTCATAACCTACTTTATGTGGAATCTGGTTCCACCCACGGTCAGAATGCGAAACATACTCTATGCGGATTCCTGTCTGCTCCTCCATTTTTGCAAAATAATCGTACAGCATCTCATCCAGGTCTGTAAGCTGGAAACTCGGTGGCATGAGTTCATGCGAGATTGTCCTTACTCCAGATCTTATGTTTTCCAGAATTTCCACAGCACCATCCCTTCCATTTTCGGAAACATCGCTTCTTTTCATCTGCATTATCACACCAAGCAAATCGCTGCACACGCCATCGTGCAAATCCTTTGCAAGACGTTTGCGCTCGTTTTCAAGTCCTTCGATATATCGTTTTGCAGAGTTTAGTTCGGACTCCTTGCGCTGAATCTTACGCTTGTGCTGCAACATCAGGATAATGATAAACAGTATTATTATAACCACTCCCATGTATATGCCCAACCTCACCTGCGATGCTTTCTGAAGTGCTTTTTCATTTTCAAGTCTTGATATTTCCAGCTCTTTGGCATTGATATTAAGTTTGGCGTTCAGTTCCGACATTTCCTTGCTGACCCGTGTCTTAGTCAAAGAGTCACTATAAGCATATGCTTTCTGTATGCTTTTAAAAGCATTTTCATAATCTCCTAAACCTTTATAGCTGTGGGCAAGCAGTCTATGATATACCTCATACGATATCTGTGCCAGGACTTGCGGATTATCCAGCAGCATATCAAGACATTTCCTGTGTTCGCCCATCCAGTTATAAAGGCTTGCACGGGTGCTTATCAGCTCGAGCGCGGTAGGGCTTCCCTGAGGAATCTTTTCAATGTACTTTTCATATTTCGCGAGATATATTCTTGCCGAATCTTTTTTCTCCCACAACTGATATGTGGAAAGCAAAGGTCCGAAAGAACTCATCGCAAGAAGGGTATAATCACGGGACAATGCCTTCTCGATGTTATCCTTCAATATCTCGGCCGATTCCGAATATTTCTGCATTCTCGAATAAGCAGACGCTACCAGTATGCGGGCATACATATACATATTCACATCGTCAACTTCTTCTGCATATTTAGCTGATATCTCTCCGTTTGACAATGCATCTTCATATCTTCCACTGCCGAAATACATAGCACCTATATTATAATATATGGCCGACAAGGTACTCTTGTCGCCCGAGACCTTACTCAAATCGGTAGCAAGGTTATAATAATATAATGTGGAATCGGTAATCCCAAGTTTTTTATAAACCACACCCAAAGACATGGCAACAGACGCTTCGAAATCATAATCGCGTTCTTCCAAAGCAGAAGCATGCGAGAAAGCATCCATAAACACCTGTTTCGCCAATTTAAAATCACCATCTACATAATATTGATTGGCCTTGGCATTGACAAGCCCCAAATATATACGGCTTCCATAATCAGGCTTATCGTAAAAAGAAAAACCCTTGTCTATAAAATATTTAAAAGAATCAGTATTGGCAGACTCGTATTCCTCACTCAGCCTCAAACATATTTCAGCTTTCTTTTCATTAAGATTGTCCGCATCTCCCGTTTTGGACATTTCAATCCGCAAACTGTCTATTACGGACTGCCCGAAAACACTGTTCCCCCCAAAAACTGCCAATATGAAAAACACAAATAGAATTTTCTTCACCATAAGCTCCTTAATATTTACCGAAAAATTGAATATTCGTAAAATTATAAAAATATCCCGATATACAAGCATTCGGAATTGATAATTTCAAATTATATTTTTCAAAACGCCTGTTCGAAGAAAGCGTGACACGTACGTGTTACGCCCGCGTCACGAACGTGTTACGCGCGTTACACGAACGTGTTCCACCCGTTACACGTACGTGTTCCGCTTTCTGCATCGAAGAATTTTCCGGCAGACGACAAAACATTTAATAAAAAATGAACGCGCATACGCGAATTATATACAAAGTTCCATAAACTTAGGCACTATGACATGACAAAAAATCAGTTATAACATTTTTCTTTGATTTACATCAATAAAAAGTCATAAAAATAGAAAAACATGTCGTAAAACATATTTTGTAAGAAAAAAGGCCTTATCTTTGCAGTGTAATTAAAGACCGAAAGGTTCTAAACTTAACTAAACACATAAATAATTTTAAGGTTAATAGGTAAAATGATTAAGGTAAAAATCGAAGGCCGGCCGTGAGGTTCGCCTGAGAAAAGAAAAGTTTTTATTAACTTAAAGAAGAAAGGATAACATTATGAAAAAGGTAAAAAGTATCTTTAACAGAATCGCCAACGCTGACCCAATGATTTGGGGATACGTTATGTTGAACGACAGCAAGGCAAACAGAAAGTAAAAAACTTTCGGGCTACAAAGCCCTTTTAAATTAGCAAATTAAGGCCGTGAGGCTTGTCTATAAAGAAAAGCGTCTGTATCTTGGTACAGCCGCTTTTTTTCTTTTATTTCAATAAATGAAATACATATTGTCATAACCTACGGATTTAATTGCTATATTCGCAATCCGAACGAACAATTACCATGCATAAGATGACAAGTACCGGCATAGACACAAGCAACCAGGAATTTCAGAATGCGTTGAAACTCATACAATATACACGCCAGTCGGTTTTCCTCACAGGAAAGGCCGGAACAGGCAAATCAACCTTTCTGAAATATATCTGCCAAAACACAAAAAAGAAATACGTGGTACTGGCACCGACAGGTATTGCAGCCATAAATGCCGGCGGAAGCACTATGCACAGCTTCTTCAAGCTGCCATTCCATCCGCTATTGCCCGACGACCCTAAATTCAAGGGGAGCAAACTCCATGAATCGCTGAAATATACTTCAAACCACAGAAAACTGCTGAAAAACCTCGAGCTTGTCATTATAGACGAGATTTCAATGGTCAGAGCCGACATTATCGACTTCATCGACAAAGTTCTGAGAGTGTATTCAGGAAATATGCGTGAACCGTTCGGAGGAAAGCAGTTACTGCTCGTAGGCGACGTGTTCCAGCTCGAGCCGGTGGTGAAAAGCGATGAAAAGGAGATACTGAGCAGATTCTACCCCAACCCGTACTTTTTCTCGGCCAAAGTCTTCCGGCAGATAGAACTTGTTTCCATAGAACTTACGAAAGTCTACAGACAGACCGACAAGGCTTTTGTCGGGATACTGGACCATATCCGCACGAATACGGCACGTGCTGCCGATTTACAGCTGCTTAACACACGTTTCAATGCCGAAATATCGCATAATGAGAACGATATGTACATCACTCTTGCCACAAGGCGTGACAGTGTAGACTTTATAAACGAAAAGAAACTTGAAGAGATAGACAGTCCGCCGGTGATACTGAAAGGAGAAATCCACGGTGAATTTCCCGAAAGCAGCCTTCCCACAAATATGGAACTTACCGTCAAGAAAGGAGCACAGATAATCTTCATCAAGAATGATATGGAGAAACGCTGGGTGAACGGCACCCTGGGCACCATAACCGGTTTCCTTCCGGACGGAAGCATCAGCATCACTACCGAAGAAGGCAGGGAGTTCTATGTGGAACAAGAAAGCTGGAGCAACATACGCTATCACTATAACGAACAGGAAAAGAAGATTGAAGAAGAGGAATTAGGTACATTCAAGCAGTTCCCTATCAAACTGGCATGGGCTATAACCGTACATAAAAGCCAGGGACTGACGTTCAGCCGCGTAATCATAGACTTCACCGGAGGAGTTTTCGCCGGCGGACAGACTTATGTGGCACTGAGCAGGTGTACATCCCTCGAAGGCATACAGCTGAAGAAGGAAATAGCCCGTACAGACATATTCGTAAAACCGGAGATAACAGAATTTGCACAAAAGTTCAACGATGCAATGTCGATAGACCGTGCCATGAAAAAGGCACAGGCAGACATAGAATATGAAAATGCCGTGAAGGAGTTCGACAAAGGTAACTTCGCCGGATTCTTAGACAGTTTTTTCAAGGCCATACACAGCCGCTATGACATAGAAAAACCTCTGATACAGAGATTTATCAGAAAGAAGCTCGGCATAATAAACAAGTTGAAGGAAGAAAACAAATCCCTGAAGGAGGAACTGAGAAAACAAAAGGAAAGTCTGAAGAAATATGCCCACGAATATTATCTCATGGGCAACGAATGTATCACAAAAGCCAAAGACACAAGGGCTGCACATGCCAATTTCGACAAGGCAATCGAACTGTATCCCGAATTTGTAGACGCATGGGTAAGAAAAGGTGTGACATTCTTTGACGAAGACAACATAGAGGAAGCGGAAAGATGCCTAAACCATGCACTGAAGATACAGCCCAACAATTTTAAGGCTGTTTACAATCGCGGCAAACTAAGACTCTTCACAGAAAGAATAGAAGAAGCCATCTCCGACCTTGACAGGGCCACAAGCCTGAAACCGGAAAATGCCGGAGCGCACCAGTTCTTCGGAGAAGCTCTCGAAGCAGCAGGAATGGAATACGAAGCCGAGATTCAATACAGGATAGCCAAAGAACTAAGAAAGAAAGGCTGAACAAAACAATATTCTCAATATTTTTTATTATTTTCGCAAATATTAAAAACTTAAAAACTAACAAACTCAAAAACTCAAAATGGGTACATTAATAAAGCTGTACAGCAAGAACAACAGCATAGACACACTGCAGAACATAGCAGACACACTGAATGACGGCGGAATAATAATCTATCCCACCGACACAATGTATGCCATAGGATGCCATGCCCTGAAAGAACGTCCGATAGAACGCATCTGCAAACTAAAAAAAATCGATCCGCGTAAACATCATCTGTCTATTATTTGTTATGACTTAAGTAACATAAGCGAATATGCCAAAGTGAGCAACACCACTTTCAAGCTTATGAAGCGAAACCTGCCCGGACCTTTCACCTTTATTCTGAAAGCGGACAGCCGTCTGCCGAAGATATTCAGAAACAGAAAGGAAGTGGGAATACGTGTACCGGACAATGATATCATCAGGGAGATATGCAGAATGATAGATGCGCCTATCCTGTCTACCACTCTTCCATTGGATGATGGCGAGGACCCGGAATACGTTACAGACCCGGAACTGATTTACGAAAAGTTCGGCAACGACACCGACATCGTGATAGACGGCGGTATAGGCGGACTTGACCCGTCGACAGTAGTAAACTGCTGTGAGGATGAGCCTGAAATAGTCCGTCAGGGAAAAGGTATATTGGATGAATAACAACTAAAACAAATATTTAAATTATGCTACTTACATTATTAAACATTGCATCGAACGTTGCATCAAAAGTAAACATTGAGGCAGTATTGGACAAATTGGTAAACTGGGGAATTGAAACAGGAAAGAACATTATCGGGGCGATAATCATCTATGTAGTAGGACGTTTCCTGATAAAACAATTAGGTAAACTTCTTACAAAGTTCCTCGAAAAACGCAAACTTGAAGTCAGTGTAAAGACATTCCTAAAGAGTCTTCTCAGCATAACTCTTAACCTGATTCTTGCATTTGCGGTAATAGCCCGCCTCGGTGTAGAAACCACAAGTTTTGCAGCTATCCTTGCTTCTGCCGGTGTTGCCATCGGTATGGCTCTTTCAGGCAATCTGTCAAACTTCGCCGGCGGACTTATCATCCTGGTGTTCAAGCCTTTCAAGGTAGGCGATTTCATTGACGGTCCGGGAGCAAGCGGTACAGTGAAGGAAATACAGATTTTCCATACCATACTTGCGACAGTTGACAACAAAATCATCTATGTGCCAAACGGTTCGATGAGCAGCAACGTAGTGGTGAACTACAGCAAGCAGGACACACGCCGCGCAGAATGGGTTATCGGTGTTGAATATGGTGAGGACTATGAAAAGGTAAAAGCCGTAATAGAACGTATCATCAATGAAGATGAAAGAATACTCAAGGATCCGGCACCATTCATCGGTCTTGGAGCACTCTCTGCAAGCAGTGTCGATATCAAGGTACGTGCATGGGCCTCAACAGCCAATTACTGGGACGTGTACTTCGACTTCAACAAGAAGGTTTACGAAACATTCAACAAAGAAGGTATCGGATTCCCATTCCCACAGCTTACAGTTCACCAGGCAAAGGACTGATTTTGTGCGGAACAGGCCATAACATAATACATTAAAGTAACTACCCCTGAGAAACATCCGAAACGTTTCTCAGGGGTTAGTTGTTTTAGATATTGTATATGAAAGATGAAAATGATTAAAAGCTGCAACCTATGGTAAACAATACCTGATGACGATTATGGTCTATCAATGCCGATTTATTTCTTTCCAAAACTGTAACCCCATCATCTGCAAACACATAATCGTCAAACATAAAGAAATCTGACTTATAGAAATCGTATTTATATGCCACATCAGCATATACTATCCTGCCCCTATAACCAAGTCCTAAAGTCATTGTATTACGTGCTTTGATATTATGATATTCCGGATCGGTACGTGTCTCGTCAAACCATATATATTTATCAGTCATTGTATCTACATTCGGTACATATCTTACGGAGCCTTCCTTGAAAGCGGAAGTTACATAGTTATATCCGGCTCGAAAACTAAACGATGGTGTAAGCATTGCTTCCATACCAAGTTTCAAAGTATGTACCCCTTTAAGATACTTGTCTGTTGCAACATTTGAACTGGAAAGCTCATAGCCATTATAGTCTTTATAATTGATATACGAATAATCAGAATATTCATATTCTGCCCCTACAGCCAGTACGCCACTGAATGTTGTACCCATATTCACATTAAATTTCCACGGAGTACGCATACGGTAATCCCACACATAATCAGGATTAAGATAATCTGAGAGATTCTCAGTGTAAGGCTCTGGCATCGTCAATACATCTGTATTCAATGTAGATGTATATCTGTCTGTCAGCATATACCAAACCGGAGTATGTATTGCAAAACCAAATCTGAAAGGAGAATATTCGAATGGACGTGCAATAAATCCGAATTTCAAATCATATCCTGTTCCACTCGTACTGAACCAATTGTTCAACGTAAAGTTACCATTGTCAGTGCCATCATTTAAAGTCAAAGTTTCGGAATATGAAGAATAACGATTATAGTTTACGTCATATACACCAAGTGTCACACCAAAATAGTAGCGGTCCTGAACATTGAAAGACATATTGAAATCATACTGGTTGATACCTCCTTCTTCACGGCTATAATACTCTCCCATATTACCATCCCAACCGTTCATATAGAATTGATCATTTCCAGACTCATCCTTTTCAGTGTATCCATCAACGAGTCCGGTTCTGACTCCCATGAATCCTAAATACGGATGTCCAAATTCTTGACCAAATATTAAACTTGAATATGGGTTCCCAGCATCCAATATATCATCATAATAATTTTGCGTTCCTAGTCCGGCTCCAATTATCATATCTGTCATCTGCCAACTCAGTGAAGAACCGTTCAGAGCACCTTTAGATGTCATCTGTCTATTAAAATTTGCAGCCTTATGATAATTGAATCCAAAGTTTAGAAATCTCAAATTAGTCTTATTGCCAATCTTGTTTGAATATACAAAGCCAATCTGATCATAAGATGCTTTAGTACGGCTATCACTAACTTTAGTTCCACCGAATGTACTGGTTGTCATATTCTTATTAAAGCCAAACGAAGTTGAAACATTATAGCTTCTGAACAAAGCTATGCCGGCCGGATTTGTTCCTATTACAGATATATCAGCCCCTAAAGCTCCCATTGCACCACCCATACCAACAAAACGTGCTGTTCCATTAAGCTCAGTTCCGGTTATACGGGCTGCATCATATTGTGTTTGTGCAAACAATGTCGATAAAGACATTGACAACACAGCTAAAATATTTATCCTTTTCATTATTCTATAATTTACGAAAAACTAATTATCACTTTATCTGCGACGGCTTCCACCACCACTTGAACGTGTTACAGAACCTCCAGACGACCTGCTATAGCTACTGCTACTTCTGCTGAAACTGCTGCCTGAAGAGCTTGTATTCGAACGCTGGTACGAACTTCTGGTATTACTACTATTATTATAGTAATTAGAACTGCGACGAGTACTGCTTGGACGATTATAATTTGAACCAGTCCTATCCACGTTAGTAGTACTACGACGAGTATAAGTTCCTGTACTTGGACGAGTATACGCATTACTTGAATTTACACGTGTACCTGTATTTGTTCCCGTAGATACCCCTGGATTTCTCGTACCTGTTCTGACTGGTCTGACAGACTGGGTCGCTTCTCCTCTTGTATTACTTCCTGTAACCACTCTACCTATAGACGAACGCCTGGTAGCTGTATTTGCTCTATTAGTAGTTATTGCCGATGACGATTGTGAACGTCTGGTATATGATGAGCCTGAACTTACTATAGAGTTTCCTCTGTTATATGACTGATATCTGCCAGGTCTGTAGTCTGTGTGTCCAGAACGATACCATCCGCTGCTCCATCCATAACACGGATAATGATGGTGATGACCCCAGTAACCACCCCAATAACCGCCCCAGTAGCCCCAATGACCTGCATACCAAGGAGAATACCATCCTCCGTAATACCAAGGCGAGTACCATGATGAATACCATGGAGAGTGCCAGCTAAAGCTGAATCCCCAACCCGGACCATAGAAACCTGACGACCATCTCCAGTCCCACCACAGGCGGTTGGTATATGTAGGGAATACATAGGCATACATTCCGTCGTCATATACATTCCAGTCCCATGAAGGCAATGCGCCATAAACCACGTCCCAATAAAGCGGACTGCTTATAGGTATGGCATAACGCGGATTGCGGAAGCGCACAAGTCGCATAGCATATTCATAATCCATATCCGAACCCTGGAATCCGTTCACCCATTCGCCACGTTCTCCATATGTTTTTTCTTCTATATAAAGAGTATCATTCTCATATGTAAAAGTATTGTCGCGCGATGTATAACGGCGGTTATATTCATCAACATCGCGTACATTTCCCTTCACATCTTTCACCACTATAGCCGTATTTGACGGCATCTCGTTCACCGTTGCGTTTGAGACTTCCTTAGGTACCACTCCAACCTTCTGACTCACCTCTGTCTTTTTCTCCTTCTTAGGGATATAATAAAGGTCGTCAGTACTCTGCGCCATTGCCAACCACGGCAGGAAAGCCAACAGCATGGAAGCCAGTACTTTTCTTCTCATCTTCATATCTTTGTAAGTTTTTAAGTTTATAAGTTAATAGCTTTTTTACATCATACTTTTATTCACGTACAAATATATGATGATAAAATCATACCTCGTATAGAATTTCCCTAATATATCATAGGGATTTCCCTATTTTGAAAATATATAATAAAAATATCGTCCTACCATATCACAATAATAATATGATAAGACGATATTTAATCGTAAATATAAAAGCCAGTTAGCAACTAATTTCTCAATTAACCTGTTCATTGCTTATATGGTGTACGATAATGAGCATTACTTAAATCCTTTAATGCCTGTTCATTCCATTGACCAGACTCCCATAATTTTTCCATTTCTTCATCCGCACGCTTAGCATAATACTCAGATATCACATGCTTAAGTTCATCCAATTCCTTTTCCGAACGCACATTTGCCATAATTTCAAGCATTTCAAGTTGAGCTTTATTAAATACAGTCCTTTCCATATATATGACATTTTAACAGTTCATTTATGCGAAGATAAACAATTAATTCGAATTATAGTATATTTAAATTTATTATTTCACAATATCAAGATAAACAAAGGTAAACAACATTGGCAAAGTTTGGCAGAATGGAATAGTTGTTGTATTTTTGCAACACCAGAACCTCCAAGCCTCTCTACGATGCTCAAATCGGGGGTCGTTTTATTTTTACGCCCTATGATCATTCAATTTGACAAGACTTATACATACCCGATTGAGATTGTCGCCCTACTAAAAGACAACAGAATTCAATATTAAACAAAAAAATATCCACATATGAAATACTTTGAAGTTACATTTTCCGCTAATCCATGTAATGAAACTATTACAGACATCCTTTCCGCACTTACAGCTGAGATTGGTTTTGAAAGTTTTGTAGAATGCGAAGGAGGCATGCAAGCCTATATACAACAGTCACTTTTCGACGAAGAGGCACTCAAAAACATAATAGCAGACTTCCCTATTCCAGATACAAAGATAACATACACCATCACAGAACCGGAAGACAAGGACTGGAACGAAGAATGGGAAAAGAACTTCTTCCAACCTATAGTAATAGAAGACAGATGCGTGATACACAGCACTTTCCACAAGGACTATCCTAAGGCAGAATACGACATCGTAATCAATCCGCAGATGGCTTTCGGAACAGGACATCACGAAACGACAAGCTCTATACTTGGCGAACTGCTTGATGCCGACCTGAAAGGCAAATCTGTACTCGACATGGGATGCGGAACTTCAATCTTGGCAATCTTAGCAAGCATGAGAGGTGCAGACCCGGTAACAGCTATCGACATCGACGACTGGTGTGTAAACAATTCACGCGACAACATAGCACTTAACAACATCAACAATATCACAGTGGAATTAGGCGACGCATCACTCCTCGAAGGACGTAAGCCATTCGATGTAATAATAGCAAATATCAACAGAAATATCCTCCTGAACGATATGGCTGCCTATACAGCATGTATGCACAAAGGCTCGGAAATATACATGAGCGGATTCTATGTACAGGATATAGATGCCATCCGTAGCAAAGGGGAAAGCCT
>CALUJF010000051.1 GCA_944320855.1 uncultured Phocaeicola sp.
CTGTCCGCGCAGACGGTTAACTACAAGTGTAGTCAATGCTTCGCTGTCAACATCTTCTGCTATAACCAACAAAGGACGTCCGCTCTGTACTGCCGGTTCAAGGATAGGCAAGAAATCTTTCAGGTTAGAAATCTTCTTGTCATAGATAAGAATGTATGGGTGTTCCATTACACATTCCATCTTTTCTGTATCAGTTACAAAATAAGCTGACAAGTAACCACGGTCGAACTGCATACCTTCTACTACACCGATTGTAGTGTCAGTACCTTTAGCTTCTTCGATAGTGATAACACCGTCTTTTGAAACCTTGCGCATAGCATCTGCAATAAGCTTACCGATAACAGGGTCGTTGTTTGCAGAGATTGTAGCAACCTGTTCAATCTTGTCGTAGTTGTCACCTACAGTTTCAGCCTGTGACTTGATAGATTCTACAACTTTAGCAACAGCCTTGTCGATACCACGTTTCAAATCCATTGGGTTTGCGCCTGCTGTAACGTTCTTCAAACCTACGCCTACGATAGCCTGAGCCAATACAGTTGCAGTAGTAGTACCGTCACCTGCATCATCACCAGTCTTTGAAGCTACAGATTTTACAAGCTGTGCGCCTGTGTTCTGGAATGCGTCAGCCAATTCTATTTCTTTTGCTACTGTCACACCGTCTTTAGTGATGTGAGGAGCACCGAATTTCTTTTCAATGATTACGTTACGTCCTTTAGGACCAAGTGTTACTTTCACTGCGTTAGCAAGTTCGTCTACACCTTTTTTCAACTGATCGCGAGCGTCGATGTTGAAGAGAATATCTTTTGCCATAATTTTGTTAGTTTTTTAAGTTTATAATATTATTCCACTACAGCGAGTACGTCACTCTGACGCATCATCAGATATTTAACGCCTTCATGTTCGATTTCAGTACCGGAATATTTTCCGTACAAAACAGTATCATTAACTTTCAATACCATTTCTTCATCTTTAGTACCGTTACCTACTGCAATTACTGTACCTTGCAATGGTTTTTCTTTTGCTGTATCAGGAATGATGATACCGCCGATAGTCTTTTCTTCTGCAGGAGCAGGAAGAATCAGAACTCTGTCTGCTAATGGTTTAATAGTCATAATCGTATATTTTTTAATTTGTTATTATCTGATTTTTTTGACACAAATCATAACTACCAAAACCGTGCCAAAAGACAAAATATGACATAATGTCACAATGACTGACAGGCAAAAACAACAAAATACATTTTGATATAAAACAAAAATGACAGCATTACCTTAAAAACAGTATGCTGTCATTTCCTTTCACAAAGAATTTATCTCCTCTACCGATAATCCTGTAGCAGCCGATATTATATCAGGCTGTACTCCGAGTTTCTTCAAATTACGGGCATTTTCAAGTTTTTCTTCAGCGCGCCCTGCAGCTAATCCCTCTGCACGGCCCTCAGCGCGACCTTCAGCGCGACCTTCAGCACGTTCGGTATTGATGTTGTCACGCAATATTACTATATTATCCAGATGACGGTAATATGCATTCAATTCATCTTTTGTCATACGCTCCAGTCTTAGATGCTGTCTTACTTCTTCAAGGCCGGGAGCAACAGCTGTTTCAGGAACAGTACCTGTGTTCAGATAATAAATCCATTCCTCTAAAGGGGTTGTAGCCACATTATTGAAATCATTTACTTTCAGTATATAATATTCCGGATAAAGCTGGCTGACTTCATCAACCTTGAAAGTCTGCTTCTGAAAAGGTGACAGTTCCAACAAATCCCCATCATGAATGCCACGGAATTCTGTCTTTCCATGATATACAAAATCTTTACCGTGTCCCAAAGAAAAGTATACAATATTTACGCTATATACCTTGCGCACATTATCATAACTCTCACCTCTGTTTATATACTCGGTAACTAACTTTGATACTCCGAAAAGCATACGCTGGAAATAAGCATACTCGTTATTGTTCTGTACCTCTATAAGTACAAGCTCACCCCGAGAATTTTCCGCCAGGATATCAACCCGATTATACTTGTCATATTCGTCTTCCTGATTACTCTCGCTTTCCAATAGCTTCTGTATTACAATCTTTTCATTCAGAAGTGTAGTAAGCAAACCTTCGAGTACTCCGAAATTTGCCTTATTACGCAACAGGCGTTTCATCGCCCAATCGAAACGGATATAATTGTCTGCCATATTTCCTCCTTTGTTATACCTACTATGCAAATATAAGCTTATAAAAGATAACTTACAAATTGTCAGCGTATTATAATGAAAGTTTTTTTAGTTCACTCTTATACGAAATAAAAAACTGTACATATTCTTATAGCAATGAATACCCTTCATCAGTTTTTCGTAACACCCCTTCATCTACCATAGCCGACAACGTGCGCGACAGCGACGGGCGTGCCACTCCCATTATAAAGGCCACATCCTGAATATTGGTTATTACAGCATTACGCTGCAGATAGCTTACAATTCTTGTACTCAGATTCTGTAAGGCAAACTCATTCAGTTTACGGCTCAGGAAAACACTCCTGTCTGATATCTGGCGGAGAAAATTCCGCAGAAGAGCATCGTCGGTTTCCATCATCTTAAGAAAATCGTCCTTCGATAAAGACCATATTATTACTTCGTCCTCAGCCTGCAGCGTTACAGGAAATCTGTTCTCCGTTCCGTAAATAAATGCGGGTGCCAGCATCTCAGGAGCCGAAAGATGCTCTATAACTATTTCCTTTCCTTCGGCATTCGTCATTTTGGCAAGCAGTGTACCCTGACACAACAGCAACAATGACTTACACAAACTGTCCTGAAGGACGACAATATCGCCTTTCTTGTACGAAGAAATCTTGTTGGAGGCATTCTTCAGAAATCCTGCTATACCATCTTTGTCTACCCCCTCGAAAAGAGTGAAATCCAATACGTCATAAAATCGTCCCATATGCTTATCTTCGGTGTATTAATCATTTTTATCAGTCATGGTAACATCTGTTACGGAATAAAGAGTAACAACGGAATACCTTTGCACAAAAATAATAAACAATAGTATTAGCCACAAATTCAAATCACATTTATTATGACTGAAAATTCTATTACAGTAAACGAAATGTTCTGTTTCCAGTGTCAGGAAACAGCCAAGGGAATAGCCTGTACCATCAAGGGTGTATGCGGCAAGAGCAGCTCAACATCGGCAGCCATGGACTTGCTGTTGTTCGTAGTTCGAGGAGTATGCTCCATAGCGGACATCTTGAGAGAAAACGGAATCAAAACAAGCCAAGAGATAAACACTTTTGTGACTGACGCACTGTTCTCTACTATCACAAATGCCAATTTCGACGACGAAAGCATACTGAAGAGAGTTGACCGCGGACTGGAGCTGAAAGCTGAACTGAAAAATATTGCAGAGAAAGAGAATATCAAACTCCCTGCCGTAGATGAAATAATCTGGAAGACAGAAAACAGAAAATTCTACGATGAGAAATCAAGAGCCGTTGGTATTCTGAGAGAAAAGAATGAGGACATCCGCTCGCTGAAAGAACTTATTATATATGGTCTGAAAGGTATGGCCGCCTATCACGAACATGCCATGCGCCTTGGGTATAATGACGAAAGCATACATGCCTTCATGCAGTCTACGATAAGAAAAATCACAGTCGGCAATTTATCGGCAGACGAGCTTACCGCATTAACTCTTGCCGTGGGCGAAACCGGAGTGAAGGTCATGGCTCTATTGGACAAGGCTAACACGGAAACTTACGGAAACCCGGAAATAACAAAGGTGAATATCGGTGTAGGAACAAACCCGGGAATACTGATAAGCGGACACGACTTGCATGATATTGAAGAGCTCCTGAAACAGACCGAAGGCACCGGAGTGGATGTATATACACACAGCGAGATGCTGCCTGCACACTACTATCCGGCATTCAAGAAATACAAACATTTCATCGGCAATTATGGTAATGCATGGTGGAAACAGCGTGAGGAATTCTCTTCATTCAACGGTCCGGTGATATTCACTACCAACTGTATCGTACCTCCTACTTCGAATGCTATATATAAGGACAGAATCTTCACAACCAACTCTACCGGTTATCCTGGCTGGAAACATATCACTGCAGACGAGAACGGAGTGAAAGACTTCTCGGAAGTGATTGAACTCGCCAAGAAATGCAAGGCTCCGACACAGATTGAGGAAGGCGAAATAATTGGCGGATTCGCGCATAATCAGATTTTGAGTCTGGCAGACAAGGTAGTTGATGCAATCAAAACCGGTGCAATAAGAAAATTCATAGTAATGGCAGGATGCGACGGCAGAATGAAAAGCAGAGATTACTACACAGAGTTCGCAAAGGCATTACCGCAGGACTGTGTAATCCTTACTGCCGGATGTGCGAAGTATAAGTACAACAAACTCCCATTGGGCGATATAAACGGTATTCCCCGTATTCTTGACGCAGGACAATGTAATGACAGTTACTCACTGGCTGTCGTAGCTCTAAAGCTGAAAGAGGTATTCAATCTAAACGATATAAACGAACTGCCTATAGCATACAACATCGCCTGGTATGAACAGAAAGCGGTAATCGTTCTGCTCGCACTGCTGTCGCTCGGTGTGAAGAACATCCACCTCGGACCTACCCTTCCGGCATTCCTCTCGCCAAATGTGGCAAAAGTGCTTGTTGATAACTTCGGTATAGCAGGTATAGGAACTGTAGACGAGGATATGAAGGCCCTCGGTATCAGTGTGGAATAAAAGTGATATATAACAGTTTGGTTTCCGGTTTCAGTTATGCTGATTCCGGAAATCACTGTTTTATAAGACTTTAAATATGTAAACGGCTACCCCGTTTCCTATCAGAAAATATAATCTTCAAAGGATTAAGTATCTTTAACTTCTACTTTGAATTCTATTATCGTATTTTTCTGTTACTTTAAAAAACTAATCGAAGACAAATCCTTATAAATTACTAACTTTAAAAACGTATCACTATGATTATGAACAACAAATCTATTCCATGGAAGTGCGCCAAGTATCTATGCATACTTCCACTGGCAGCAGTAGCAGCCATCGCTTTTGCCAATCCTGAAACCTCAAAACCAGACGATGTAGTTTCAAACGTAAAAGTCAGCGAGAATACACAAGAAACAAAAAACAAAGAAAACGACAAAGAGGTATTTATCGTGGTAGAACAAATGCCGGAATTTCCCGGTGGGATGGCGGAACTGATGAAATTTATATCAAAAAACACAAAATACCCTAAAGATGCGCAGGAGGGGAAAATAAAAGGTACAGTAATCGTACAGTTTGTAGTAAACAAAGACGGTTCGACATCTGACTTTGAAGTAAAGAGGAGTATCTTTCCGTCACTTGACAACGAAGCAGTACGAGTATTAAAACAAATGCCCAAATGGACTCCCGGCAGGCATAGAGGCGAAGTTGTGGCTGTCAGATATTCAATACCGGTCACTTTCAGGCTGTAACGACTATAATAACCCAAAATCATTTTACTATGACAGAAAAGAAATCAAGCATTTGGAAACCGTATTTGCCATACATTATGGCAATAATATTATTTATCATTCCGTCGGCTACGATAACAGGCAATAGCATCTCATGTAATGAAGGCAACAATCCTTATGAGACCATAAGGATGATTAAGTTTAAAGGGAAAGTGGTCGATGCAAATGCAAATACCCCATTAAGTTCTGTGAATATAACGATAAAAAGTCCTTATGATGGAACAATTATTGACGGTACTATAACATTTATTGATGGGAGTTTTGAAATTGATGTCCCCATAAATTCCATAGTTTCAATGTCATATGTAGGAAAACAAACATTGAATTTTATAGCAACGGAAGAAAAAATAAATTCACTTAATAAGTCTCCCATAAGATTAAATGATGACATAATCCGTATGGACCAAATAGTAATAGAGAGAAACAGACCTAAGATTATTCCCAAACCTGTCAAAGTAATACCTGAATATGAGGATGATACAGGATTTTTTATGATAATAGAACAAGAGCCCGAATATCCCGGAGGAACCGACGCACTAATGGAATATGTAAAAGAAAATATAATATATCCGGCAGATGCTCTGAATGGAGGAGTGCAAGGATGCGTTATCGTGCAATTCACGGTAAATCCGGACGGTTCTACATCCGATTTTAAAATAATAAGAGGCGTATTCCCTTCGCTTGACAAAGAAGCTATAAGGGTGCTTTCAGAAATGGGAAAGTGGAAACCAGGAAGACAAAGGGGCCGATGTATTCCTGTAGAATACCAAGTACCTGTAACATTCAAATTATTACCTTATAAAAAGGACTGACTATACACTACAATATCAATAAAAAAAGTAAGTGCCATTGCCGTATTTCCCAGACAATGACACTTACTTTCTTGCATATTAATAATCAGAACGTATATCCCACTCCCAAACCAAGTACCGACTTGAACTGTACACGTTCGGCCACTGTTGTTGTACCGTCATCATGTACCTTGTCGATAAGCAAGCCGTTGTAATATTTCAGACTTGTTGACAGAGTGACATTCAGCAGTTTCAGCAGCTGATATGATATTGCCACATCCCAGTCAACATCAAAATTTCCGAAACGGCGGTTATTGTCCATATACTTGAAATATGAGTCTGGATTGTTTATCGGTCTTTTATCCCATGCATAAGGAGTGAAGAGCCCCAATGTAGTCATCAGTGTCAGGTCCTTATACTTATAATTTATCGCTCCCTTGAAGGTAAAACCGAACTCGGCACGGGCATTCTTATAAACCTTTGTTTCGCCGTCATCAGCATAGACATAGGTTCCGTATTTCTCCTGCAAAACCTGACGCAAATCATAGTCCACCCATTCCGCGTTTGGGTCAAGTTTTTTCATATCCTCATTATACTGTTTTCTGAACCTGTCATTAAATCCGTCAGAAACCGATACAGAAGTTATTCTACCGGCAATAGGTGACGCATAAACCGAAAATATCTTGTTAGGCTTCCAGTCAATACCTATTGAGAAATCCGTGTACGAAGGAGCCAACCATTTTGATATCGGAGGGTTATATCCCGTGACATACTCATATCCCATGGCATATTGCGACTGGAACGCACCTAAGACAGTAAGATACCACGACTTGCGGAACTCCCACCCCATCTTGGTCGAGAAATTTATTTTATCGTTCGATTTCTGCAAAGGATCCTCATCCTGGTCAATCCATGAAAGACCGTACTCTGTGTCAAGGCTTGTATCCCATGCGAAATGGTCTTTTTTCCACAAAAGCCTCAATCTCGCAAAAGCTATACCGTTGACATTGTTCTTACCTCCGGCAGCCCAGTTCACCATACCGGTAGCGGCAGCATTGGTTCCTACTACTCCGGAGAAAGTCCAAATCTTATCACCGGTATCAACTTTCTTAAGCTCCTCGGCAGCCTTTTTAGCCTCTTCGGCTTTTTTAGAAACAAGCGATTTATCAACATTCTGTGCAAATGAAGACAATACAGCAGCCAAAGACAACAATACATAGAAAAACAGTCTGTTCATAAATTTTATTTATTAATAGTTTATCGCAGCGTAAGATAATTAAAATTATAATACAATGTTATTATTTATAACAATTTGAACAAATACTTTGTTTAATAAATGCGGCCGCAATATTACAGACAAAAAGCCATATAAGAAGGTATATACACCGTATTACCCTCTACTTTCAGATTCTTGGGATGAATTACATAATTACATCCTATCCTACCACGGAATTTAACATTGAACTTATCAAGAGACTTTACGGTATATTTTTCTTTTGATTTCACCTCTATGGGATAAATCCTATACTTCAATTTACTGTTATTTGAAAGAATAAAATCTATCTCAATATCATTCCGATGTTGTTCTCTGTCATAATGTGTGTAAAAATATAATTTATGACCTGCCGCAACCAACATTTGCGCTATCACATTTTCATAGAACATTCCTTCATTGACCGATAGCTTCCCGAAAAGGATTTCTCTGTACAACTCGTTATCCGATATCTCATTTTCATCAAATGTATGGCTTATAAGCAATCCGGTATCTCCCATATAGCATTTGACATAAGTACGATCCTCATTCAACGATAAACCAACATTAGGGTCAGAACTATTGAAACATTCGTTCACCATCATTGAATCGGACAACCAAAAGAAAGTGTCGTGATACTTAGGGAATGTCGCTCCTTTTTCTATTCTGTTCATCATCACCCTACGTTCCGATTTTGAGAGGAAAGCAGGAATCTGGTCAAAAATAGCCAATACGCTTGAACGGTATGGCGAATTGATTTTCATTATGTCACTACGATACAATTCCAGAATATCCCTTTTTTCCATGTCCGATTTGGTGAAATCCCTGTCATTCTCCAAAAAAGCAGACACACTTTTAGGCATTCCGCCTACAATCATGTATTGACGAAAAAGTAACATACATTTGGAATGAAGTCCTTGCTCCAAAGGCTTTGAACTTTTAAAGCAATTACGGATATATTCTGCCATCTGAATCTCCCCCATAGCCCAGATAAACTCTTCAAAATCCATAGGATACATCTTCACCCTACGTTCCTCGGAAGGAATGGTAATCCCTGATACATTTTCCTTTATGGAAATCAGCGAACCCGTTTCTATATAATCATATCGCCCATCGGCAACCAAATATTTAACCGCTTCACGCGCTTTCGGAAACTTCTGAATCTCATCGAATATGATTAAGGATTCTCTTTTTTTCAACTTAACACCATACTCGGATGACAGTATCATAAAAAAAGTATCCAAATCATTCATATAGTCATGAAAGGCCGACAAAACGGTTCTTCCGGCGATATTGAAATCTATCAAGATGTAACTTTTATATTCATTCCTGGCAAATTCTTCTACTATTGTTGATTTGCCAATTCTACGAGCACCCTCTATCAATAGAGCTTTCGTTCCATTGGCGGTATTCTTCCATTCCAATAACTTGCTGTATATTTTACGATTAAATACTACCATGACTATATTTGTTTAAGGAGATAATATACAAAAATAACACCAACTAATATAATACGCAAGTTTTATACAGTTTTTTACACTACAATGCGCAGGTTTCACATATATACTTTACCCTATAATACGCAGTTTATTTGCCTGATAAAAAGTTTTTAATAACTTTGTGCTTAGAGAAAAATAGATAAAATGTACATATACATCATAACAGGAATAGCGATAGGCTGCATAATAGGCTACCTGGTTGCAGCGAGAAAGACAGCCGTGTTGAAGTCGCAACTGAAAATGCAACAGGAACATTCAATGCAGTTGATTAAATCGGAACAGCAGAAATACCAACAGCAGGCAGACCTGCAAGAACAAACTTTAAACGCTGTTCGAACACGATTAGAAGAGTGTTTAAAACGTATTGAAGAAACAAGGGCGGAAAATGCTTCACTCGTAACGGAAAGGAAGAACCTGATGGAAAAGTTGGAAGCACAGAAGGAAGAAGTGGCAAACCTCCACAAGCAGTTCAACTTAGAATTTGAGAACATCGCCAACAAGATTTTCCAGCAGAAGACAGAAACCTTCAACAAGCTGAGCACCGAAAGCCTCAGCAGTCTGCTAAAGCCTTTCGGCGACAATCTGAACGAGTTCAAGCATCAGGTGGCAGAGGTATATGAGAAGGAATCGAAACAACGTTTCTCGCTCGAAGACAGAATAAAGGAACTTGTCCTGCTGAACAAACAGATAAGCGATGATGCCAACAACCTGACAAAGGCTCTGAAAGGTGAGTCAAAGATGCAGGGAAACTGGGGCGAGATGATACTGGAAAGCATACTTGAGAACTCGGGTCTGCGCGAAGGTGAGGAGTATTTCCGCCAGGAGTTCCTGAAAGACGAGAACGGAGAATATCTGAAAAACGAACAGGGACAGCGACTTCAGCCGGACGTTATGGTGGTCTATCCTGACAACCGTCATGTAATAATCGATTCCAAAGTGTCGCTAACGGCTTATGCCGGATATATAGGAACTGACGATAAGGCAGAAAAAGAACAATACCTGAAAGAGCATCTGCGTTCTGTAAAGGCTCATATAGACGAACTGAGCAAGAAAGACTATTCAAAATACAACGTGTCGGCACTGGATTTCGTGATGATGTTCATTCCTAACGAACCGGCTTACGTGCTTGCACTCCAGACAGACAACAATCTGTGGAATTATGCTTATCAGAAAAAGGTGGTGCTTATGAGCCCTACTAACCTGATTGCAGCTCTCAGACTGGCTCTTGACCTTTGGAAACGTGAGTATCAGGAAAAGAACATCCAGGAGATAGTGAAACGCGGAACTGCACTTTATGAGAAGATGGCAGGATTTGCGGAAACATTCGAAAAGATTGGGGATGCGATAAATACTGCAAATACGGCATACGGCAATGCACGCTCGCAATTGTCGGAAGGAAAGGGAAATCTCATCCGACAGGCGGAAATGCTTAAGGAACTCGGTATTACTCCGAAGAAGAATATTCCTTCCAGGCTGTTGGATGAGAAGTAATATCCAGGAATCAAGCCTGATTTGACCATACATTTTTTGGTGCTGACGATGGTCGGCAATGCTGCCGACTATAGTGGGCAGAGCTGCCGACCATAGTGGGCAATGCTGCTGACTATAGTCGGCACCAAAAAACATAGGCTTATTTTCCTTTTAATGGGGGAATCTGACAAAAGAAACTTAGGGTTACTGAGCCGAGTTGTCTGCAAGAACTTTCATCTGACATTGCTTGCAGTCAAACTCTAAGCGGAAGCGTCTGCCATCGGAACTTACAAGATAATATGGCTCGCGGAACGGAGAACGTACCTTGTGATGTACCGGACACCAACCCATGCTGTAGCGGATGCAATGCTTGCAGAACATCAGAACGGCATCCTTAGGCTGTTCCTTCTCGAATGCCGGCATTACTTTCAGCACTCCGTGGTTCTTGTAGAATTCGGCAGCAGAGCTGTTCATCACATTGCCGAGATATGTCAAGGTGCTTACAGGGAACTTGCTCTTCGTTTCCTTCATGCGGAACACTTCTCTACGATAGTTTATCCTGCGCACTTCAAGCAGTTTCTCCACTGCATTACGTCTGAGTTCGGAAAACTCTGATGAAGGGATGAACCAGTTATCGGACAAATCTATCTTTATATTCTTTGCCTCGAACGGGGTGTTACCAAGCTTGCCCAACTGATTTCTCAGATTGTCAGTCTGCGGTGTGCGTGCAGGCTCTTTCGCACGCTGCAGTGTGAGAGATACGCTGTTATCGTCCTCATCTGTAAGGCTCAATGTAAATCCGAAATTGTTTTCAGTCAGACAGATATCGACTGCCATCTTTCTTTCTGCCGACTTCTTCTGCATCAGTTTCTCAAACTCCTGGTCGAAGTTGCGGTAGAGTCGTGTCTTGGGTTTCAGTCGTGGCATATCCTGCGGAAACAGCTTGTTGTTCTCTACACGGTTCACCCTGAATCCCTGCAGGCGGCCGTTATCGTCGATATAGCAAAGTCCGTCGCCGTTACTGAACGATTTCACACCTGCTACGGTAAAGTAGTTTCCTCTGATTTCCTTAACCGTCCCTACCTCCTCGCCTAACGACTTGGGAGTACTGAACGAGAATATTCCCGGATTTCGTCCGCGGAGGAAATAATCGGTAAATCCGCGGCTGAAACTCTTGTCAAGTTGCGGAGTGAATGTAGTCTTCACCGTGCCGGACGATGCTCTGACATACTCCTTACGGTATTTGAATATCGAATCCAGTTTCTGACGATAGTACGCAGTGACATTTTTCACATACGATACATCTTTCAACCGGCCTTCTATCTTCAATGATGTGGCTCCGGCATCAAGCAATGCCTCAAGATTGTCGCTCTGGTTCATATCCTTGAGCGAGAGTAGATGCTTGTTCTGCTCTATTGTCTTTCCGTTGGAATCAATTAGGTCGAAAGCCAGACGGCAGAACTGGGCACATTCGCCACGGTTGGCACTTCGTCCGTAGCAAGCCTGACTGACGTAGCACTGTCCGCTGTAGCTTACGCACAAGGCACCGTGAATGAACACCTCGAGAAGTGTTTCGGGGCAGGTATCATGTATCTTCTTTATCTCATCGAGCGAAAGTTCGCGTGCAAGAACCACCTGACGGAAACCGATATCCGAAAGGAACTTCACTTTCTCCGGCGTGCGGTTGTCCATCTGTGTGCTGGCATGAAGGGCTATAGGCGGAAGGTTAAGGCGCGTGATTCCCATGTCCTGTATAATCAGGGCATCGACACCGGCACGATAGAGTTCCCATATCATTTTCTCCGTTTCCGGCAGTTCCTCGTCGTGCAGAATGGTATTTACAGTGACGTATATGCGTGCGTTGTACAGATGTGCATGCTCCACCAAAGCCTTGATGTCTTCTATCGAATTGCCTGCAGCGGCACGCGCACCGAAACGTGGCGCACCGATATAGACTGCATCGGCGCCATGATTGACAGCCTCTATCCCGCATTCAAGGTTCTTGGCAGGAGCAAGAAGTTCTATAGGACGTTGTTTTATCATTATTTAATCTGATTAATATCGTATGGAGTTTCCTGATATACATAGTAGTTGAGCCAGTTGGAGAACAGCAGGTTTGCAGTGCTGCGCCATCTCACTACAGGTCCCTTGTCAGGGTTGTTGTCGCGATAATAGTTCTTAGGCATGTCGATAGGCAGACCTTTACCCAAGTCGCGGCGGTATTCTCCGTCGAGTGTAAGCGGCGAGTATTCCGAATGGCCTGTAACGTAGAATTCACGTCCGCCACGCGCCATCACTATATGTACTCCCGAATCTTCTGACTCTGAAATGATTGACAGCTCCGGACATTTCTCTATATCTTCACGGCGCACTTCTGTATGACGGCTGTGAGGTACGAAGAATTCATCGTCGAATCCACGGAATATCGGCAACTGGCTGAATCCGTCGCAGATGTGATGTTCGAAGATACCGAACATCTTCTTGTCCAACGCATATTTAGGAACTCCATAATGATGGTACAGTCCGGCCTGTGCGGCCCAGCAGATATAGAAAGTAGAGGTTACGTGGGTACGTGTCCAGTTGAATATTTCCTGAATCTCGTCCCAATAATTGACATCCTCGAAATCGAGATGCTCAACCGGTGCTCCGGTGATAATCATACCGTCGAACTTCTCGTCGCGCATATCGTCGAAATCGCGGTAGAAAGCTTTCATGTGTTCTATCGGGGTATTCTTCGAAGTATGGCTCTTTATCTTCATGAAGTTCACTTCTATCTGCAGAGGGGAGTTCGACAGAAGACGTATCAGGTCTGTTTCTGTAGTAATCTTCAGGGGCATAAGATTGAGGATTACAATCTTAAGCGGACGGATGTCCTGCGATGTAGCTCTCGAACTGTCTATAACGAATATGTTTTCTTCCTTCAGAATATCAATGGCAGGAAGTCTATCGGGTAAATTTAAAGGCATAAGTGTAAGTTTTTAAGTTTATCAGTTTTTAAGTTTGCGAGTTTTAAGTTCACGCCAACTAACTTATAAACTTAAAAACTAACAAACTTATAATTTTCTGTTTATAACAAAAAAGCATCCAGAACAGTGATAACCATTGTGGATGCTTTTCTATTCATTGGTCAATAATTTCAGTTATCGGAATTACTGTCCTCATAAGGATGAATCACCTCATCTATGTACATTTCAAATATCAATGTGGAATATCCCTTGATGGTATTACCGCTTCCGCTCTCACCATATCCCATCTGGTATGGGATATAGACGACAGCCTTGTCTGACATATCAGGCTTCATGTGCATCAAAGCTGTTGTCCGACCGACAACATAACTTATTTCATTATTTTCTGCAACTCCGAATTTTGTAAAATTATCAGTTACTTGCTTATCGAAAGTACCGTAATAATTACCATCGAAACGAACGTCATTAATAAGGAAACCTTGATAAGCCAATGAAACTGTATCACCAAAGTTTATCAGCGGTTCATCTCCTGTAAAAATATCCGCTTCGGAAGCATACTTCACATACACATAGTCATATACCTTATATTGATAAGGCGACATAGAACTGTTTATAGGGTCGTCGAAATCTATCTTATAATTTGCATATTTTCGCCAAATCTCACCAGCCGGTGGATTTGCCTCTACATCTGCTATTGAATCCAGAAATTGCTCGTTTCTTTCTTTCCAGTTGGCATACGGATCGACTACCTCTGTATCTTTAGCGCAAGAGGAAAATCCGATAGTCAATGCAGAAAGTATAACTACGAGCCATGTAATTCTATTATTCATAAGCATAAATTATTGTATAGCTTTCAACAAGCTTGTGATACTTACTTTGTCAGCGATGATATTGTTAAGTTCTGAAATAGCGACACGTTCCTGCTGCATTGTATCACGGTTACGCAATGTTACGCAGTTGTCTTCCAAAGTCTGATGGTCGATTGTGATACAGTATGGAGTACCGATTGCATCCTGACGGCGGTAACGCTTACCGATACTGTCTTTTTCGTCGTACTGGCAGTTGAAGTGGAACTTAAGGTCGTTCATGATTTCGCGTGCTTTTTCCGGCAGACCGTCTTTCTTAACCAACGGCATGATGGCAAGTTTCACTGGAGCCAATGCTGCAGGCAACTTCAGAACTACACGAGTTTCGCCGTTTTCAAGCTTTTCTTCGCAGTATGATGCACTCATGATGCTGAGGAACATACGGTCAACACCTATTGATGTTTCGATAACGTACGGAGTATAGCTTTCGTTGATTTCAGGGTCGAAGTACTTGATGCTCTTGCCTGAATATTTTTCGTGCTGGCTCAAGTCGAAGTTAGTACGGCTATGGATACCTTCTACTTCCTTGAATCCGAACGGCATCAGGAATTCGATATCTGTAGCGGCATTTGCATAGTGGGCAAGTTTTTCGTGGTCATGGTAGCGGTAGTGGTCATCACCGAAGCCAAGAGCCTTATGCCATTTCAGACGTGTTTCTTTCCACTTGTTAAACCATTCAAGTTCTGTTCCCGGCTTAACGAAGAACTGCATTTCCATCTGTTCGAACTCACGCATACGGAAGATGAACTGACGGGCAACGATTTCGTTACGGAAAGCCTTACCTATCTGTGCGATACCGAAAGGAACTTTCATACGGCCGGTCTTCTGTACGTTAAGATAGTTTACGAAAATACCCTGAGCTGTTTCAGGACGAAGATATACCTTCATGGCTCCATCGGCAGTAGAACCCATCTCTGTAGTAAACATAAGGTTGAACTGACGAACTTCTGTCCAGTTCTTAGTTCCTGAGATAGGACATACGATTTCTTCATCAAGGATAATCTGACGCAATTCGTTCAAATCACCTGCATTCATAGCCTTGGCATAACGGTCGTGCAAAGCGTCAAGTTTAGCCTGATGCTCAAGAACACGTGCGTTTGTGCTACGGAACTGAGCTTCATCGAAAGCATCACCGAATTTCTTTGCTGCCTTAGCGACTTCCTTATTTATCTTATCCTCGTATTTTGCAATCTGTTCTTCAATCAGAACGTCAGCACGGTAACGTTTCTTTGAGTCGCGGTTGTCAATCAATGGGTCATTGAAAGCATCAACGTGACCTGAAGCCTTCCAGATAGTAGGGTGCATAAAGATTGCAGAGTCAATACCTACAATGTTTTCGTGCAAAAGCACCATGCTCTGCCACCAATACTGCTTGATGTTGTTTTTCAGTTCAACACCCATCTGGCCATAATCATATACGGCTCCTAATCCATCATATATATCACTTGAAGGGAATACAAAACCATATTCTTTGCAGTGAGAAACCAATTTCTTGAAAACGTCTTCCTGTGCCATTTTTGTAACTTATTTTATATTTTTCTAATTGATTTATTTACTATTGGGTACAAAGATACGCAAATATGAAGAATAATGAACTAATAGTATATTAATTTATCTTATGAAGACCGACGAAACAGCTCATTTATAGGACAAAAAAGGGAAAAAACATATATTTTTGTATGATTTTTTATCGTAAGCGGACATTGTTCCGGTTTTTCACTCAAAACTATAATATATGAAAAGAACAGCACAAGACAAACATAAAATGATGACTACAGCACCGATTCCAAGACTTATCACTTCGCTGGCTGTACCGACGATTATAAGTATGCTGGTCACTTCGTTTTATGTAATGGCTGATACCTATTTCGTAGGACAAATCAACACTCAGTCAACCGCAGCCGTTGGAATCTCTTTCTCAATAATGGCAATCATTCAGGCATTCGGTTTCTTCTTCGGACATGGTTCCGGAAACTTCATCTCAAGAAAACTTGGTGCAAAGGATTATGAAAGCGCCGAAAAGATGGCATCGACAGGGTTCTTTTACGCCTTCAGTTTCGGACTTGCTATTGCCATATTGGGGAATCTGTTTTTAACGGATATATGCCTGCTGCTTGGCTCGACAGAAACGATACTGCCTTATGCGGAAAAATATCTCGGGATTATCCTCTTAGGTGCACCTTTCATGGCTTCTTCACTGGTACTTAACAATCAGATGCGTTTTCAGGGAAATGCCATTTATGCCATGATAGGAATTATTATAGGTGCAGTGATAAATATTGGACTCGACCCGCTACTGATTTTCACATTTGATATGGGAGTATCCGGAGCTGCGCTTTCAACAGTAATAAGCCAGATAAGCAGCTTCATAGTGCTGCTATATATGGACAGTAGAGGAGCTAACATAAAAATAAAATTCAGGAACTTCACTCATGAGTTCTCTTATATAAAGGAAATTACCTACGGAGGCATTCCTTCACTGAGCAGACAAGGATTGGTAAGCCTTTCGACCATCATGCTTAATGTAGCTGCCGGAAGATACGGTGATGCTGCCATAGCCGGCATGTCTATAGTCACACGTATCTGCATGTTTATAAACTCATTTGTGATAGGTTTCGGTCAAGGTTTTCAGCCGGTTTGCGGATTTAATTATGGTGCCGGCCTATACAAAAGGGTACGCGAAGGATTCTATTTTTGCGTAAAAACAGGCGTAGTATTTCTAACCGTTTGTGCAGTTATCGGATATATCTTCGCCCCTGAAATTGTTTCATGGTTTAGAAAAGATGACCCGGAAGTTATAATGATTGGAGCTAATGCTCTCCGCTGGCAATTGATAACACTTCCTTTAGGTACATGGGTGATATTGTGTAATATGCTCTTACAGACTATCAGAGTACCGGGAAGAGCTCTTATCCTGTCATCTGCCAGACAGGGGCTGTTCTTTATTCCTTTGATTATCATTCTCCCGTATTTTCTGCAATTAACGGGCGTTGAGATGTGTCAGGCTATCTCAGACTTCTGCTCGTTCATTCTTGCATTTCCTCTTACGATACCGGTTCTTAAAAGACTACGAAGCGATAGGGCATAAAAAAGGCTGTCCGATTGGACAGCCTTGTATTTATTATAGCATCTACAGAATTATTCAGCTTTAGGGGCTTCCTCTGTTGTTGCTTCAACTGCTTCAGCTGCAGGAGCTTCAGTAGTAGTTTTCTTTGAACGACGAGTACGAGTTGCTTTCTTAGCAGCAGTCTTAGCCATGTTCTCATTGTAGTCAACCAATTCGATGAAACACATTTCAGCGTTGTCACCCAAACGGTGTCCTGTCTTGATTATACGAGTATAACCTCCTGGACGATCTGCAACCTTAACAGAGATTTCCTTGAAAAGTTCTGTTACAGCAAACTTATCCTGCAAGTTACTAAATACTACACGACGTGAGTTTGTTGTATCTTCCTTTGACTTAGTAATCAGAGGTTCAACGAACTTCTTCAAAGCTTTAGCCTTCGCAACAGTCGTAGTGATTCTTTTGTGCTTGATCAAAGAACATGCCATGTTTGACAACATTGCGTTTCTATGAGAAGCAGTACGACCTAAATGGTTAAATTTTTTATTATGTCTCATTTTTTATTCTTTATCTAATTTATATTTAGAAATATCTGTTCCAAACGTAAGATTCAGACTCTCGAGCAAATCATCAAGCTCAGTGAGCGATTTCTTACCAAAGTTTCTGAATTTGAGAAGGTCAGTCTTATTGAACTGTACCAAATCGCCAAGAGTTTCAACATCAGCAGCTTTAAGACAGTTAAGAGCACGAACTGAAAGATCCATATCAACCAACTTAGTCTTAAGGAGTTGTCTCATGTGCAATACTTCTTCATCAAATTCTTCATTGCTGTCAGCATCTGAAGCTTCCAATGTAATCTTTTCATCTGAGAATAACATGAAATGATGTATCAGAATCTTAGCTGCTTCCTTCAATGCTTCCTTTGGGTGAATGGAACCATCGGTACTAATTTCAAGCACGAGCTTTTCGTAGTCTGTTTTCTGCTCAACTCGATAGTTTTCAACTGCGTACTTAACATTACGTATCGGTGTATAAATAGAATCGATAGGAATCACATTAACATCAGTGCAATATACGCGATTTTCATCAGCAGGTACATATCCACGTCCTTTGTTGATTGTGATGTCTATCTGCATAGTTGCTTTTGAGTCTAAATGGCAAATAACCAATTCAGGATTTAACACTTCAAATCCGGTCAAATGCTTACCGATGTCACCTGCTTTGAATTCAGTAGAATTCTCAACAGTAATGCTGACACTTTCATTTTCGTATTCGTCAACTATTTGCTTGAACCTTACTTGTTTCAGATTCAAGATAATGTTAGTCACATCTTCTTTTACACCAGGAACAGTTGCAAACTCATGTTCAACACCTTCAATACGAATTGTATTGATTGCATAACCTTCCAAAGAAGAAAGAAGAATACGGCGTAAAGCATTACCTACGGTAATACCGAAACCGGGTTCAAGCGGACGGAATTCAAACTTTCCGAATTTGGAATCCGCTTCTAACATTAATACTTTATCTGGTTTTTGAAATGCTAATATCGCCATGAAATCAATTATTATTTAGAGTACAATTCAACGATTAAGTGTTCTTTTATGTTTTCAGGAATGTCAGCTCTCTGTGGAACATGCAACATCTTACCTGTCTTAGAGTTCTGATCCCATTCAATCCAAGGATACTTGCTGTGGTTGAATCCAGCCAAAGAGTTAGTAATAACTTCCAAAGACTTAGATTTTTCACGAACAGCAACCAACTGTCCTGGTTTTACTGAATATGAAGGGATGTTAACTACTTTACCATCAACAGTGATGTGCTTGTGACCAACAAGCTGACGAGCAGCAGCACGCGTAGGAGCGATACCCATACGGAACACTACATTATCAAGACGACATTCAAGAGCCTGTAACAAAAGTTCACCTGTAATACCATTCTGACTTGCAGCTTTTTCAAACATGTTACGGAACTGTTTTTCAAGTACACCGTAAGTATATTTAGCTTTCTGCTTTTCTGCTAACATGACACCGTATTCAGAAGTCTTTCTACGGCGAGTATTTCCGTGCTGTCCTGGAGGATAATTTCTTTTTGCTAATACTTTATCTGCTCCGAAGATAGCTTCACCGAATTTACGTGCAATTCTACTTTTAGGTCCAGTATATCTAGCCATTTCTATTTCAAATTTTAATTGTTATTAATACAGGTGTCTGAAATTATACTCTTCTTCTCTTTGGAGGACGACAACCGTTATGTGGCAATGGAGTTACGTCGATGATTTCTGTAACTTCGATACCAGCACCGTGTACAGTTCTGATTGCAGACTCACGTCCGTTACCTGGACCTTTAACGTATGCCTTAACTTTTCTCAATCCAAGGTCAAATGCTACTTTAGCACAATCCTGTGCAGCCATCTGCGCTGCGTACGGAGTGTTCTTCTTTGAACCTCTAAATCCCATCTTACCTGCAGAAGACCATGAAATAATCTGACCTTCACTATTTGCTAAAGAAACAATGATGTTATTGAAAGATGAATGAACATGCAACTGTCCATTAGCATCTACCTTCACATTTCTTTTTTTAGCTGCGACTGTTTTTTTTGCCATATCAACAATTATTATTTAGTAGCTTTTTTCTTATTTGCAACTGTTTTCTTTCTTCCCTTACGTGTACGAGCATTGTTCTTTGTGCTCTGGCCTCTTACAGGAAGACCCAAACGGTGACGTACACCACGATAGCAACCAATATCCATTAATCGCTTAATGTTTAATTGGATTTCTGAACGAAGATCACCTTCTACTTTGTACTCAGCACCGATTATTTCACGAATTTTAGCAGCCTGGTCATCTGTCCAATCTTTAACTTTAAGATCACGATCTACACCAGCTTTATCCAAAATTTTTGCTGAACTGCTGCGTCCTATACCATATACGTATGTCAACGCAATCTCACCTCTCTTATTCTGAGGCAAATCTACACCAACTATTCTTATAGCCATAAACTAAATTATTTTTTTTGCAAAAATAATAAATTATCCTTGACGTTGTTTATACTTAGGATTTTTCTTGTTAATAACATACAAACGGCC
>CALUJF010000052.1 GCA_944320855.1 uncultured Phocaeicola sp.
CGTTTTAACAGAGAGGTCCCCGAGGTAGAGATACTTCGGGGATTTTCGCGTTTATACGGTCTGCCGGATTCTCTGAAATATCGTGACGGATTCATTTTTTGTGAATGATGTGAAAGTAAAATCTATATTAATTTTACATTCCGATTAATTTATTGTAAATTTACCACATCGTCAAAAAAATGTAATTATGATATTAAAATCAATCTTAGATACAGACTTGTATAAGTTTACTACGTCTTATGCTTATATAAAATTATTTCCTTATGCAATAGGAACTTTCAGTTTTAAGGATCGTGATGAAACTGAATATTCTGATGATTTTCTAAACACACTAAAAGAAGAATTTAACAGATTGAAAGGAGTAGGCCTTACTCCTGATGAGCTCGAATATATGTCTGTAAATTGCAGATTTATGCCGAGAGTCTACTGGGAATGGTTGTCTTCTTTTCGTTTTAATCCTGATATAATAGAGGTGTATCTGGATGAGGAACGCCATTTGCATATAGAAGTGACCGATTATTTATATAAGGTGACTCTTTATGAAGTTCCAATTCTGGCTATTGTTTCGGAAATAAAGAATATATTTTTTAATCAAAGACCTTCAAGGGAAGATATCCTGAGCAAGTTGGCCGCAAAGGTTGAATTGTCCAATTCAAATGCATTGCCTTTCTCTGAATTTGGAACACGCAGAAGGTTTTCTTTTGAAGTACATGATTGGGTGGTGGATTATCTGAAGAAACATTCGAAATATTGTACGGGAACATCAAACTGTTATCTTGCCATGAAATATAATATGCGTCCTATGGGAACTCATCCTCATGAATGGTTCATGTTCCACGGAGCCCAGTTCGGATACAAGCATGCCAACTATATGGCTTTGGAGAATTGGGTAAACGTTTATGACGGTGACTTGGGTACGGCATTATCTGATACATATACTTCCGAATCTTTTCTGACAAACTTTAGTCGCAAGCAGGCAAAACTGTTTGACGGAGTAAGGTGTGACTCAGGCGATGAACTTGAGTTTGTAGATAAACTTATTGATAGGTATAAGGAGTTGGGTATTGACCCTGTTACGAAAACAATAATATTTAGTAATGCATTGGATTTTGAGAAAGCATTGACTCTTTATGAATATTGTAAAGGCAAGATAAGGTGTTCGTTTGGAATAGGTACGAATCTTACTAATGATACAGGTTATCAGCCTTCGAATATCGTTATGAAATTGTCAAAATGTAAGATGAATGCCAATCAGAGTTGGAGAGAATGTATAAAATTGTCGGATGACATGGGAAAACATATGGGAAGCATAACAGAAGTTCAGGCATGTATGCACGAACTCAGAATAGAATGACCGTCAATAGAACTGATATAATAATAGTAATAAGATAATGGAACTATTAAATTGTTGTTAAATGTAGAGAAAAACTTTCATTTTATTTTATTATTCCAAAAATATATATACCTTTGCATCGAACAAAAAAAGAGAATCATATGAATACAATGTTTTTACATATTCTGCTATGCGGTATTATTATTCTACTGGGAACACTGGTGGGAAGTGAGTCGCGTGCATACTGATGTAATGACATTAAGATATACCAAGCCTTTCTCACTTCCCTGTGCGAAAGGCTTTTTTTTGATAACTATATAAAATGCAAAGAATATGAGTGAGAGATTATTTATTTTTGACACAACTCTTCGAGATGGTGAGCAGGTCCCGGGATGTCAGCTTAATACAGTGGAAAAAATTCAGGTGGCACGTCAGTTGGAGGCACTTGGTGTTGACATTATAGAGGCCGGTTTCCCTGTTTCAAGTCCGGGAGACTTCAATTCAGTAATTGAGATTTCAAAGGCTGTCACATGGCCTACAATTTGTGCTTTGACCCGTGCCGTACAGAAAGATATTGATGTGGCGGCAGAGGCCTTAAAATATGCAAAGCATAAGAGAATCCATACTGGTATCGGTACTTCTGATTCACATATCAAGTATAAGTTCAATTCTACAAGAGAGGAAATAATAGAACGTGCTGTGGCTGCAGTGAAGTATGCAAAGCGTTATGTAGAAGATGTTGAGTTCTATGCTGAAGATGCCGGACGTACTGAAAATGAATATCTTGCAAGGGTGGTAGAGGCTGTAATCAAAGCTGGTGCTACAGTTGTAAATATTCCTGACACTACAGGATATTGCCTTCCTGAGGAATATGGAGCGAAAATCAAATACCTTATGGAACATGTAAACGGTATTGACAAGGCTATAATTTCTACTCACTGTCACAATGACTTGGGTATGGCTACAGCAAATACTATTTCAGGCGTTCTGAACGGTGCAAGACAGGTGGAGGTTACTATTAACGGTATCGGTGAAAGAGCCGGTAATACTTCACTTGAAGAAGTAGCCATGATTCTCCGTTGCCATAACGACATAGATATTGATACAAACATCAATACTACAAAGATTTATCCTACAAGCCGAATGGTTTCAAGCCTGATGAATATGCCTGTTCAGCCAAACAAGGCTATCGTAGGACGTAATGCCTTTGCGCACTCGTCTGGAATACATCAGGATGGTGTCTTGAAGAATGTTCAGACATATGAGATTATCGACCCTAAGGATGTAGGTATAGATGACAATGCTATCGTATTGACAGCACGCAGCGGACGTGCCGCATTGAAACACAGACTTCATATTCTTGGTTTGGATATGACTCAGGAAAAACTCGACAAGGTTTATGAGGACTTCCTGAAACTTGCCGACAAGAAGAAAGATATTTCTGATGATGATATAATGGTATTGGCAGGTGCCGACAGAAATGTGAACCACCATATCAAGCTTGAATATCTGCAGGTTACAAGTGGTGTGGGAGTACGCTCGGTTGCAAGTCTTGGACTTAACATTTCAGGCGAGCATTTCGAAGCTGCTGCTACAGGTAATGGTCCTGTTGATGCTGCCATCAAGGCTGTGAAGCAGATTATCAAGCGTCAGATGACACTGAAGGAATTTACTATCCAGGCTATCAGCAAGGGTAGTGATGATGTGGGTAAAGTACATATGCAGGTGGAATATGACGGTCAGATGTTCTATGGATTCGGAGCGAACACTGATATCATTGCTGCCTCGGTAGAAGCTTATATAGACTGTATCAACAAGTTCAAGAAATAGTATAATCTGTTTTCAGACAAAAGAACATAAGTACATAAATAAAAAATATGAGATATAATCAAGTAAATATGTCTTTTTGTTCTTTTGTCTGAAAACCTTAAAAACTCAATAACTAAAAATAAACATGAATACTTTATTTGACAAAATATGGGATGCACACGTAGTGCAGAAGGTTGAAGAAGGACCTACCCAATTATATATAGACCGTCTTTATTGCCACGAAGTGACAAGTCCGCAGGCTTTTGCCGGTATGCGTGCACGTGGTTTGAAATGTTTCCGTCCGGAGAAAATCTACTGTATGCCGGACCACAATACTCCGACTCACGACCAGGACAAACCGATAGAAGACCCTGTTTCAAAAGCACAGGTAGATGCCTTGGCACAGAATGCTGCCGATTTCGGTCTGACACATTTCGGAATGATGAACAAGAAGAACGGTATAATCCATGTAGTAGGTCCTGAAAGAGGATTGACACTCCCGGGAATGACTATCGTATGTGGCGACTCGCATACATCGACGCACGGTGCCATGGGAGCCGTAGCTTTCGGTATCGGAACAAGCGAAGTTGAGATGGTTATGGCATCACAGTGTATTCTTCAGGCACGCCCTAAGACAATGCGTATCACTATCGACGGAAAGCTTGGTAAAGGAGTGACTGCAAAAGACGTAGCCCTTTATATGATGTCGAAGATGACAACAAGTGGTGCTACAGGATATTTCGTGGAATATGCCGGAGAAGCTATCCGCAGTCTAACTATGGAAGGACGTCTTACTCTGTGTAACCTATCTATCGAGATGGGAGCACGTGGTGGTATGATAGCTCCGGACGAAGTGACATTCGAATATATCAAAGGACGCGAATATGCACCTAAGGGAGAGGAATGGGATAAAGCTCTTGCTTATTGGAAGACTCTGAAAAGTGATGATGACGCTGTATTTGATAAAGAAGTACGCTATGATGCAGCAGACATTCAGCCGATGATTACATACGGAACAAATCCTGGTATGGGTATGGCTATTACTTCAAATATCCCTACTACAGACGGTATGAGTGAAGTGGAGAAAGGTTCTTTCGAGAAATCAATGCAGTACATGGGATTTGTTCCTGGAGAAAATCTGATTGGAAAGAAAGTTGATTACGTTTTCCTTGGAGCATGTACAAACGGACGTATAGAAGATTTCCGCGCCTTTGCCTCAATAGTTAAAGGACGCAAGAAAGCTGATAACATCACAGCATGGCTCGTTCCGGGTTCATGGATGGTGGACGAGCAGATTCGTGAAGAAGGAATTGACAAGGTTCTGGAAGAAGCCGGATTTGAAATACGTCAACCGGGATGCTCTGCATGTCTTGCTATGAACGATGACAAGATTCCTGCAGGTAAATACTCTGTTTCTACAAGCAACAGAAACTTTGAGGGACGTCAGGGACCTGGCTCAAGAACATTGCTTGCAAGTCCGCTTACAGCCGCAGCTGCAGCAGTAACAGGAGTGATAACAGATCCAAGAACACTTATGTAATCAGTAAAATTGAGTATAACAATGAAACAGAAATTCAATATAATAACAAGCACTTGTATCCCTTTGCCTTTGGAAAATGTGGATACAGACCAGATAATCCCGGCACGTTTCCTCAAAGCCACTACACGTGATGAAAAGTTTTTCGGTGACAATCTTTTCCGCGATTGGAGATATAATCCGGACGGATCGTTGAATAAAGACTTTGTTCTCAATGATCCTAAATACAGCGGACACGTACTGGTGGCAGGAAAGAATTTCGGTAGTGGTTCAAGCCGTGAGCATGCGGCATGGGCTATTGCCGGATATGGATTCAGAGTGGTAGTGTCAAGTTTCTTTGCCGATATCCACAAGAATAACGAACTGAACAATTTTGTTCTTCCGGTAGTTGTCAGCGAAGAATTCCTGAAAGAACTTTTCGATTCTATATATGCAGACCCTAAGACTGAGGTAGAGGTAAATCTGCCGGAACAGACCATCATAAACAAGGCTACAGGCAAATCTGAGAAATTCGAGATAAATGCTTATAAAAAGCACTGTCTGATGAACGGTCTGGACGATATAGATTTCCTTGTAGAAAACAGGGATAAGATAGCAGCATACGAAGAAACTGTAAGTAACAGATAATATTTGAACTGTAAATATGAATCATCCTGTAATAGAAATAATGGATACAACACTCCGCGACGGTGAACAGACCAGCGGAGTATCGTTTGTACCGCACGAAAAACTGATGATAGCCAGAATGCTGCTCGAAGACCTGAAGGTAGACAGGATAGAGGTGGCATCGGCACGTGTGTCCGACGGAGAGTTTAATGCTGTCAGGATGATATGCGATTGGGCAGCACGCCATAACATGCTCCACAAGGTAGAAGTACTTGGTTTTGTGGATGGAACTGTTTCTGTTGATTGGATACATAATGCCGGGGGTAGGGTCATAAACCTTCTTTCAAAAGGCTCGGAGAAACATTGTCGCTATCAGTTGAAGAAAACGCTTGAGGAGCACCTTGAGGATATCCGTCGTACTGTGGCTTATGCTTTGGATAGAGATTTGGAAGTCAATCTTTATCTGGAAGACTGGAGCAACGGTATAAAAGATTCGCCTGATTATGTTTTCGGGCTTATTGACGGATTACTCGATGTCGGAATAAAACGATTCATGTTGCCCGATACTTTAGGTATACTCAATCCTCTTCAGGTGATAGAGTATATGCGCAAGATGAAGAAGCGTTATCCTGACTTGCATTTTGATTTCCATGCCCACAATGATTATGACCTTGCGGTAAGCAATGTTCTTGCAGCCGTCTTAAGCGGAGTAAAAGGGCTTCATACCACAATCAACGGATTGGGTGAACGTGCCGGAAATGCTCCTCTTGCCAGTGTTCAGGCAATACTTAAGGACCATTTCCAGGCTATCACACATATTGACGAGAGTCGTTTGAATGAGGTTAGCCGTACAGTCGAGTCATATTCAGGTATAAGCATTCCTGCCAATAAGCCTATAGTGGGACAGAATGTGTTTACCCAGGTGGCAGGTGTTCATGCCGACGGTGACAGCAAGAACAACCTTTATTTCAACGACCTTCAGCCGGAACGTTTCGGTCGTGTGAGGGAATATGCTTTGGGTAAGAACTCAGGCAAGGCAAATATAAGGAAGAATCTGGAAAGCCTGGGGCTGGAACTGGATGAAGAATCCATGCGTAAGGTAACAGACCGTATCATCGAGCTTGGCGACCGCAAGGAACTTGTCACTCAGGACGACCTGCCTTATATCATAAGTGATGTTCTTAAGCATGACACTGTAGATACGAAAGTCAAGCTGTTGAGTTACTTTGTCACCTTGGCTCAGGGATTAAAACCTATGGCCACTCTCAGCATAGAGATTGACGGAAAGGTATATCAGGAAAGTTCGAGCGGTGACGGTCAGTATGACGCCTTTGTGCGTGCATTGCGCAAGATATATAAAGGAGCATTGAACCGTAAATTCCCTATGCTTGTGAATTATGCAGTTACAATTCCGCCGGGAGGACGTACGGATGCGTTTGTTCAGACTGTGATAACATGGAACTACGAGGACAAGGAATTCCGTACCCGTGGTTTGGATGCCGACCAGACAGAAGCAGCAATAAAAGCTACAATAAAAATGTTGAATCTTATTAATTAGAATAATAAACTTAAAACTCAAATACAATGGATTTTAAAATAGCAGTATTAGCCGGTGACGGTATAGGACCGGAAATCTCAGTTCAGGGAGTAGATGTAATGACAGCCGTTTGCGAGAAATTCGGCCATAAAGTATCATACGAATATGCCATCTGTGGTGCAGATGCAATAGATAAAGTGGGCGACCCGTTTCCGGAAGCAACTTACGAGGTATGTAAGAATGCAGATGCGGTATTGTTCTCTGCAGTAGGCGACCCTAAGTTCGATAACGACCCGACAGCAAAAGTACGTCCTGAACAGGGACTTTTGGCTATGCGTAAGAAACTCGGTTTGTTTGCGAATATCCGCCCTGTGCAGACTTTCAAATGTCTGGTACACAAATCTCCTCTTAAGGCTGAATTAGTTGATGGCGCAGACTTTCTTTGCATCCGCGAGCTGACAGGAGGTATGTATTTCGGGGAAAAATATCAGGACAACGACAAGGCTTATGATACAAATATGTATACACGTCCTGAAATCGAAAGAATCCTGAAAGTAGGTTTTGAATATGCTATGAAGCGTAGCAAACACCTTACTGTGGTTGATAAGGCAAACGTTCTTGCTTCTTCACGTTTGTGGAGACAGATAGCTCAGGAAATGGCTCCACAGTATCCTGAAGTAACAACAGACTATATGTTTGTAGATAATGCAGCGATGAAGATGCTTCAGGAACCTAAGTTCTTCGATGTGATGGTTACGGAAAATACGTTTGGTGACATCCTTACAGACGAAGGCTCGGTTGTCAGCGGTTCTATGGGACTTCTTCCGTCTGCTTCTACAGGTGAAAGCACACCGGTATTCGAGCCTATCCACGGTTCTTGGCCACAGGCTAAGGGGCTGAATATAGCCAACCCGTTGGCACAGATATTGTCCGTAGCAATGCTGTTCGAATATTTCGATTGCAAGGAAGAAGGTGCTTTGATTCGCCGTGCCGTTGATGCTTCGCTCGATGCCAATGTCCGTACTCCTGAAATTCAGGTAGAAGGTGGTGCCAAATACGGTACTAAGGAAGTAGGGCAGTGGATTGTAGATTATATCAAGAAAGCTTGATTAGTTAAATTATCACTTTTATAATATTGAAAAGGTAAGACTGTTCTTTAATGATTCGGTCTTACCTTTTTTAAAACTCTATTATTATTTCATATTAAATCATTTCTTAAAATATTCCAGTTGTCAGCAAGCTCCTGCATTGAACCGAAAAGTAGATTTGCACCTTCGTCAAGTAATGCGCTATTCGGTAGTGGGCCTGTATTGACGGCTATTGTAAAAATGCCAGCCGCTACACCTGCTTTTACACCAAGTGGAGCATTCTCTACTACTACGGCCTCGTTGGCATTAATTCCAGCTTTTTTTAGTCCCATTAAATAAGGTTCCGGATTTGGTTTTCCGTATTTGACATCAAAAGCTGTTACCATGTATTCTTTTTGGAATATATTGGGAAAATGATGATTCAGATTGTCTAATAATGAAAGTTGTCCTGACCCTGTAACCAATACAGGCTGAAGCCCTGATTCTTTAATGTTGCGCAGCAATGTAAAAGCTCCCGGCATTGGCTCCGCTTTGGGAAGACTGTTGAATATATCACTTTTGGTCTGATATATTTCCTTGATTTCTTCTTCTGTGGCGTTAAATCCCCTTTCACGCATGCAAACGATGTTTATTGTACTTGCTCCTGTGCGTCCTTCGTGCATGTATGCCTCTTCTTCGCTTAAATTCATTCCATATAGGGACATTGCTTTGTTCCATGCTTTGGCATGGTTCTTCATAGAATCGAATAATACTCCATCCATGTCGAACAGAACAGCTTTTAAATTGATTTTGTTGTGTCCTTTTTCTTTTAAATAGCTTTGTATTGCCTTTTCAAACATTCTTTGTGCTTTTATATCGTTTAAAGGCACGTATTACAGCTATGCCGTAGTACGTGCCTTGTATTCAATTAGTCTATAAGTCTTTATTTTTTCAGACGAGCCTGGATAGCTTCTGATTCTTTTTCATAGCCAGGCTTGTTGAGCAGAGCAAACATGTTCTTCTTGTATGCTTCAACTCCAGGCTGGTTGAATGGGTTTACTTCGAGGATGTAGCCGCTGATACCGCAAGCCTTTTCGAAGAAGTAAATCAACTGTCCGATATAGTATTCGTTCAATGCAGGAACAGATACTCTCATGTTTGGAACGCCACCATCTACGTGTGCAAGCTGAGTTCCGAGTTCAGCCATCTTGTTTACTTCATCAACACGCTTTCCTGCAAGGAAGTTCAAACCGTCAAGGTTCTGTTCGTCTGTAGGAACACGCAATTCGTGGTTAGGAGTTTCGATAGAGATAACAGTTTCGTAGATTGTACGTTCGCCTTCCTGAATCCACTGACCCATTGAGTGAAGGTCTGTAGAGAAGTCTACAGAGCTTGGATAGATACCTTTGCCGTCTTTACCTTCTGACTCACCGTAAAGCTGTTTCCACCATTCGTTGAAATAGTGAAGTTTTGGCTGGTAGTTAACTAAGATTTCAATCTTCTTGCCGTTACGGTAAAGCTCGTTACGAGTTGCGGCATAAAGTGCGGCAGGGTTTTCGTACATGTTTTCGTTTGCACATACTTCTTCCATCTTGCGCGCGCCTTCAATAAGCTTTTCGATATCGATACCTGCCACAGCGATAGGGAGTAAACCTACCGGAGTAAGTACAGAGAAACGACCGCCTACATTGTCAGGGATGATGAATGATTTGTATCCTTCATTGTCGGCTGTTACGCGGGCAGCACCTTTCTTTGCATCAGTAACGGCAACGATAACTTTGCGGGCCATTTCTTTGCCACGCTGGTCTTCGCACTGTTTCTTCAGGAGGCGGAATGCAAGTGCGGTTTCTGTGGTAGTTCCGGATTTGGAAATATTGATGACACCGAATTTCTTGTTTTTCAGGAAACTTGTAAGTTCGTATAAATAATCTTCTCCTATATTATGTCCGGCAAAAACAATAATAGGTTCGCCTTCTTTCTTTTCTTTCAACCACTGGAAGCTGTCAGACATAGCTTCTATTACGGCACGTGCACCAAGATAGCTACCACCTATACCGGCAACAACTACAACTTCGCAGTTTTCACGAAGGACTTTTGCTGTAGCCTTTATATCTTCCAGATGTTCTTTTGTGATAGAAGATGGAAGATGGAGCCAACCAAGGAAGTCGTTACCAAGCCCTGTTCCTTTTTCAAGTGTTTCCATGTAAGTCTTAACCAATGGCTCGTATGCAGCCAATTTACCATCTGCTAAAAAGCTGGTAGCATTCTCGATGTTTAATTTGATCTTTTCCATAATATAAAATTTATCTGAATGAATCTGTTAATAATTTTATTTCAATCATAGGTGATATGCGTTCGTACAGGATGTTGTACACCGCATCCACTATAGGCATATTGACGTGCAGATGTTTGTTCAATTCCTTGATACATTTCGTTCCGTAATATCCCTCAGCTATCATTTCCATTTCTATCTGTGCGCTTTTCACTGAATATCCTTTTCCTATCATTGTTCCGAAAACACGGTTTCGGCTGAAATTGGAATAGCTTGTAACGAGCAAATCGCCAAGATATGCCGATTCGTTAGTACATCTTTCCACAGGATGCACAGTATTCAGGAAGCGGTTCATTTCCTGTATGGCATTTGAGATAAGCACAGCCTGGAAATTGTCCCCATACTTCAGGCCGCTACAAATACCGGCTGCTATTGCATATACGTTTTTCAGTACAGATGCATACTCTATACCTGCCACGTCTGAATTAACAGAAGTCTTGATGTAGTGACCGGCCAACTGCTGTGCAAAGATTTTTGCCTTGTCTATATCCTTACAGCCAACAGTGAGATAAGAAAGGCGCTCCAAAGCCACTTCTTCGGCATGACACGGTCCTGCCAGAACGGCTATGTTTTCTTCAGGTACACCATATACCTTATTAAAATAATCAGAAACAATAAGGTTCTCGTCCGGCACAATACCTTTTATGGCTGTAACGATGAATTTGTCCTTTATTTTGGTTTTCAGTTTCTTAAGATGACTTTTAAGGTAAGGCGAAGGAGTAACGAAAATCAGTGTGTCCGATTCTTTTACTACCTTATTTATGTCTGATGAAAAGTTGATATTCTTTACGTTGAAGCGCACACTTGTCAGATAAGCCGGATTATGTCCGAGACGTTTGAAATCTTCTATTCTGTCGTCCCTTCTCATATACCAGTTTATTGACTCGGCCTGGGCAAGAATAATCTTTGCGATAGCTGTAGCCCAGCTACCTCCTCCCATAATAGCTATTTTACCAGGGAATTTCACTTTGGTGATTATTTAAATACTTATTTTATATTCTGTATCCAGTTGCTGACTTCGTCAACTGTAGGATTCTTAAGTTCAAGTTTATATTTCTTATTTACTCCGCAGATATCCATGTGCAGTTTCTGAGGATTTACGTCCTTCATGTCTGCTACCATATTATATCCGGCTTTCTGAATCAGTGCTACCCATTCTTCAGGAACACCTATTTCCATGAATTTTGCAGGAGCATCCTTCGGAATAACCTTTTCCGGTCTCATCTGAGGGAAGAACAATACTTCCTGGATTGTGCTCTGACCTGTCATAAGCATAACCAGACGGTCCATACCGATACCCATACCTGATGTAGGAGGCATACCGTATTCAAGTGCACGGACGAAATCCTTGTCGATAATCATAGCTTCGTCGTCACCTTTTTCGCTCAGTCTCATCTGTTCTTCGAAGCGTTCAAGCTGGTCTATCGGGTCGTTAAGCTCAGAATATGCGTTACACAATTCCTTACCGTTTACCATAAGCTCGAAACGTTCTGTCAGTTCAGGATTGTTGCGGTGACGTTTTGTAAGCGGTGACATTTCGATAGGATAGTCTGTAATGAATGTAGGCTGTATGTAGTTGCCTTCGCAGAATTCGCCGAAGATTTCGTCGATAAGCTTGCCTTTACCCATTGTGTCGTCAATTTCCATATTGAGTTTCTTACAAACTTCGCGAATCTGGTCTTCGTTCATGCCTGTAATGTCATAGCCTGTGAATTCCTTGATAGAATCAAGCATAGTCACACGCTTGAAAGGAGCCTTGAAGTTGATGATGTTGTCGCCAACCTTAACTTCTGTAGTACCGTTTACGTCAAGACAGATTTTTTCAATCATCTTTTCTGTAAATTCCATCATCCAGTTGTAGTCCTTGTATGCCACATAGATTTCCATACAAGTAAACTCCGGATTGTGTGTACGGTCCATACCTTCGTTACGGAAGTTCTTACCGATTTCGTAAACACCCTCGAAACCACCCACGATAAGACGTTTCAGATACAATTCGCTGGCGATACGCATGTACAAAGGAATGTCAAGCGCATTATGGTGAGTGATGAACGGACGAGCTGCCGCACCACCTGCGATAGACTGAAGGATAGGAGTTTCAACCTCAATATAACCTTTAGAGTTGAAGTATTCGCGCATTGAGTTGTAAACCTTGTTGCGCTTGAGGAATATGTCTTTCACTCCGTCGTTTACCACGAGGTCAACATAACGCTGACGGTAACGGAGTTCAGGATCTTCAAATTTGTCATAGGCCACTCCATCTTTGTATTTCACGATTGGAAGCGGTTTGATAGATTTAGATAGAACTGTAAGTTTCTTTGCGTGGATTGAGATTTCTCCCATCTGAGTGCGGAAAACGAAACCTTCGATACCAACAAAGTCACCCAAATCAAGTAAACGTTTGAAAACTACATTATATAAATCCTTATTTTCATCCGGACAAATGTCATCACGTGTGATATAAACCTGAATACGGCCTTTAGAGTCCTGCAATTCAATGAATGAAGCCTTGCCCATTACGCGGCGTGACATGATACGTCCGGCTACAGATACCAGGCGAGGTTCTGTCTCATCATCCTTGAATTCATCTTTTATATCAGTAGAAAATGCGTTTGTTACATACTCTGCTGCAGGATACGGGTCTATGCCCATAGCTCTCATCTCATTCAGACTGTTGCGTCTGATAATTTCCTGTTCACTTAGTTCTAATACGTTCATTTCTTATATATTAACTATATTTGGGTACAAAAATAAGAAACATTTCGGAATATATTAACATATGTGTGCCACTTTTTGCATAAATAACCCAACATATGCTCCTGACGAACCTTTTTTTCTTATGCTTTGATAGATAATTTGATGTCAAAAATATTGAATAGTGGTAGTTTGTCAAATAAAATGTCATAATTTTTTGTATCTTATCATTAAATTGTTACCTTTGAGCCGTTCTAAATGTGAAAAGCATGAAAATAGTGATTTTACAAACAGATATTGTCTGGGCCAATCCTTCGGCCAATATAGAAAAGGCAGATGAAATAATAAACAAATATGATGATGTTGATATATTTGTTCTGCCGGAAATGTTTTCTACCGGTTTCTGTACCAATCCGGAAGGAATTGCTGAAAAGTCTGATTCCGGGACTCTGGAATGGATGAAACGTACGGCACAGCGTAAGAAATGTGCTGTAGCCGGCAGTATCGCTCTTGAGGATAAGGGGCGGTTTTACAACAGATTCTATTTCGTGCACCCCGGAGGTACGGTGGAGTGGTATGATAAGAAACATCTGTTTGCTTATGGTGGGGAACATAAAAGGTTTACTGCCGGTACAAGGCGTGTGATTGTCAATTATAAAGATGTAAGGATTCTTCTGCAAGTCTGCTACGACCTGCGTTTCCCTGTGTGGAGCAGAAACAGGAATGATTACGATGTAGCTTTCTATGTGGCAAGTTGGCCAACTCCGCGTGTGGAGGCATGGAAACTCCTTCTGAAAGCAAGGGCTATCGAAAACCAGTGTTATGTAGTAGGTGTGAACAGAGTGGGCAAGGACCCGAATTGCGATTACATAGGTGGCAGTGCAGTGATTGACCCGTACGGAAAAGTGATTGCAGCTTGCGAGGACGGCAAGGCGTGCGAGGCTGTAGTAGAAATAGATATGTCGGAACTTGAAGCTTTCCGGAAGAAATTCCCGGTATTGAACGATGCCGACCCATTTGAAATAGTATAACTCGAAATATGGAAAACAGTAAGAAATTATTACTCTTGGGCGACCAGGCTATAGCTTTGGGAGCCATTCATGCAGGTATTTCCGGAGTATATGCATATCCGGGTACACCTTCGACTGAAATTACAGAATATATACAGGAACATCCTCTTGCAAAAGAACGCGGATTGCACAGCAGCTGGTGTACAAACGAAAAGACAGCCATGGAGGCTGCTCTTGGAGTGAGTTATGTAGGCAAGCGTGCTTTGGTATGTATGAAGCATGTGGGAATGAACGTTTGTGCCGACGCTTTTGTCAATTCCGGTATGACCGGTGCCAATGGCGGGGTAGTGGTGATTGCAGCCGATGACCCTTCTATGCATTCGTCGCAGAACGAGCAGGATTCAAGATTCTACGGCAAGTTTGCCATGGTTCCTATCCTCGAACCTTCATCACAGCAGGAGGCATACGACATGATGCAATATGCTTTTGAAATGTCCGAGCGTGAGGGAACTCCTGTTCTTATGAGAATTACTACACGTATGGCACACTCTCGTGCAGCAGTAGCCGTTAAGGATGAGGCTTCCGAGGTTACATCTACAGGTAGAGCTTCTTCGCCTGCCAACTGGGTACTTCTTCCGGCAAATGCACGTCGTCGTAATAAGGAAGTAATCGAACTTCAGCCGGTATTGCGCAGACTCTCAGAAGAATCACCTTTCAATAAGGCAGAGAATATATCTTCCGAAAAGGCTGATTTGGGAATAGTAGCTTGCGGTATAGGATATAATTATGTAATGGAAAATTACCCTGACGGATGTCCTTATCCTATAGTAAAGGTATCGCAATATCCGCTTCCTACGGATAAGATTATTGCTTTGGCAAATTCAAGTAAAGAGATATTGGTGGTTGAAGACGGACAGCCTTTTGTAGAAGAACAGCTTCTTGGCGTATTGCCTTCGCAGTATGTCGTTAAAGGACGATTGAGCGGAGCGTTGCCTCGCACCGGTGAGTTGAACCCTGACAATGTCAAGGCAGGACTTGGCATTAAGGCTGCTGAGGTTTATCCTTCGGCACAGAATGTAGTTCCTCGTCCGCCCGCACTATGTAACGGATGCGGACACCGCGATGTATATGATGCGCTTAACAAAGTGGCTGCCGAGTATGCCGATACAAAGATATTCGGTGATATAGGTTGCTATACCCTTGGAGCACTGCCTCCATTCCGCGCTTTGCACAGTTGTGTTGATATGGGTGCTTCCATCACTATGGCAAAGGGTGCGGCGGATGCCGGCCAGTTCCCTTCAATAGCTATCATAGGCGATTCCACTTTCACTCATTCCGGTATGACAGGACTTCTTGATGCGGTGAACGACAAGTCGAACATCGTTGTAGTAATCTCCGATAATCTTACTACAGCCATGACTGGCGGTCAGGATTCAGCCGGAACAAACAAGTTCGAGGCTATCTGTCTTGGTCTTGGAGTAGAGCCGGAGCATGTACGTGTGGTAGTTCCATTGCCAAAGAATATGGACGAAATAACCCGTATCATCCGCGAAGAGATAGAATACAAAGGTGTGTCGGTTATTATCCCGCGCCGTGAATGTATGCAGACACTTAACCGTAAGTTGAAACAGAAAAGAGCCGAAAAACAATGAAAACAGATATAATTCTTTCAGGTGTGGGAGGTCAGGGTATCCTCTCCATCGCAACTATAATAGGTGAGGCTGCTACACGCAGCGGACTTAATCTGAAACAGGCTGAAGTACACGGCATGAGTCAGCGCGGAGGAGATGTTCAGTCTAATCTCCGTCTGTCGGACAAACCTATCGCTTCCGACCTTATTCCTCTCGGAGGAGCAGATATGATACTTTCTCTTGAGCCGATGGAAGCTCTGCGCTATCTTCCGTATCTGGCTAAGGACGGATGGATTATCACGTCTTCCACTCCGTTCAAGAACATACCGAACTATCCGGAAGTTGAGGCTGTAATGGCTGAGCTTAATTCACTTCCGAATGTGATTTCGCTCGATATAGATGCCATAGCCAAAGAAAACAATATGCCCAAATGCGGAAACGTAATTCTTCTTGGTGCGGCTGCGGCATTATTCACTATTATTGACAAGGAAACACTTTATCACAGCATAGAGCGTATCTTTGGTTCAAAGGGTGAAGCTGTGGTAGAGATGAACCATCGTGCTTTTAATATCGGATATGAGTATAGTTTGAAGAAAACATCTTCAAAGTGAATAGACACTGAGTCTCATTTTTAATTATTCATTTTTCATTTTTAATTATCAACGTGAAAGTCTTCAGTAAAGAATTAGTAGAACAGGTAGTAAAAGAGATGAAGGTTGCCGACCTCCGTAATGCCACCATAGGTGATGTGCTTCTTGTAGCATCACGTCTGGAGCAGCTTACAGGCATACCTTTCATCCGTATGGACCAGGGTTCTCCGGGTCTGCCAGCCAACAAGATAGGTATCGAAGCCGAAAAGGCAGCTCTCGATAAAGGATTGGGAGCACAATATCCCGCTGCTGCCGGAGTTCAGGAACTTAAGGATGCGGCGTCACGTTTTGTCAAGGCATTCATAAACATTGATATATCTCCACGTGCATGTCTGCCTACTACGGGTTCCGTGGCCGCATCGTTCGGAGCATTCATAGCTTGTACGCAGCGTATTCCGGGAAAGGACAAGGTTCTGTTTATTGACCCGGGTTTCCCGATTCAGAAATCCCAGTTGCGTATCCTCGGTATCAAATGGAAACTTTTTGATATATACAATTATCGTGGCGAGGCTCTTCGTGCAAAATTGGAAAGCATGATGGCTGATGGTGATGTCGCGGCAATAGTATATTCCAATCCGAACAATCCGGCATGGTTCTGTCTGGATGAGGACGAACTGAGAATCATTGGCGAACTTGCTACCAAATATGACACTATAGTGCTGGAAGACCAGGCATACTTCTGTATGGACTTCCGCAGTCCGTTCGGTCGTCCATATCAGGAGCCGTACGTGCCTACAGTAGCAAGATATACCGATAATTATATCCTTATGCTTTCTGCATCAAAAATATTCAGCTATGCCGGACAGCGTATCGCACTGGCATGTATCTCTGATAAGCTTTTCGACAAGCAGTATCCCGCACTTGCAGAGAGATATGAGGATTCCGGAATATTCGGACCTACATTCATTGCGTCCATCATGTATATGATAACTTCCGGATGTACTGCCACCACGCAGTATGCCATGGCTGAAATGCTGAACAAATCGGTGGAAGGAGTGATAGACTTCGTAGAGGATACACGCGAGTACGAACGCCGTGCACGCCGGATGAAACAGATATTCACAGACAACGGTTTCAACATAGTTTATGATTATGATGTCCGCCAGAAAGTAGGCGACGGTTTCTTCTTCACCTTGGGCTATCCAGGCATGACAGGAGGAGAGTTGCTCGAAGAACTTATGTACTACGGTGTCAGCAGTATCTCACTTTCCACTACGGGAAGCGACCAGCAGGGAGTACGTGCATGTACATCGCGCATGAGGGAAGAACTTTATCCAGTTCTTGAGGAGAGAATGAAAGCTTTCAGGGAGGACCATCCGCTGAAAAACGCATAATTATATAGGTGTGTTTTGGTGCTGACTATAGTCGGCACCACTGCTCACTATAGTCGGCAATGCTGCCTACTGTAGTCGGTAATGCTGCTGACTATAGTCAGCACCAAGAAATGTCTGCCTGTTTTTCATATAAAGCAGCGATAAAACGAGTAAAAAAATTAACCATTAAAGATAATACCCATGTTTTGGAATGAAAATAAGGAATGTATGCCTCGCGAACAGATGCGCGAGCTGCAGGGGAAAAGACTTCAGAAACTGGTGACATATGTCTATCATAATGTCCCGTTCTACAGAAAGAAAATGCAAGAGATGGATTTGTCGCCCGATGATATCCGCAGTATAGATGACATAGTGAAACTTCCTTTCACTACGAAGCAGGACTTGCGCGACAACTATCCGTACGGATTGCAGGCTGCACCGGCTTCGGAGATAGTACGTGTGCACGCATCTTCCGGCACAACAGGTAATCCTACTATCGTGGGATATACACGTAAGGACTTGGCCATATGGTCCGAAGTAATGTCACGCTGTCTTACTGCATACGGAGTTACACGCGATGACACATTCTCGGTGAGCTACGGTTACGGACTCTTCACAGGAGGACTCGGAGCACACTACGGAGTGGAAAACCTCGGAGCTACGGTAATTCCGGCATCTACAGGTAATACGGAGAAACACATCCGTCTTATCCGCGACCTGAATATTACAGGTATAGCATGTACACCGTCGTATGCCATGTATCTGGCAGAAGTGATGGAAAAGATGGGGCTGACGAAACATGACCTCGGACTCCGTATCGGTGCTTTTGGTGCAGAACCATGGACTGAAAATATGCGTAAGGAGATACAGGACCGTCTTGGACTGAAAGGTTACAACATCTATGGCCTGAGCGAAATCATGGGACCGGGTGTGTCTTACGAATGCCAGGAACAGAATGGCTCGCATATCAACGAAGACCATTTCTATCCTGAAATCATTGACCCTAACACACTCCAGCCATTGCCTTACGGACAGCAGGGAGAACTTGTCTTCACCACACTGACTAAGGAGGGTATGCCATTGCTCCGTTACCGAACTAAGGACCTCACATCTCTCATCGATGCTCCATGTCCGTGCGGACGTACTTCAGTGCGTATGACTCCTATCATGGGACGAAGCGACGATATGCTCATCATTCGCGGTATCAATGTATTCCCGTCACAGGTGGAAAGCGTTATCCTCGAAATGAAAGAATTCGAACCACAGTATATGTTGATAGTAGACCGTAAAGGAAATCTTGATACTCTGGAAATTCAGGTTGAAGTACGCCGAGACTTCTTCAGCGATGATATCGGAGCTATGCTTGCCCTGAAGAAATCGCTTGCCGACAAACTGAAGAGTGTACTCTCCATCAGTGCCGATGTCAAGTTGGTTGAGCCTAACAGTATTGCCCGCAGTCAGGGAAAATCGAAGAGAGTGATAGATAACCGTAAGTTGGTGTAAACAATTAATAATTAACAATTAAGAATTAATAATTTGATTCTAAATTTTACTCTATTGTTATTTGCTTTTCATTCTTAATTTTTCATTCTTAATTTTTAATTAAACATTATGACCATAAAGCAATTATCAGTATTCCTGGAAAACAAGACAGGAAGAATAAACGATGTAGTCCGCACATTGGGACAGAACGGCATAAACATGCATGCCTTCAGTATGGCAGAAACAACAGATTTCGGTATCCTCCGTCTTATAGTGTCCGATGTAGATAAGGCAGTGGAAGTATTGCGTGCTCAGAACTTTGCCGTAATGTCAACTGAGGTTATCTGCCTCAGTTGCGATAATACTCCTGGTTCCCTTGCCGTGATTTTGGAGTATCTGGCAGAGGAAAAAATCTTTATAGAATATATGTATGCTTTTGCCCAGAACGACAAAGCTCATGTGGTGATAAAACCTAATGACCTCAAGGCATGTCTGGCAGTACTTGATGCGAAAGGCTGTACGGTGCTGAAGAAAGGGGATTTGTAATAAAGACAATTTACATAGAAGAAACGGGTCAGATGACAATTATGCTTCATCTGACCTTTTGTCTTATATATTTAAGGTAGTGTAGATGTACTTTAAAAGTATATATCTACTATCTATATATGAAGAATTACGAGTCGTTGTGTGTATAGCTGTCGTTTTTTTTGTTCATATCTTGTTTAATAATTGTATAAAATTAACTAATAGTCTGTTTTTAATCTGTTTTGTAAACAGTTATTAGTGTTTTTTTTTTTTTTTTTTTTTTTTTTTTTTTTTTTTTTTTTTTTTTTTTTTTTTTTTTTTATTTTTTTTTTTTTTTT
>CALUJF010000053.1 GCA_944320855.1 uncultured Phocaeicola sp.
AAAATGCCAGCAAAACGTTGCTGTGTTGTGATTTATCAGCCATATCTTTTTATTATTTTAATGTTCCCATTGATTTTAGTAAATACAGTTCGCTCATCTTCATATCTATCTGAGCATCTATTTTGCCTGATTGTGCAGAAAGCCAGGCTGTCTGAGCCTCAAGTACGTTGCTTGTCGGTATCACTCCTTCCTTGAAACCGAGAGTGGCAAAACGAAGGTTCTCTTCGGCCTTGTCCATATTCTGTTCTGCCATGTGAAGCTGTTTTGTAGCTTCGTTTACCTTATATGAACTTTGTGTTACCTGGAGTTCCACTTTCTCCTTCACGTCTTCAAGCTGATATCTGGCGATGTTTGCTTCTGCTTTTGCAGCCCTGACTTTGTAGATACCTTCTCCCCAGTGGAATACAGGAATCTTGAGCACCACACCGGCAGCCCATAAGCCTCTGAACTTGTTTTCAAATCCATTCACAAGCGACGGATTTGTAACTGCATAGTTTGCAGTAAGTGCGAGTGTAGGAAGAAACTCAGAACGTACCACATTTACTTTCTGTCTGTATATCTGCGATGCCAGTTCAAGACTTTTAAGCTCATGTCTGTTTGCCAAAGCTGTGTTTACATTGCTTTCTGTATATAAATTAGGTAATGTAAGATTTTCCATATCCTCGTCGGCTAACGAGATGTCTGAGTCGAGAGGCAAACCGCATATCTGGCATAATACCATCTTCGAGAGGCTTAATCCGTTTTCCACTTTCAGGAGTGTCACTTCAGCTTCGTTTTTCTTTACCTTTACGCTGAGGCCGTCAGCTTTTGTTGCAACTCCTTCGGCTATCATTTTGTCTATGTCCGAATCGAGAGTTTCCAGTAGCTTGAGATAACTTTCAGCCAGTTTCTTCTTATTTACAAGAGAAACAACCTGCCAGTAAGCCTTGTCTGTATTCAGAATTAGGTCTTCCATACCTGTGGCATGCTGCATCTGGGCCAACTGTTCGGCATATTTGGTAATCTTGTTGTAAGCTATGATTTTTCCACCCATGAATAATGGTTGGGTCAGGGTAGCGGCACCTGCAAACATATTTCTTGTATCAGTGCGGAAAGCATCTACAAGTCCTTGGCCTACTCCGTTAAGTCCGGCGGTCAGTCCCGGTATCATGCCCTGCAATGGCTCCAATACTGTTGCCAACAGAGGATTGGAAGCTGCAATCTGCTGAAATTGTTGCTGCAACTGCGCCCCTGTGGCAGTTCCGATGTTACTGATTGAATTTTTCTGCTCGTCGCTGAGCAATGAAATCTCTTTCTGCGTACGCATGTAGGTTGCCATAATGTCGAATTTAGGCAGATAGTTCGTAAATGCAGCCTTTCTGTTATAATGGGCGGCATTTATTTTCTCCTGTGCTATACGCAGTTCCTTGTTATTCTGGATAGCAAGGTTTCTGCAACTGTCTAATGACAGGATACGTTGGCTGAAACCGTTGATTGTAATTCCGGCCAACAGGATTAAGCTAAGAAATCTTTTCATACCAAATGAAATGTTTTTTTTGTTTGGTTGTTTATGCAACATTGCAAATATATGCCTTATTAACAAAAAAACAAAGTATATTGTTGAAAAGATTTCTATTTTTTTATTCTATAATCGCTGATTTAGGTTTCAGGTCAATGGAACTGTTAAGACGTAGCTTTTCCTCAATGCTTCTTGATGTCGTTTCCGGAGTTTCATCCGTTTCGTCTGTAACAGGGAAACTGCCTGTTTCTATGTGGGTCAGGATAGGAAGCATGAGCGAGTCCTGTTCTGTACCTAATTCTCCCAATTCGCCTTTAAGATTTTCTGCTATTTCGTAATCAGGCTGCAATCCGTTTGTATAATAATCGCTAAAGTCTTCAGCATTACTCAAAAGACTGTTTGTAAGCCAGAATTCAAGCATTGGTGCCTGTTCCTCGTCAGTGAACAATTGTTGTGCAACATTCTTTCCGAAAGTTGCGGTTCCTACCTGAAACAGTCTTCCTGACATATACGGTTTCAGGCAGTTTATTACTACCTCCGATGCAGATGCAGTATTGCCTGAAGTTATTATATAGAGGTTGTTATAGCTTAAAGCAGAGGCATTAGCCAACAGCGACTGTTCAAAATTCAGTACATCAGTCCTGTTGATGATATCGTTATGTGTCATTTTCAGGAATGTATTTCCTATAGCTTCCTGTGGTGCAAGATTAGTGGAAATCATTTGTGCCGTATTGACATATCCTCCCGGGTTATATCTCAAATCGAGGACAATGTCATCGACTTGCTGTCCTGCAAGACTGTTGAACAGTTCTTTCAGCTTGTCTGTATCGTTGTTGCCGAACTCGTTGTACATTATATAGGCAACTTTTTTGCCGCCAAAATCTGTTACCTGCGATTTGTATAGATTATTATTTTCTACTATTCTCGGTGCAGGCATCTGTACGGTTTGCAATGTATCGAATCCCTTTTCATTGAGTTTTCCCATTGTGAAAAGGTATGCTTCCTTTGGTGATGTGATATAAAACAAGTCCGAACTGTTTATCTTCTTGTTGTTGGCTGCTATGATAATATCGCCTCTTTTTAGTCCCACTTCATTGGCTGGTGAATTTTCCTGGGTATATAGCACTCTTATACCATACGAGCCGTTATTAGCTCTTACCATAGTGCCTTCAAATCCGAAAGTAGGTGTTTGCGAGGTGCTTCTTGCAGATACATACACAGAATCAATATGCGAGAATGTTGTTCCCGATTTCTTGTCTTTTGACGATACTGCAGAACTTAGAAATTCGCTTGGCTTTTTAAAAAAGTTCAAGGATTTCTCTTCGGGTATATCCTGATAGTACAGATACTCCTTCTGCATGGTTTCATACATCCATGTCTGTGTGGTTATAAGCGCGTAGTATTCTCCTGAGCGGTCCTCGCCACATGATGAAACAAGGGCGGCTGTGAGAAGTCCGCCCATTATTCCGTATATAGTTTTTTTCATTTTATTATTAGTGTTGTGCATAGACAATCCGTGGTTTACTTCAGTGTAAATGAGTTTTGCCCTATCATGTTACCATCAGCGAAGATATATACCTTGTATGTGCCGGATGGCATGAATTCTTCTACATCCCAATATACTGTAACAGTCTGTTCCTCGCCTGTATATTCTATCATCTTCTTTATTGAATATGAGATGTTTCTGTCTTCGTAGGCAAATGTGTTAGATGCGCTTTTTGTAAGAACCTCATTATCAGGTTTTGCTATTCTGACATAAACAGTCTTATTTCCGGTTTGAGCGGTAATGTTCTTTACAATAGTAAACGAGATAGCAAGTTTTTTTACATCTTTTGCTTTTTTTGCTTCGCGGTTGCGTCTGTTGAGCGGTTCTGTAACTATATTGGTCGCATCCAATTGTGCTGCAAGTGTTACCTTTTCATTCAACGATTCTTTTTCTTTCGACAGGTTTGAGATTTGTCGTGCAGCTGCACTATATTTGCTCTTTACCTCTTTGTTTTCTTCCTTAAGCGCAGCGTTAATCTTATTGAGTGAGTCTATCTGCATGACATAGCTTTTCAGGACGGCCCTTACTGTCTTCAGCTCTTTTTTCAGCCTCATGATTTCAGCAGCGTTGCTCGATTTTACCTGACGCAACTCTTCAAGCAGTCTTTGTGTCTTCAGTTTCTCACTTTCCAGTTTTTCTCTCAGTGAGTCGTTGTTAATCTGGATTTGGAGTTCGTCATATTGTGTAGCAAAAGTGCTGTACTCATTTTCCATTTCCATTTTCTCTACAGCAAAGAGTTCGGACATCTCTTTGTTCTGTTGCATCTGTTGAACTGCAAAGAATGATACACCGGCTATGATTATAGCAAGAACTACTATTATAATTATCAGAGATTTATTCTTATTCATATTTTTGTTTATTAGTAATACTGCGCAAAAATACAATATTTAGTCAAGATGCACGACTTTAATCTCCAAAAAAAACATAATAAGACTTTCTATTCAAATATAACTTTCTGTATCGGGTCTGTTGTCCAGCGGCGGAAGGTGAGGGTAGGGTATAGCTCTTTCCCTTCTCCATCTATCCATTCGTTTAGAGAATTTGCTGCTGTTTGGTATTCTTCTGCTGTGTTTTGGTAGAATGAGATACCTTTGAACAATGATGTTGAAGTGGCTTCGTCAGTTCCTATATGTTTATTATAATCTTTATATAATTGATGCATTATGCAGTTATAGTATTGACCAGTATCTGAATTATTAAAACATAAGCCATATAAGCTACTTTTGTAGTCTTGTACAAAGACGTTGAAGATATTTCCTTGGTTATATGCACAAACGGCAGAAGAAGAATTACCTTTTGGGCTTTTTGTTAAATTATTATATATTCTACAATTAATAATATTACCATTATTTGTATAACAAAAAGTACCTAATGAAGAGTCGCCTTTTTTAAGATTGCATCCGGAAATGCTGCTGTTACTGATAGTACCGTAATTTAAATTAGAGATACAGCTGACTTGTTGGTAAGATACATCATTAACACTAAAGTTGTTTACATGACAGTTGTCAATTGCTCCATTATTTCTTCCTGTTAATGCTGCTAAACCTCTTTTAGTTTGTGTGTCGAAACCACAGTCAGAAAGAGTCAGGTTTTTAATTATGGCATTTTCGCTTGTTATAATAAATAGTCCTAACTGTGTGCAATTTGATTTGTATGATAGTGAAATGTTTTCTAATTTGTGGTTATTGCCATTAAATACATCATCAAATTCTATAGAATTTCTTCCTATTAATTCAATTTTACTTGCTTCATCATCCGTAAAACTCAAATCATTATAAAGATTAAACACCCGTTTTCCATCTTGCATAACATAAAAATCGGATAATTTCTTTTCGTTATATACTAAGTCTTCATTTCCGTAAATCAGATAATTGTTTATCAGATGAGTAAATGCAATGAAATCCTCAGTGGTGTATATACCGTTATTAAATTTGACATTACATATATACTCGTAACCTGAATTATAAACTTTATTATTAATCAGGGAATTGTATTTTTTACCATTATTACATGTAATTTCCAATGAAATCCTACAGTCGTTTGATTTTGGGATGAATATCTCATACTTACCTTCAGCGTTTTTTTCAAATGTAACATCCGCATTTTCGTCTTTATTGAACGAAAGTTCTCCCGTATAAAAATTTATACCGCTGATTTTTGATGGTATATTCACTTTCACATCTTTCACAGTATCATTAAGTTCGCTTTCTATATTTATCACAAGTTTTGCAAACATATGGCTGAAAGACAGGTTTACATTATCTCCCAATTTAGCAGTAGTCTTGCACCATACCATGTCCTGCAACTCGCCGTTTCCTGAATATAAATCTGCGGCAGTATTTATTACAGGATAATAGGCAGCGATGGATGCATCGTTTCCACTTGTATCCCACTTGTCATTTTTCAGTCCGGTCCATAGTCCGTTTTCTAATGTTAAGATATCGCCATCTGCTATAATTCCACCTGTGCTGTAAAACATGATTTGTCCGTTTTCCGGTATTTGGCTTATTGTGGCTGCTCTGGAACTTTTGTTTGAGAAACCACACATGGAATTTCCTGTTATGCTGACAGATAAATCGTTGCTGCTATAACCGCTGTTGAGGCTTTCTTTGATACAGGCTGAAAGCGTGAAAAGTAGTATTACGAAGAATATTGCTTTTGTTTTCATTAGGAATTTTATGTTTAATATGGCAAATGTAATGATATTTTATCAGAAACACGACTTCTTTAACATAAAAAAACGCTGTCATACCTTCACAGGCGGACAGCGCAAGCTACAATACAAAATACAAATACAACTAAACGAGATATAATTTATTAGTTTTTAAGTTTTTAGTTGTTAGAACCATTCGGACAGCAACCTTATCAAATCTTCAATTTGTCAACTCTTAAGTTTTCCTATACTATTCCTTGTGCCATCATTGCATGAGCCACTTTCATGAATCCTGCTATATTGGCACCTTTCACATAATTCACATATCCATCGGCTTCAGTTCCGTACTTCACGCACTGCTCGTGGATATTGTGCATTATCTGATGGAGCTTTTCGTCCACTTCTTCCGCACTCCAGCTCATATGCATTGCGTTCTGGCTCATCTCAAGACCTGAAGTGGCAACACCGCCTGCATTGACCGCTTTTCCAGGTGCATACATTACCTTGTTTTCGATGAAAGCGTCTATCGCTTCAGGCGTACAACCCATGTTTGAAATTTCTCCGACGCAAAGTACGGAATTTTTTATCAAATTTCCAGCATCTTCGCCATTTAATTCGTTCTGAGTTGCGCAAGGAAGTGCAATATCTACCTTAACTTCCCATGGACGACGTCCCGGAACGAACTTGGAACCCGGGAATTTCTCTGCGTAAGGTTCTACTATATCGTTGCCGGAAGCACGGAGTTCAAGCATATAGTCTATCTTTTCGCCGCTAATTCCGTCAGGGTCGTAAATATATCCGTCAGGTCCGGAAATTGTCACAACTTTTGCGCCGAGCTGTGTAGCCTTTGTAGCCGCACCCCAAGCCACGTTACCGAAGCCTGATATGGCAACTGTCTTACCTTTTATATCTATGCCTTTCTTGTCGAGCATATGTTTCACGAAGTACAGACCTCCGAAACCGGTTGCTTCAGGACGGATGAGGGAACCGCCGAATTCAAGTCCCTTGCCGGTGAATGTTCCGGTAAACTCGTGAGTCAGTTTCTTGTACATTCCGAACATATAGCCTACTTCTCTGCCGCCTACACCGATATCGCCTGCCGGAACGTCCATATCCGGGCCTACGTGACGCCACAATTCAAGCATGAATGCCTGACAGAAACGCATTATTTCAGCATCGCTCTTTCCGCGAGGAGAGAAGTCCGAACCACCTTTACCGCCACCCATAGGCAGGGTAGTGAGGGCATTCTTGAATGTCTGCTCAAATCCTAAGAATTTCAGAATTGAGAGGTTTACTGATGCATGGAAGCGGATACCGCCTTTGTAAGGGCCTATAGCATTGTTAAACTGTACTCTGTAACCTATGTTTACCTGTACCTTACCTTTATCGTCTACCCAAGGTACACGGAAAGTTATAATTCTGTCCGGTTCTACCAGACGTTCTATCAATGATACTTTTTCAAACTCAGGATGCTGATTATATACATCTTCAATAGAGAGCAATACTTCTTTTACTGCCTGCAGATACTCTGATTCACCCGGATGCTTAGCTTCCAGTGAAGCCATGATTTGATTGATATTCATAATTCAAAATATTAAGGTCTGACAAAATGAAATGTTTTGTTATCTGCAAAGATATGAAATTCTATATTATATGCAAGTTTTTAGGCGTGTTTTTGTGTAAAATAATGATAAAAAGTAAGTATGTATGGATTCTTATAAATGTATTCTGACCTTTTTACAAATAAAAAAACGTTGTCCGAAATTTTCGAGACAACGTTTTTAAAGTTTAAACGAAAGAGAGAGATTTATATAATATTATTTTTCGAGTACATATTCTTCTATAAAATCAAAACAAGACTCGAAAAATTTCTTATTATTTTCAGTTCCTTTAATACCATGTCCTAATCCTGGGAATATTACATATTCATATGGTTTGCCGAGTTCCTTTAGTTTGTTTGCCATCATTTCAGATCCTCCTATGTGTACTCTGTTGTCGTGGTCGCCGTGCAGTAGCAGCAGAGGGCCTGTAATTTTATCAGCGTGTGTAATAGGTGAACGATCCATCAGTTTCAGGGAATCTTTTTTAGGATCTCCGGCTTCCAATGATGTCCAGTCAGGAATATTAGAATGATTGTGTTGCCAAATGATATCACAGAAACCTGCAGTTTCCATACCGAATCCAAATGGGAAGGATGCTTTTGTTCCGTTTACTTCACCTGGGAAAGTAAGAAGTCTCATCGTTTCATATCCTCCATGGCTCATACCAAAAGCACCAACACGTTCTGCAGGTATACCTAACATGTCAGATACATATTTTGTAGCATAAATCATGTCGATAGTTTCATTTCCTCCCAAATCACCGTCGTTCATGGCTGCAAAGTCTCGTCCAAATCCTGCGCTGCCTCTTGGTGATGCACTTAGAACATACATTCCGGCTTGTGTATATATCTGATAGTCCGAAGAATATCTGTTATCACCGCCATAAAATGATTCTACCAGAAGAATAGACTTGTCTGCCGGTAAAGGATTTTTCGGTGTATACAGGTATGCATGAAGTTTACGTGTTTCACCTGTCTTTTCGTCTGTGTCGAATGTTGGTATTTCGAGACGTTTTACTGAAGAGTAAACCATTTTGTTTTCTATGTCAGCAGGAGTGTCCATTACAGTCTTCAATGAAATGGAATCTTCTGAAACAGTAGCTCTGACCACCTGAAACAGTTTTACTGTACCGCCGGCAAGCAAGGTTACACAGTTGTCTTTTACTCCGCCAAGCGACAATGCCAGTTCGGAGTCTTTCTGAGCAACTATATCTGACGATGCCGGGTCTATGAGCAATAATGAAGAACCTATAGGATTGCTTCGTACGGCAAATATCAGTTTCTTGTTGTTGATATCTACCAGTGCAGCATCGTCTATATTCATGTCATAAGACGTAATTTGTTTTGATTTGCCTGTAGATACTTTGAATGAATACAAGTTGTTATATCCGTCTTGGTCGGATATATATATTCCTTCATCATCCGAAAGCCAATCGGAAACAACCATCGTTCCTGACAGGCTTCCTTCTTTTGCCGGATCTGTCAGAACTGTGGTTTTCTTTGTCTGCAAGTCTATATAAAGTACATTGGTATATGTACGGTCCATGTCTTTAAGACCAAGAAGTACTACTCCTTTTTCATCCGGTTTCCAGCTGATGCTTCCCCATGTATATCTGAAATCTGCCTTATCTTCACATATCAGAGTGTCATCCAGTGACTTCAGGTCAATTATATGAAGTTCGTCAAGTCTGTTCTCATTTTGTCCCATTCTTGCTACATAAGCCAGTTTTGTTCCATCGTGGTTGAAATTCCAGGCATATATGTAGGGAACATCTGTCAGTTTTTCTATTTTACCGGAGCCGGGTAAGGTTCGGTATACATTTACTATTTCATCATTTTTTTCATCTCCAATCCAGTATACATAGCCGTCTGCTTTATTGAATTTGGCGTTCCAGCAGTTTCTTACAGAAAAGTCTGTGTCTGAAACATTTGTTGCATTTCTTAGATCAGCACCATCGGTGATGTCAATCTGCTGTAATACCTGTTTGTCGTCTGTCTTGAAGAATAACAGTTTGCTGCCATCCTTGCTTACACTGAAGATAGAATAAGGAAAGTCCTTATAGAAAGGGGCTATATCAATGCTCCTGCCCTGAAAATCCAGGACTAATGAGTCCTCTGGCTTTCCGCCTGTATTGCTACAGGCAGAAGTCAGGGCTGCAAAAGCTAATAAATAAACAAGTTTATTCATGTTTCAAAATAAATTAATTTCTCCAATATTCATTCTGGTCGTTTTCGTCGGCCTGTTTGTTATAGTCAAGTTCGTCTGCCGGTATAGGGAACATCATTCTTGGACTGTTGGCAGGAAGAGAAACGACGCTGCACCAATGGTCTTCGCCTGTACGTTCAAGTGGCTTTTGTAAACGCTTGATGTCCGGCAATGCAAAGCCTTCACCGTAAAGTTCTCTTCTTCTTTCTTTCCATATCTCATCTATAGTAACATCTGTAGAGATTGTTCCGTTTCTTTTCTCTTGTAATTTGTTTAGAATATCTTTAGCTTTAGCTTCATCTTTCTGAGTAGAAGACATCAAATAACATTCTGCTGCTATAAGATATGCTTCTGCCATTCTGCAGAGTGGATAGTCGGCAATACCAAGCGAACCTTTGGATGAGAATTTTGCTACAGCATATCCATCCTTTTCGTTGACGTAGAATGGGAATAGTTTGCGGCAATCTCCATTTCCGAATATTCCTACAAAAGAATTGTTTGCTCTCACTGTTCCATATCCCACTAAATATTCTACAGCGTTCTCGCTTAAATAATCTTTATTTTCAACTTTTGTTCCATATCCCGGAGTTCCGAATCCTGATTCATCATCCTTAGCTTTAGCTATATAATAGAATGAAGGTATTGATGCATAGATATTCGAAGTTTCGGATGTGTAGTTAAATCCCCACAACCATTCGTCGTTGATAGTGTTGAATCCGGACTGGTATTCTTCTGCCGACATCAAATCGCTTCCATCATAGCTTGAACCTACTTTAGAGAGTGCGTCCAGAGCCAGGTCATAATTGCCCATATCCAGATGAGTTCTGGCAAGAAGCAATGCAGCTGCCTTTTTGTTCATGAAGTAATTTCCACTCTTGTCTGTACAATGTTCATAAGCATAAGTAAAGTCATCTATTATTCTTTGCATAGAAGCCTTCAGATTAGAACGTCCTACGTTTTCCCCGGAAGCATCTCCCGGCGTAAGTCTTAAGAACAGTCCCTGTCCTTCATCGCCTGTATTTGTGTATGAAGTACAGAACAGATGGTAAAGATTTAGGAAATTCCATCCTCTAAGTCCGTAAGCCTGTGCCAGAATATCTTCACATCCTTCAGGAAGTTTGTCTTCATTTGCAATAATCTGGTTGCACTGGTCTATGGCTTTGTATGCTGTCTGCCAGATGTATGGAGAATATGCGCTCCACCATCCGTCTACCACTCTCGGATACTGCTGATATGCATAAGCGTACATAAGCCAGTTATAGGTGGAAAATCCGTATGTACCGTCGGTTATTTTCATGTCATTACCCATTACATCTAAAGAAATTTGTCCTAAAGTCATGTAATAGTAATGTCCTGTCCATGAATAAGCACCGTTTAAAACTCCGTTTACGTTGTCTGCACTTTCAAAGATATTTTCGTCAATGAGCGATGTGCTTGGATCTTGATAAAGCAAATCGTCAGAACACGACATGAAAGGCAGCATTAAGAAAGCCAAAGCAAAATATTTAATTTTCATATATTCAAAATTTCTCGTTAATAATTAAAAAGTCAGATTAGCACCAATAGTAAATGTTCTTGGAGTAGGGAATGAATATGGATACATTTTGTACGCATGTATTCCGAAAATATCCAGGTCGTCATATCCTTTGTAATCCTTGTCAGCAAACCATGTGCAGAGATTATCAGCAGAAACCCATACTTTTGCACCTGCTACTACTTTTGAGAATAAACCGAGGTTTTTAGGCAGAGTGTATGACAATGTGATAGTTTTCAGCTTGATGTTTGTTGCATCATACAGGTATCTTGTAGACAAACTTGAAGATGATGTAGAATTGTTGATAGAATACTTAGGTACATCTGTAATCTGTCCCGGAGTAGTCCATGCGTTAAGAGCATCTACATGCATATTGTTGTTTGGGGTAGTACCATCATGCATAAGGTTTGCATACAAGTTATCATATACTTTACCGCCAATATTATAGTTCAATTGGATGAGCAGGTCGAAGTTCTTGTAAGACAGTGTATTGGTATAACCTCCATAAACGAGCGGGGTAGATCTTCCCTGTCTTTCGTATGTGGCTTCGGAATATTTGTTGGTTTTTGTTCTGTTACCCGAATCGTCCACTTTGTACCACAATGCATCACCTGTCTGAGGATCAACACCGGCCCATGTAGGCATATAGAACTCATACTGGCTTCCTCCCACTGACCATATTTTCTGATAGTCTGTCATCTTGATATCATTCTCGCCGTTCAGGTCTTTTATCTCGTCTTTTATAAAAGAAGCATTCAAGTCCATGTTCCAAACTACATCACTTCTGAGGATATTTGCTCCAAGGACGATTTCAAAACCGCTGTTTACGGTCTTGGCAGCATTCATTGTTATTGAATTCAATCCGTTTTGCAATGCCAAAGGTACATCGTACAGCAATCCGTCTGAAGTTTTGTTGAAATAGTCTACCGAACCATAAAATCTTTCCCAGAATCCGAAGTCAACACCGATATTGAACATTGCCTGTTTCTCCCAGCCTAACAGAGAGTTTACCAACTGTTAGTGGCCGATACCGGCGTTCGAACCGTAAAGATAATCAGCTTTAGTAGTCCACAATCCGAGTGAGGCATATCTGGCAAGACCGTTTTTGTTTCCTGATGTACCGTAGCTTAATCTTAATTTCAGATTGTCAACCCATTCTACATCTTTCATAAATTCTTCCTGCTTGATTCTCCATGAAGCACCAAGACTCCAGAAAGTACCCCATTTGGTATCTTTACCGAATATTGATGAACCGTCACTACGGAGGCTGGCAGAGAAGTTGTATCTGTCGCCAAGAGCGTATTCAGCTCTACCGAAATAAGAGATAAGAACCTCTTTTGTTGTAGCAGATGATGGGGCAAATGAGCCAGAAGCGGCATCAAGTTCCTGCATATCACCAAAAATGTTTTTTCCTCCGGCATACATTGTTTCATATACACTCTGCCAGTATTCCATACCTGCCAGTATGTTAACGCTGTGAATATCTTTGAAAACATTTGAGTAATTCAATGTGTTGGTAGAAGTGTACATCATATCAACATTATGATATTTATCAAGACGACCATTATAGGCAGGACCGTTACCATGTTCCTTATTCCAGTATCTGTGTTCATCGGTAGAAACAAAATCAGGAGAGAATACAGACTTGAAAGACAGTCCCTTAAAGAACGTAACTTGAGCGTAAGCTGATGCAAGAAGTCTGTAGAACTTACTCTTGTTTACGTCCATGCTTGGGATTGCCAAAGGGTTGAAGTCTCTTGAAATAGGGTTGGAGAAGTTGTATTGCTTGTTTCCGTCAGCATCCGACACCGGATTTCCGTCAGCGTCTACTATATATATAGGTACTGCATTTGGGAAAGAAAGTGAGTTATACAGAGGACTTGCTCCTGCCGAACCGGCAACAGTAGTGTTCTGTACAGAATGAGAGAATGTTACATTCATACCTGCTTTCAACCAGTTGTTTACATCCGAGTTGATGTTCATCTTGCCTGAGTATCTTTTATAATCACTTTCAGGTGCGATACCCTGTTGGTCTGTGTAACCTACAGAGAAGAAATAATTGGTCTTAGATGTACTACCGCTTATGTTGACATTATAATCCTGAGTTGGCGCAGTCTTGAAGATAGCATCCTGCCAGTCTGTATCAACAACAATCTTTGCACCGTTTACAACGTTGCCGTTTGCGTCAAGAGGGTTTGCTATGTTGTAAGGGTTATGAGTTAAAGATTCTGTAGTTTTTCTGTTGGCTTCTCCTACAGATTCACCATTGGCCATATATCCCATGAACATTTGATGGTACATGTCCGCAGAACTCATAAGATCATATGCTTTACCAAGTTTAGCCCATGAATATTGTGCGTTAAAGTTAACCTTGGCTTTTCCTTCTTTACCGCTTTTTGTTGTGATGACAACAACACCGTTTGCAGCTCTCGAACCATACAGTGCTGCAGCTGCAGCATCTTTAAGAATCGTTACGGATTCAATATCGTTAGGGTTGATTGAAGCAAGGATATTGGTGCTTGAGTCATTCTCTTTTGCAATTGTACTATATTCATTTGATGAAGTGGCAACTCCGTCAATAACGTAAAGTGGCTCATTGGAAGCTTTAAGAGAACCGGAACCACGAATACGGAAAGAAGTTGCAGAACCTGGCTGGCCTGAACTTGAAATTACTTGTACACCTGAAACCTGTCCGGCGAGAGACTTGTCGAATGATGCTGCAGGTGATTTTAATTTTTCCTGATCTACCACAGCAGCAGAACCTGTGAATGAAGACTTCTTTACAGTACCGTATGCTACTACCATTACCTCGTCAAGAAGTTTTGCGTCCGATTTAAGGACTATTTTCATAAGTTCATTTCTGATTGGTTGTTCCTGGGATTTCATTCCGACGTAAGAAATCACAATCTTGTTTGCATTTTCAGGAATATTGGCAATTTCAAAATTACCGTCAATGTCTGTAATAGTACCAAGGGTAGTACCTTTTACTAATACAGATGCACCTACAATAGGCAAATCGTCATCGTAAGAGATAACGACTCCCTTTACAACTCTGTTTTGTGCAAGAAGTGCACCCATACAGAAGAAAAACAAAATTAATAAACAGTTTTTTCTCATAAATTGTATAGTTATAAATAGTAATTAAGTATTAGCTAATATTATGAATAAATAATCTGTATATTTATTTTGTTGCAAAATTACTTTATATTTTTATTTTTACAAATATTTTGCTATTTATTTTCTTTATATGGTGTTAAAAATATGTTTTTACGCTTGTGTTGGTGTATTATTAACATTTTGGGTGATTCCGTTTCCTGTGGGAATATACATTTGTAATGCATATTTAAACGAATGACAAAAACAATAATTTACTTTTTGTTGCGTTGGTTAACAGCTGTCATAAAATATGCCGATTAAACAGTTTCTTTTACTGTAAGAAAGATTATATGCAAAAAACACTTTCCAAATACTTTCAGAGTTGTTGCCAAACAAGAAGAATCTCTTGCTTAATGTTTGGAACTCTTCAGAAAGTATTTGGAAAGTGTTGCTGAAAAAAATAGCGTTACACGAACGTGTAACGGGCGGAACACGTTCGTGTCACGCGCGCGTCACGTTCGTGTTACGCTCGTAACACGTACGTGTTACGCTTTCTGTGTCGGGGAGTTTTGAATTTTATTTGCTTCTGATAAACCTTTTCATTCCGTCCGTATAGAAAACACGGGTTGAGTCCTTGTCGTCGGAATAGATGAAATATGCATCAATTTCCGGATGAGCATTGCAGATGGCAACGGCAGAGTCAAGGCCGAGAACCATGAATGCTGTGGCATAGGCATCGGCTGTGGCGCAGTTCTTTGCCACGACAGTAGACGACAGGATGTTATGCTGTACGGGATAGCCCGTACGAGGATTGATGGTGTGGGCATATTTCTTGCCGTCCTTGTAATAGAAGTTGCGGTAGTTGCCCGAAGTGGCAAGTCCGGCGTTGGTGATTTCTATCACGGTTTGCAGTTCCTGGTTTACTGACAGGGAATCGTCTATCGGCTTGTTTATACCTATGCGCCAAACGTTCATTTTCGGGTTCTTGCCTTTCAGAACCAGTTCGCCACCTATATCTATCATATAGTTTTCCACTCCCTTGCTGTCGAGCAGGCGTGCCACGTGGTCCACTCCATAGCCTTTGGCTATTGCGCTGCAGTCGAGCATCGTCCTGCTGTCCTGTTTCACTATCTTGCCGTCTTTCAGTGCTATCTTTTCAAAACCGACGAACCGGCGCAGCGAGTCTATAGTTTCACGGCTCACATTGGTAGAACTGTCGAAGCCGAATCCCCAGGCGTTTACAAGTGGGGCAACCGTGATATCGAAAGCACCGTCTGTCTCTTCGGATATGCTTTTGGCCAACATGAAAACGTCAGTCAGAAGGCTGTCTGCTGTCATGTCGGTGTTATTGTTAATCTTTGTGATAACAGAAGTCTTGTTGAATGGCGAAAGGGAGTTGTCCACCTCTTGCAGGGCGGCTTCTATTTCGGCTTTTAGATTTTCGTTATGCTGGTAGGTTATTTTGTACATTGTTCCGAACACAAGCCCCTGGTCGGTGTGGAACGGTGGCTGTTTTTTCAGTATTAAAACAGTTCCTACAACAAGCAGAATGAGGAACGGTATCTGCCATTTTAAAGATTTATTGTTCATGATTGTGTATGTTTTTATGATAAATGCTCGATAAGAATTTTTACTCCGATGCCTATAAGTACAAGTCCTCCGAAGATTTCCATCTTAAGATTGAATCGTTTTCCGAAGAATACTCCTATCAGACTTCCTATAACGGAGATTACGAACGATGCCACTCCGATGGCTATGAGGGGATGCATGAGCGAACTCAGTGTCTTGAATCCGGTGAATGCGAATGATATTCCTACCGCAAGCGCGTCGATACTTGTAGCCACTGCCAGGGTGAGTATGACTTTCAGTTTTCGTGGATTGAAACTTTCCGATTCTTCATCGCTGAAGTATTCCTTTATCATCCTTACGCCAAGGAATGAAAGGAGTCCGAATGCTATCCAGTGGTCGTAGGCCTCGATGTAGTGGTGGAAACTTTTTGCGCCCAACCATCCTATGAAAGGCATCATGGCCTGGAACAGTCCGAAGAAGAATCCCATTTTGAGGAATACTTTCCATTCTATCTTATGAAGGATTATACCGCTTGCCACTGAAACGGCGAAGCAGTCGATTGCAAGGCTTATCGCTAAAAGCCATATTTCTATTATGCTCATGTCTTGAGTTATTAAAACGGAAGATTATACATCAGATGGTATGACAGGGTGAAAGCTGTTCCGGCATTTTCGCCGTAGCCCGGTATAAACCATGGTTCGGTATTGGCATGCTTGGTGTAGCTGAGGCGTTTCTTGTACTTTACGCTCCAGCCCATACAGAAACCTTTGTAGATTTTCACTTTCATTCCACCCACTATTTCCAGCCAGTGTGCAGTGGTGTTTACTCCATGATAGGAGAATGGCACCTGTATCTGTCCCCCGTAGTTCGGGTCGGTCATTGTAGGACCGTCTACATCATATACGAATGATGAGAATCCGTATCTCAATCCTCCGAACAGGAATCCCGGCAGGTGAGGCTTGTTGTGGAAAAAGTTATAATCCATACCTACCTTATAGAACGGAGAACCTGTTTTGTAGCGTATGTCGGTAGCATCACTCAGAGTGTTTACCTTGCCGTAGCCGACTTCCACTATTGGGAGAAAACGGTTAAGGAAATTAGCCTGAAGCGTTACTTCTCCAGTCAGAATGTCGCTGCCGAGGAGGTAGTTACCCAAGCCCGCTATTCCTACTCCGATGGTTGTTCCCTGATATATTTTAACTTTCTCAGTCTTTTCTTTGTCCTTGTCTTTTCCTTTTTGTGCGAAAACATACATCGGACATATCAGCAGACTACTGAGTATCAGCCACTGTATAATATATCCTGAAGTTTTCTTTTTCATAATTGTCAATGTTTGGGTTTACGATTTCTATAGAGTCAATTCCGTTGCTGTGTGTCACTTCCGTAGCTTCGTGGAACATCATTGTGCCGCAATCCACACTCATGAAATAAGGTGTGTTGTTGTGCTTGATAGTGATGTAGTCCTGTTGCACTCCGTCTAAGTCTATTATTATTGTAGTTTCGTTGGAATAACTTAATGGAACCTTGAAAGTACTCATGTTGCTTTCCTTATTTATCAGCGTGTCGCTTATTATCGAGTCTTCCACTATTCTTTCCACTATCTGTCCGTTGTCGAGAGTGTCATAAACGGTTACATCGGCTGTCATCTGTCCTATGATGCTGGCCGGAACAGTTGGAGCCACTGCTTTGCCATGCTGGTTTACTAACGTGAACTTTGCATACGCCAAAGCGTTTGGTGGACAGCTTTCGCCTTCGCAACTGTTCAGAAAGAATGTTGCAAGCAGGATTATTGCTATGAATATTGCAGGTAGTCTTTTCATTTTGGTTCTTACAGTTCTTTTTCTATTTGATATTTGTTTCTTTCCTGCGAGTTGCGGGCTACAAGTTCACCAAGGAATCCGGCTATGAAGAGCTGTGTTCCCAATATCATTGTAGTAAGCGCGAGGAAGAAATACGGATTGTCTGTCACGAGGCTGTACGGATTGCCGGCATGCATGTTGTATATCTTCATTGCTCCCACGGCTATTACGGCTATAAATCCGAGGAAGAACATTATTGAACCGAGGAATCCGAAGATGTGCATAGGTTTGACTCCGAATTTTGACAGGAACCACAGTGTAATAAGGTCAAGATATCCATTGACGAATCTGTTTATTCCGAACTTTGTCTTGCCGTATTTTCGTGCCTGATGATGCACTACTTTCTCGCCGATTTTGCTGAAACCGGCATTCTTGGCCAAATATGGTATGTAGCGGTGCATCTCGCCGTACACTTCGATGTTCTTTATTACATCGCGGCGATAGGCCTTTAGGCCGCAGTTAAAGTCGTGAAGGTTTTTTATACCTGACACCTTTCGGGCTGTGGCATTGAACAGTTTTGTCGGTATGGTCTTTGAGAGCGGGTCGTATCTTTTCTGTTTCCATCCTGAAACAAGGTCATACCCGTCTTCAGTAATCATTCTGTATAGTTCGGGAATTTCGTCCGGACTGTCCTGCAGGTCGGCATCCATTGTTATTACCACATCGCCTTCCGCTTTCTCAAATCCACAGAACAAGGCAGGGGATTTCCCGTAGTTTCGGCGGAACTTTATACCTTTTATATTGGCATGCTTCTTGCTCAGGTTTTCTATCACGTTCCACGAACCGTCGGTACTGCCATCGTTTACGAATATGATTTCGTAGCTGAAGCCGTGTTCGTTCATTACTTTTTCTATCCACGCATGAAGTTCAGGCAATGATTCTTCTTCGTTATACAGAGGTATTACTACTGATATATCCATTTTAAGTTTATGAGTTTTTAAGTTTATGAGTTTTTTTAAGCTTTTGAGTTTATGAGTTTTTCTTTCTTCTCATAGCCAATAGGGCAGTGGGTAGCGAAAGAATAGCTCCGTAAAAAATATTCTGGAGTATTAATTGCAGTGTCAGTTGCAGTGGCGACATCGAAGCTATGATGTCAAGATTCCGGATAAGCTGGTCTACTGAGGTTTCCAGATTGCCGGTCAGTGTCGATTTCAGATTTTCCAACTGTTCCATGTATGTTCCCATCAGATAGCCGTTGTCTATAAATCTGAAGTAAACATAATGTGCGGCAGCCGTCAGTAAAGCCGCGAAGAAATACATATATAATGAGAATACCCATCCGCGCATGAACGACAACTCTCCGCCACAATAGCGTTCTCTGTACTTGCGGATATATATGTATCCCAATATTGGGACAAACATGGTCATGAATATGAATAGAAGTTGTAGAAGTGGTATTTTGAAGCCCATAGGCAGGAATGAGAATTTGATAATCCAGAATATTCCCATCATAGTGCCGAAATACATTGCATGCTCTTGTAGTGTCTTAGGTTTATCTTCCATATATATCATTATAGTAATTATACTGCAAAAGTAAGTTTTTTCGGCATAGGAAGTATATAAAACGGAGAAAAATCATCTTTTTGAGGGAAAATGTTTATTTTTTTATTGGAGAATGCTTGTGTATTTAAAAAAAATACCTACCTTTGCACCCGCAATCGAGAAACAACGATACGGTTCACTCGAAAGCAAGACATAACATGGGTAAGTCCCATACGGCCAGCTCCCTTCGAATCCTCCAGGGCTTGATCGCAGCAAAGGTAGTTGGTTGTAGCGGCG
>CALUJF010000054.1 GCA_944320855.1 uncultured Phocaeicola sp.
GAGATATCGAATGTACCACCACCAAGGTCGAACACTGCAACCTTCATGTCCTTGTTTGATTTGTCAACACCGTATGCCAGTGCTGCTGCTGTCGGTTCGTTTACGATACGTTTTACGTCAAGACCTGCAATCTGACCTGCTTCTTTTGTAGCCTGACGCTGTGAGTCTGAGAAGTATGCCGGAACTGTGATGACAGCTTCTGTTACTTCCTGTCCGAGGTAGTCTTCTGCAGTCTTCTTCATTTTCTGAAGAATCATTGCTGAGATTTCCTGTGGAGTGTAAAGACGTCCGTCGATGTCAACACGTGGAGTGTTGTTTTCGCCACGAACTACTTTATATGGAACACGTTCTATTTCTTTTGCTACCTGGTCGTAAGTTTCACCCATGAAACGTTTGATTGAGTAAACTGTACGAGTAGGGTTTGTGATAGCCTGACGTTTTGCAGGGTCACCGATTTTACGTTCGCCGCCGTCAACGAAACCTACTACTGATGGAGTAGTACGCTTACCTTCGCTGTTAGCGATTACAACTGGTTCGTTACCTTCGAACACTGCTACACATGAGTTTGTTGTACCTAAGTCAATACCAATAATCTTTCCCATAATTTTATCTTTTTTTTATTATTATCTTATTTAAGTTATTTCTGTAACTTTTGCGTTACGCTGTATTATAAACAAACCTTGTGCCACAGCTGAAATCTGTCGTGGCACGGCTGAAAACTGACAAATTGTCTGAATTTATTCTTTGCGGTACTGACAAAACATGATTTTTGTCACTTTCCGTCTGCCTTTTACCGCTTATATATATGTGTCTGCATAATTAAATACCGGATTGTTCAGTGACAGGGAAATAAATCTTCTTTGTCCTTGCGGAAACTTATAAATGCCTTTACATTTTCTCTATATATAACTTGTTTTTATATAAATACAACTTGTATATTTATATATATAACTTATATTTATAAAAACATAGATTGTATTTAGAGAAAGTGATTAGGAAAAAATGGTTTTATGCAAGGACGTTTCTCATTCTTTTTTTGTACATTTGCAGTTCAAATTGATTTTAAGCATGCCGGTTTTCCGGCATCAGGTATTAGTCAAGAAAATCAGAAAGTTACAAACTTTAAAAACTTAGGAAAATTGAATTACAAGGATTTGCTGTCAAGGACATTGTTTATACTTTCATCGCCTTCAAAGGCATGGGAACAGATATCTGCCGAGGGGGATGGAAAAACTGTACTGCCCGGTTTTGTTTATCCTTTGATAGGCCTTTGCAGTATTAGCGAGTTTATAGGTACTTTTTTCGGAAAAGAGTTTATCCCTGACGTGTTTCAGGTGGCATTGACTCATTGCTGCGCTGTGGCGGTGGCTCTTTTCGGAGGATTTTTCCTGTCGGTATATTTGATAGATAAAATGTTGCATAAATGGTTCGGCTCTTCGGTGACGAGGGATACGGTCGTTGTATTCGTGGCTTACTCCATGACTGTAAAATTTGTGTTGGACATACTCAGCAGCCTTTTGTCGTTGAAACTGCTGCTTGTCATACTTCAGATATATACCCTTTTCGTGGTGTTCGAAGGAGCAAGGAGATACCTTAGACTTAGGGAAGACAAGGTGACATTGTTTACATTGGTGACCACTGTGATAATTTTGCTCTGTCCGTCTGTTATCGAGCTGGTGTTTAATACATTGTCGGTTACATTGCGCTGACGTTTTAAATGATTATTGAATATGAAAAATCAGACTAACAACAATATAAATATAAAGAATAAGCGTGCTTCGTTCGATTATGAGTTTATTGACACATATACGGCCGGAATAGTGCTTACCGGAACGGAAATCAAGTCTATCAGACAGGGTAAGGCGAGTCTGGTGGATACATTCTGTTTTTTCTCAAAAGGAGAACTTTGGGTGAAGAACATGCACATTGCCGAATATTTCTATGGCTCGTATAACAATCACCTTGCACGTCGCGACCGCAAGCTTCTCCTTAATAAAAAGGAACTTCGCAAGTTGCAGCGCGGAATACAGGAAACGGGATTTACCATTGTTCCCACACGTATGTTTATCAATGAACGCGGACTGGCAAAGGTGGTTATTGCATTAGCCAAAGGTAAGAAGCTGTACGACAAGCGCGAGACGCTGAAAGAGAAAGACGACAAGAGAATGATAGACCGTATGTTTAAGAGGTAAACATAAAATATGCTGACAAAGACAATACAACAACTTTTAGACGAGCGTATTCTGGTTCTCGACGGAGCCATGGGTACGATGATACAACGATATGGACTTACAGAGGAGGATTTCCGTGGAGAGCGTTTCAGGGAACTTCCGGGACAGCAGAAAGGCAATAATGACCTGCTGTGCCTTACACGTCCGTATGTTATAGAAGAAATACACAGGAAATATCTGCAGGCCGGAGCCGATATCATAGAAACAAACAGCTTTAATGCCACTCCGGTGTCGATGGCAGACTATCATGCCGAACATCTGTGTCGGGAGATAAACCTTGAGGCCGCACGTCTGGCAAGAAAGGCGGCGGACGAGTTTACAGCCATGAATCCTGACAAGCCGAGATTTGTGGCCGGTTCCGTAGGACCTACAAACAAGACCTGTTCGATGAGTCCGGACGTAAACAATCCGGCATACCGTGCGCTGACATTCGATGAACTCTGCTCTGCATATTGCATACAGATGGAAGCCTTGCTTGAAGGAGGTGTGGATGCGATACTTATAGAAACCATATTCGATACGCTGAATGCCAAGGCTGCAATCATGGCTGCTGAAAAGTCTATGCAGAAGACAGGTAGAAAAGTGCCTTTGATGCTTTCTGTCACAGTGTCAGACATTGCCGGCAGAACTCTTTCCGGCCAGACTCTTGATGCTTTCCTTGCATCGGTACAACATGCCGACCTACTTTCCGTAGGTCTGAACTGTTCTTTCGGGGCAAAACAGCTTAAGCCGTTCCTTGAATCTTTGGCGGCCCGTGCACCTTATTATATAAGCGCATATCCTAATGCCGGTCTGCCTAACAGTCTTGGACAGTACGACCAGACTCCGGAGCAGATGGCGGAAGAGGTGAAAGAATACATCAACGAAGGATTGGTGAATATTATCGGCGGATGTTGCGGAACTACCGAAGAATATATTGCCAAGTATCAGGAACTGGTGAAAGATGCTGTTCCTCACAAACCTGCTGCCCGTCCTGAGTGCATGTGGCTGTCGGGTCTTGAACTGATGGAGCTTACTCCCGAAGTGAGGTTCGTAAATGTCGGCGAAAGATGTAATGTGGCCGGTTCAAGAAAGTTCCTCCGTCTGATTAACGAAAAGAAATACGATGAGGCTCTGTCCATTGCTCGCAAGCAGGTGGAAGATGGTGCTTTGGTTATAGATGTCAATATGGATGACGGTCTGCTTGATGCCGAATCCGAAATGACTACTTTCCTGAATCTTTTGGCTTCGGAACCTGAGATAGCACGTGTTCCGGTGATGATAGACTCATCAAAATGGGATGTTATTCTTGCCGGACTGAAATGTGTGCAGGGCAAGTGTGTGGTAAACTCCATTTCTCTGAAAGAAGGAGAAGAAGTGTTTATCGAACATGCACGTACAGTCAAGGCTTTCGGTGCGGCTGTCATAGTAATGGCATTCGACGAGCAGGGGCAGGCAGACACATACGAACGCAAGATTTCAGTGTGCGAACGTGCATACCGCATTCTTACAGAGGTGGTAGGCTTCAATCCGCACGATATAATATTCGACCCTAACGTATTGGCTGTAGCTACCGGTATCGAGGAGCATAACAATTATGCGGTTGATTTCATCCGTGCTACAGGATGGATAAAGAAGAACCTTCCGGGGGCGCATATCAGCGGTGGGGTGAGCAATCTTTCTTTCTCCTTCCGCGGTAACAATTATATCCGCGAGGCTATGCATGCCGTGTTCCTCTATCATGCCATCCAGCAGGGTATGGATATGGGTATCGTAAACCCTGGAGCATCAGTTCTATATACGGACATTCCGTCGGATGTGCTTGAAAGGATAGAGGATGTTGTCCTCAACCGTCGTCCTGACGCAGCAGAAAGACTTATAGAAACAGCCGAACGCCTGAAAGCTGAGAAGGAAGGACAGACTGAGGAACAGGCTTCTTCGTCTAAGATAGCATGGAGGGAAGGTTCTACAGTAGAGGAGAGATTGAAGTACGCACTGGTGAAAGGTGTGGGCGACTTCCTCGAAGACGACTTGAATGAAGCTCTCGGCAAATATCCTAATGCCGTGAGTATTATCGAAGGCCCGCTGATGGACGGAATGAACCACGTTGGCGAACTGTTCGGTTCCGGTAAGATGTTCCTTCCGCAGGTAGTCAAGACAGCCCGTACGATGAAAAAGGCTGTTGCAGTGCTCCAACCGTATATCGAGGCTGAAAAGAAGGACGGAGCGGCAAGTGCCGGAAAAGTTCTTTTGGCTACAGTGAAAGGCGATGTGCACGACATCGGAAAGAATATTGTAGGTGTAGTAATGGCATGCAACAACTTCGAGATTATAGACCTTGGTGTTATGGTTCCGGCCGACAAGATTATTGAAACAGCGGTACGTGAGAAGGTTGATATAGTAGGATTGAGCGGACTGATTACTCCTTCGCTTGACGAAATGGTGCATACTGTATCGGAAATGGAGCGTGCCGGACTTGATATTCCGGTCATTGTAGGTGGTGCTACAACTTCAAAGTTGCACACGGCATTGAAGATTGCTCCTGCGTATCATGCTCCTGTTGTCCATCTTAAGGATGCTTCTATGAATGCTCCTGTTGCTGCCAAACTTCTTAATCCTGAGCAGAAGGAGATATTCGTGAGAGAACTTTATAATGAATATAAAGCACTTACAGATGCTCATCAGGAAAGGAAAGTCAATGTGGTTTCGCTTGATGAGGCTCGCGAAAACAGACTCAAACTTTGGGATTGATGATATAACAATAAAGGCGGTTCTTTGCGGACCGCCTTCATTGTTATATCATATTTATAAACTCATTAGCCTTTTCCAAAGTTTCCGGCTTTCCTATATCTATCAGCTTTATTTCCGGCTTTATGCATGCTCCGAAGCGTGCTTCACGGCATGTCCCCAGATAGAAGTCCATTATAGGGAACTTACCTTTATAGTTATCTCCCATATACTTAATTATAGATGGCGAAACTACATGTATTCCGCTGAAAGCATATTCCGAATGTTCCGAAGAATTGTAGACGAAGCCCTCCGGTTTTGTTTCGCCGCTGCTCTTGTTTATCCATCCGCAAAGTCTGTCTTCCTTATCGAATATAAGATAACGCGATGTCTTTCTTTCGCTTACCATAAGTGTGGCATCGTTTCCCGAGCGAAGATGGAAGCCATGAAGCGCATTCAAATCTACATCCGACAGTATGTCTACGTTATGTATCAGCACAGGCTCGTCGGTAGGGAAGAGTTCGAGGGCACGTTTTATACCTCCGCCTGTGTCGAGAAGCCTTTCCCTTTCATCGCTTATACGGATGTTCACTCCGAAGTTGTTGTTGGCCCGGAGGAAGTCAATAATCTGCTCTCCGAAATGATGTATGTTGATGATAATATCATCAAAACCGGATGATTTCAGTTTCGTGATGACATGCTCCAGCATTGGTTTGCCTGCTACCGGTACGAGGGCTTTGGGCATAGTGTCTGTCAGCGGCTTGAGTCTTGTACCCAAACCGGCTGCGAAAATCATTGCTCTCATGCTTCTGTATTATTGGCTTCGAAGATTTGTTCTATATTCTGTTCACGGTGAAGTAGTTCCACTCTTACTCCGAAACGGTTGTGGATATGCTCTGCCGTATGCTGTGCCGAATAGACCGAACGGTGCTGTCCGCCTGTGCAGCCGAAGCAAATCATCAGACTGGTGAATCCTCTTTCAAGATATCTTTTCACATGAGCGTCCGTGAGGGCATATACATGAGTAAGGAATTCAGTTATCTCGCCGTCGTTTTCGAGGAAATCAATAACCGGTTTGTCAAGTCCGGTCAAAGGTTTGTATTCGTCATATCTTCCCGGATTGTGTACATATCGGCAGTCGAAAACATATCCTCCGCCGTTGCCGGAATTATCCTCCGGGATACCTTTGCGGTAGGAGAAACTCATCACTTTTACTGTAAGCTGTTTGTCTGTATTCATCGTTTTAATGTTGTTATATCGTTTATGTCCATTTGTGATAACTGAACAAGCACTTTGCTCAGATATGGATATTCGTTTAAATGGTGTTTAAACAGTGTTTGAAGATTGTTTAAAGCATACGGAATACTCTCTATGAAGTGGGCTTTACGTTCAAGCAGTCCGCGGAAACCATATGCGCCGAGTACCTGCATGGTGCGGAAAACAACGAAATGATGTAATGTCTGTCTGAATTCCGCAGGATTGATATCTGTGAACTTGCTTGCCTCGCTTATGTATGTATCAATCATCTCTTCCCTCAATTCGCTGTTGAAGTTGGCCTTTGCCTGCCATAGGAATGAGGCTACATCGTAATATATAGGACCTTTGCGTCCTCCCTGAAAATCAATGAAGTAAGGCTCTTCATCCTTGATTATTACGTTCCGGCTCTGGAAATCGCGGTACATGAATGTATCGGACGATGCTTTGAGCAGAATGTCTGTCATTGCTTCAAAATCATCTTCAAGAGTACTCTCATTGAAACTGATGCCTGTTGCCTTTAGGAAGCAGTATTTGAAGTAGTTCAAGTCCCACATCACCGTGCGGCGGTTGAAGTCCGACAGCGGATAGCACATCCCGAAGTCCATACCTTCAGCTCCTTTGAACTGGATTGAAGGGAGTCTGGCTATGCTCTTGCGTATGAGTTCTTTTTCGTAGTCACTGAATTCTCCTGTTGTCCTGCCGTTGGTTATGGCATTGAACAGGAGAGTGTCGCCAAGGTCTTCCTGGATGTAGCAGCTCTCATCGTCTGAAACGGCCAGAACCTCGGGAACAGGTATTCCCTTGTTGCGGAAATGCTGTGCCATATATATGAAAGCACGGTTCTCTGCTATAGATTCTCCACATACGGCTATCAGACTGCGTGGGCCTGTCATGCGGAAATACCGGCGGTTAGAACCGGAACCGGTCAGCAGCTCGATATTATCGTGCTGCTGACCGGTAACTTGTCTGTATAATTTACTTATTGTTTCTGTATTCATGTCTGGAGTTGTATTCTTTGATTTCAAAATTACAACTCTTTTTCTTTGAATGCAAGAAATATCTCTTATTTCACCTCTACAGTGAGCTTTTTCAGTTTACTCAAATCTGAAGTTCCACCATAATATATAGTATATTCTCCTTCAAGAGTATCCATAGTGTTGTTCTGTGTGTCGAACCATTCGAAATCGTCATCTTCGAGAGTAAATTCCACATTCTGTGTTTCTCCCTTGCTGATGTTTACTCTCTTGAATCCGCGAAGTGCGTGCGAAGGTCCTTCTTTGTCACCGTTGTATTTCAAATATACCTGTACTACTTCTTCACCGTCCATATTGCCGGTGTTCCTTACAGGGATAGTAAGTCTTATTTCATCATCATCGTCGAGAGTGTTCCTGCTTACACTTGCGTTTCCGTATTCAAAAGTGGTATAACTCAGTCCGTGGCCGAAACAGAACAACGGTTTCTCTGTCATGTATCTGTATGTACGTCCTTTCATTGAATAATCCTCAAAATCAGGTATCTGGTTTACATTCTTGTAGAAAGTGACAGGAAGTCTTCCGGCAGGGTTGTACTTACCTGTGATTACATCGGCTACAGCCTGACCTCCTGCCTGTCCCGGATACCATGCCTGGATGATGGCATCGCAGTTCTTTGATTCAGGTACAAGCCCCATGGCAGAGCCTGAGAAGTTCACGTAAACTATTTTCTTTCCGGCAGCTTTAAGTTTCTTGATAAACTCTCTCTGTATTTCCGGCAGCTCGATGTCTGTTCTGTCGCCTCCTTTGAATCCCGGAATCTTGACTGACATTTCCTCGCCTTCAAGAGTAGGTGATATACCTCCTGCGAATATTATAATGTCGGCATCTTTTACCTTGTCTATGCTCTTCTGCAAATCGACCGGTATATAGTAACCCATATCGAAATCAAGTGAGGCCGCGCGGTCTTTATTGTCGAAGATGTATTCAATGGTGATATTGTATTCTTTTCCGGCTTTGGCTTTCAGTGTATAAAGATTTTCAGAGTTCTTGATATATTTTCCTTCACCTGCCATCTTATTATCTATATACAGTTTGACTCTGGCATGGGCTGTAAAGCAGAAGTTGATATCAGCATCCTTTTCAGGTTTTAATACACTTTCGTACTTGGCGGAGAAGTTCTGGATGTTTACTCCCGATGCGAAAGTTGTTCCTCCGGTAGTTATGAAATGGAATGGTGTGCTTACATGAGTTATCGTAGCAGGTTCCCCTTCCATGTTTGTGTTATTCCAGTAAGTAGCCTTGAATCCTGATTTGCCGTCGATGCTGCACTGGCTGAAAGTGCTTTTCAGAGTAGTGGTTTCAGTGCGGTCGCATCCCTGTTCGTATATGAAATTCTCAGCCGGAATATAGTTCTTAAGACCTTCCAGAAGGGTAATAGTGTGCGAAGGATATCCGTTGTAGTTACCCCACTGCATAATTGAGTCGTTGGCGTTGGGACCGACCAAAGCAACCTTTTCGTTTCCTTTCAGAGGTAGTATATTGTTATTGTTCTGCAGAAGAACCATAGTTTCCCTGGCCATTCTCAGTGCCAGTTCCTTGTGTTCTTCAGAGTCTACTACAGAGTATGGAATCTTGCTCCATGGAGTGTCTTCGTCCATTTCGCCGAGTTCAAATCTTGCTTTCAGAAGTCTTTTCAGCGAAGTGTCTATGCGTTCTTCGGTGATAAGCCCTGCTTTTACAGCTTCCGGCAGTGAAGAATAGTTAGGTCCGCATTCCAGGTCAGTTCCGTTTATCACAGCATCAGCAATGGCATGATTCTTGTCCTGATGTGTTTCGTGATGACCTTTTGTCCAGAAATCGTTTATAGCCCAGCAGTCTGAAACCACTATGCCGTCGAATCCCCATTCGTCGCGAAGTATCTGTGTCAAAAGTCTGTTGCTTCCGCAGCATGGCTCGCCTTCATAACGATTGTATGCACACATCACTTCTTTTACATCTGCCTCCTGTACCAACTCTTTGAAAGCCGGCAGATATGTTTCCCACAAATCCCGCGGAGAAATGTTCTCGGCGTTGAAACTATGTCTGTTCCATTCCGGCCCGCTGTGAACGGCATAATGTTTTGCGCAAGCATGGAGCTTGTCGTATTTGGCATCGTCGGGTCCCTGAAGACCTTTTACCACAGCCACACCCATTCTTGATGTGAGATATGGGTCTTCACCATAAGTTTCCTGTCCTCTTCCCCAGCGCGGATCTCTGAAAATATTCACATTGGGAGTCCACATTGTCAGTCCCTGATATCTTTTCAGTTTTCCGGATTTGCTGAACTCGGAATATTTCGCTCTTGCTTCGTCCGAAACAGAAGTGAAAACATCGTATAACAAGTCATTGTTGAAAGATGCGGCCATACCGATGGCCTGTGGATATACTGTTGCCAGTCCGGCTCTTGCCACTCCGTGAAGTGCCTCATTCCACCAGTCGTATGCTTTAATGCCTAATCTTTCTATTGCCGGCGATTCGTTCTGCATCAGCATGGCTTTCTCTTCCAATGTAAGACGCTTGAGCAAATCTTCAACTCTTTCTTCCGGTGATAATGAAGGATCCTGATAAGGAAATTTGTTCCCCTGTGCGCATGATGAAACTATTGCGCAAAAGATGCCTGTTCGTAATAAGATTTTAAAATTCATAACGGTTAATATTTTTATGTTTATTCATGGTCGGTGTATTTAACACATTAACATATGCAAATATAGTCTTATTGGATGGGAAAATCTTTTTCGTATGTAACATATTCTTACGTTTATGTTTCACATAGCCCAAATTTATTGTTATTTGTAACAAAAAACAAAGGTTGCACAACTGATTCTACTCATTGTACAACCTTTATACTGTTTCTTACGGATTTTATTCTATCAGTTCATTTTCTCGGCCAAGAACTGCCCTGTGTACGATGCCCCGCATTTGGCTACCTCCTCCGGTGTTCCTGCTATAACCAGATTACCTCCCTTGTCGCCACCTTCAGGACCGAGGTCTATAACATAGTCCGCACATTTTATCACGTCCATGTTATGTTCTATTATCACTATCGTGTGACCTCTTGCTATCAGTGAGTCGAAAGCTTCAAGCAGTTTCTTTATGTCGTGGAAATGCAGACCCGTTGTCGGTTCGTCGAACACGAATATCGTAGGCTGCGACTTTTCAACACTGAGGAAGTATGCTAATTTCACTCTCTGGTTTTCTCCACCGGAGAGAGTAGAGGATGATTGTCCAAGCTTGATGTATCCAAGTCCTACTTCCTGCAAAGGTTGCAGCTTCTTTACTATCTTCTTTTGGTTGTGTTCCGTAAAGAACTCTATCGCCTGATTGACTGTCATTTCAAGAATATCGTAAATATTTTTTTCTTCAAACTTGACTTCAAGTACATCACTCTTGAAACGCTTTCCGTGGCAGGATTCACATTCTAAGACAAGGTCGGCCATGAACTGCATTTCTACAGTTACTGTTCCTTCCCCTTTACATTCCTCGCATCGTCCGCCTTCCGTGTTGAAGGAGAAATAGCCGGCTGTATATCCCATCTGCTTTGACAGAGGCTGTTCGGCAAACAGTTTTCTGATTTCATCATAAGCCTTGATGTATGTCACAGGGTTACTGCGCGATGATTTTCCTATGGGGTTCTGGTCTACAAACTCTATGTCTGTAATCATCTTTATATCTCCTTCCATAGACACAAATTCGCCCGGACGTTCGCTCGCCTCGCTGTATTCTCTTTTCAGAGCCTTGTAGAACACGTCACGTACAAGAGTACTCTTTCCCGAACCGCTCACACCGGTAACCACTGTCATTACATTAAGCGGGAACTTAACGTCGATACCTTTCAGATTGTTTTCTCTTGCTCCTTTTATTTCGATATAGTTGTTCCATGAGCGGTGGCTCAACGGGAGAGGGATGGTCTCTTCGCCCAAAAGATATTTCACGGTGTAGCTGTTGCTGCCTTTCTGCAGGTCTTTCATATCACCGTGATAAACCACTTCGCCTCCGAGTCGTCCGGCTTTAGGACCTATATCTATTATGTAGTCGGCAGCTCTGATAATCTCCTCATCATGTTCCACTACCACTACGGTGTTGCCAAGCTGCTGGAGTTGTCGCAAGACCTTTATCAGTTTGTCCGTGTCGCGGCTGTGCAATCCGATGCTCGGTTCGTCAAGAATGTAAAGCGAGCCTACCAGACTGCTTCCAAGTGACGTGGCAAGGTTTATGCGCTGGCTTTCACCGCCGGAGAGAGTGTTGCTCAGTCGGTTGAGTGTAAGATATCCCAATCCTACATCCATAAGAAACCTCAGACGGCTGTTTATCTCATTGAGCAGTCTTTGTGCCACAAGAGTGTCGTGTTCGCTCAGTTGGAGAGTACGGAAGAATTCCATCAGTTCGGTGATAGGCATGTCTACTAACTGGCAGATGTTCTTTCCGCCTACCTTAACATAAGTAGCTTCCTTTTTCAGTCGGCCACCTTTGCAAGTAGGACAAGTGGTCTTGCCTCTGTAGCGTGCCAGCATAACCCTGTACTGTATTTTATACTGGTTTTCCTCAAGCATCTTGAAGAAAGTGTCGATACAAGCCTTGTCGCGCGGACCATGCCAGAGGTAATCCTTCTGTTCTTCTGTAAGTTCGTAATAAGGTGTGAAAATAGGGAAGTTGTGCTTTGGTGCTTCACGCAGGAATTCCTGAAGCCATTCTCCCATCTTCTCCCCACGCCAGCACATTACGGCTCCGTCGTAGACGCTCAGCGACCTGTTAGGGATTACCAGATGTTCGTCTATACCTATAATCTTACCGAATCCCTCGCATGTAGGGCATGCCCCGATAGGGGAGTTGAATGAAAACATCTGGTCCGTCGGCTCTTCGAATTTGATACCGTCGGCTTCGAACTTAGTGCTGAAACAGTGAAGTCTTGATTCTCCGTCCGGAAGATAGAAACGTAGCATACATGTTCCGTCGCCTTCGTACATGGCCGTTTCGGCAGAGTCTGTCAGTCGGCTTATGGAGTCTTTGTCGTTGCTGCAGCTCATACGGTCGATAAGCAGATATACCTTGTCGCTTTCGTCGTACTTGTAGTCTTCTATCCTTACTATCTCTCCGTCCACTTCCAGACGTGTGAAACCTTGCTTCAGGTCCATGTCCAACTGTTCCTGATGCGTACGTCCGTCGCGTGGCAAAAGGAGTGTAAGTACTGTATATTTAGTACCTTTAGGGTAGGAGAGCATACAGTTCACAATATCCTCCGGGCTGTCTTTCTTTACCAGTTCTCCGCTTACGGGAGAATAAGTCTTGCCGATTCTTGCAAACAGCAGCCGCAGGTATTCATATATCTCGGTAGATGTGCCTACAGTGGAACGCGGGTTTCTGCTGATTACCTTCTGCTCGATGGCTATTGCAGGCGGAATACCTTTTATGAAATCGCATTCCGGCTTTCCCATTCTTCCGAGGAACTGCCGTGCGTATGATGAGAGGCTTTCCACATATCTTCTCTGCCCTTCGGCATAGAGTGTGTCGAAAGCCAAAGATGACTTTCCGGAACCGGACAGACCGGTTATTACCACGAGTTTGTTGCGTGGTATATCGACATCTATATTCTTAAGGTTATTAACCTTTGCGCCTTTTATTGAAATGTATTTGCTATCGGACATTCTGTTTCGTATTTTGATATATGCAAAGATAGGACATTCAGTCAGAATTTGAAAATTAATGCATGAAATTAGATTTTTTCGGCTATTTTCCTCATATTTGTAAAAATGAAATATACCTAAAAATAGGTATTGACAACTCTGATTTTTATATATTATTTTGCAACCGGATTAGAACTATGAACAATGTATTGAATATGTATAGAACCAGAATCTACAAACCGACGGATAAAATGAGTGATCTGATATGCGAGAACTATGCACTGCTTCAGGTCTTGAGCCGCTTTGGTATCTCTCTCGGGTTTGGAGATAAGAATGTGCGTGAGGTCTGTGAACTGAATAATGTGGACTGTAATACATTCCTGACGGTGGTGAACTTCCTCATCGAGGACAGCAACCGTATGGAAGACCATTTAGAAGGGATATCAGTATCCTCACTGATGAACTATCTGAGGGAAGCACATAGCTATTTCCTTGATTTCCAACTGCCTTCCATCAGAAAGAAACTGATGGAAGCGATAGGCGATTCAAAGGAAAAAGAAGTGACATTCCTTATCCTCCGTTTCTTCGATGCATATGTAGACGAAGTGAAGAAACATATGGAGCACGAGAACGAGAATGTTTTCACATATGTGGAACAGCTTCTTCGCGGCGAACATCCTCAGGGCTACAATATCAGTGTGTTTGCCAGTCATCACGAACATATTGACACCAAGCTTACAGAGCTTAAGAACATAATTATCAAGTATTTCCCTGCAGGAGGGAACAACCGTTTGCTCAATGCAACCTTGTTCGATATCTTCAGTTGCGAGGAAGATTTGGCATCGCACAACAGGGTAGAGGACTTCCTGTTTGTGCCGGCAATCAAGAAGTTGGAAAAGGAGGCAAAATGAAATCGCATGATGTTATAAATATAGCAGTTGCAGAGGCTTCGATGATAGTCAGAACAGGTCTGATATCAGTGTTGAGGCATATTCCTGACTATAACATAGAAACATTGGAGATTTCCTCTATGGAGGGACTGCAACTGTGCCTGGAATCGCATAAACCTGACATACTGATAGTTAATCCGATGTTCGACGGATGGTTTAATGTGGAGGAAACAAAGCGCATATACGAAGCCCATGAAATGAAAGTCATATCACTGATATGTACCGTGGTGGATTCAAATATGCTTAAAGACTATGACGAGAGCATAAACTTGTTCGACGATATCGACACGCTTTCTGCAAAACTCTCAGGAATAATAAATGTCAGTGATGAAGAGGACAGCGACCCTGATTCGTTGAGCCAGCGCGAGAAAGAGATATTGGGCTATGTAGTCAAGGGCTTGACCAATAAGGAGATAGCCGAGAAACTGTACTTGTCGGTACATACGGTTATCACACACAGAAGAAACATAACGCGCAAACTGCAGGTTCATTCTGCTGCCGGTCTTACCATATATGCAATAGTGAATAAATTAGTAGATATAAGCGAGGTAAAGATGAAACTTTGAATTGAAAAATACCTACTTTTAGGTATTGCCTGAAATGGCCGAAGTGATTACCTTTGCAGTGTTAGTCATATAGAAATTACGTAAACCACAAAAAGTAAAAAAGTTAGTTATTAGTTGGGCGCACCCTGCGAAGTGATTCGCGGGGTGCACTCATTATTAATAGTTAAGTTTTGCCTGTACATATGAAACGTAAAGAGTCTTGTCTGCGATATTCTCCTTTACGTCTTCTTTATTCTCCTCGCTCTGTGTTATAGATGTATGTGGCTGTTCATTCATGCTTTTACTGCCTGCAATCCAGATGATATTCATTATAATGATACCGAGGATTGAAGTAACAGCTGTAATTTTCTGTTCTATCTTTTTGCTTGAAATGTTCACCGTTTTTCTATTCATGTCGTTTGTTTTTAATTGTTGGTTTTGTTCTTATATCGTCTTTTAGCTCCTTGTTGTATAGACTAAATGAAGCATATGCGATATTACTGCACGACAATCATAATTTTTTTTTTAAAAAATCAGTTTACATAAACAGTTTTGAAATATTTCTGAAATATATTCTTGGCATCTTCAAGCTGTTCGGGGGTATTATACTCTACATTCTTAAGTTTGTATTCCATGTTCATAGCCTCGTATTTGTGTACTCCGAGTGTATGATAAGGCAGTATTTCCACCCTTTCAATCTGTTTGTAGTCCTTGAAATGTTCGCCCAATGCCTCCATGTCTTCCTTGAATGCACTGTAACCCTGCACAAGAACGTACCTTAGCCAGAAAGGTTTGCCGTTCTCTTCGAGCCATGCAGCTGTTCTGAGAGTCTGTTCGTTACTTCTCTCAGTAAGAATCCTGTGACGGTTCGGGTTGAACTGTTTCACATCGAGTAACACAAGGTCTGCAAGCGAGAGCAGTTCCTTTACATCCTCGTTCCATATGCTTCCGTTGGTATCTACGCAGATGTGTATTCCTGCCTCTTTCAGCATCTTGAACAGTGGAACAAGTGCCTTGGCCTGGAAAGTAGGTTCACCTCCGCTGAATGTGATACCTCCTTTTTTGCCGAAGAAAGGTTTCTGGCTTACAGCCATTTTGAGTATTTCTTCCGGGGCAGTTTCCTTGCTTTCACCCTTAGCGTCTATCGTGTCAGGATTTGCGCAGTACAGGCAACGGAAGTTGCAGCCCTGAAGGAAAACCACAAGACGGATTCCAGGTCCGTCGTATGTGCCAAGCGATTCGTATGAATGTACTCTTATCATATTGAGATTATATTTATGTTATGCAATTATATCCGGAATTTCCTTTTGAAAAGATAGTAAAATAGCAGAGGCTTCCTACTGATGTTCGGTAGCCCCTGCTTTAAGTTATCGTGTCCGTCGTCAATCCTCAGTAGGAGAGTGACGGGATACGGGAATCAATTACATACGTTCGTGGAAACTGCGTGAGATAACTTCCAACTGATGCTCGCGGCTCAGCTTGATGAAGTTTACAGCATAACCTGATACGCGGATTGTCAGCTGTGGATACTTCTCAGGATGTTCCATAGCGTCTTCCAGCATTTCGCGGTTCAAAACGTTTACGTTCAGGTGGTGAGCACCTTTCACGAAGTAACCGTCCATCATTGTAACGAGGTTTTCGATACGGTTTTCCATATCCACACCAAGTGATTTAGGAACGATAGAGAATGTGTTACTGATACCGTCCTGTGAGTCGCGGTAACGAAGTTTTGCAACCGAACTCAATGAAGCGACAGCACCGTTCTTGTCGCGTCCGTGCATTGGGTTTGCACCCGGAGCGAAAGCAACGCCTTTGGCACGACCGTCAGGAGTAGCACCTGTCTTCTTTCCGTACATCACATTTGAAGTAATAGTAAGGATAGAAAGTGTAGGCTTGGCATTCTTGTAGATAGGAAGTTTCTTCAACTCTTCGTCGAAGTAGTAAATCAAGTCTACAGCCAGGTGGTCTACGCGGTCGTCATCGTTACCGAAGCATGGGAATTCACCTTCGATTTCAAAACCTTCAGTAAGACCGATATCGTTACGTTTAGCCTTAACCTTGGCATATTTGATAGCAGAAAGTGAGTCTACAGCGATTGACATACCTGCCACACCGTATGCAAGATTTATCACGTGGTCAGTATCAACGAAAGCCATCTGAGCCTTTTCGTAATAATACTTGTCGTGCATATAGTGGATGATGTTCATAGCTTCGTTGTAAACACGAGCCATTTCCTTCAATACCTTCTTGTAGTTGGCAAGAACTTCTTCAAACTGAAGAACGTCGCCGCTCAATACAGGGATATCCTTAACCATCAGTGTACCGGTGTTTTCACATCTACCGCCGTTGATTGCAAGAAGAAGAGCTTTTGCAAGGTTACAGCGTGCACCGAAGAACTGGATGTGACGGCCTATGTCCTGATAAGAAACGCAACATGCGATACCGTAGTCGTCAGAGTTGCGGACTTCACGCATCAGTTCGTCATTTTCGTACTGTATAGATGATGTATCGATAGAAACCTGAGCACAGAAGTTCTTGAATCCTTCCGGAAGTTCAGGGCTCCAAAGAACAGTCAAGTTTGGTTCCGGTGACGGGCCGAGGTTGTAAAGAGTCTGCAAGAAACGGAATGAAGTCTTAGTAACCTTTGTACGCCCGTCGTTGAAGCGTCCGCCGATAGCTTCAGTTACCCAAGTAGGGTCACCTGCGAAGATATCAGTGTAAGCCTGCATACGCAAGTGGCGAACCATACGCAATTTGATAACAAACTGGTCGATAAGTTCCTGTGCGTGCATTTCGTCCAACAGGCCGTGAGCCATATCATATTCTATATATATATCAAGGAATGAAGAAACGTTACCAAGTGACATAGCAGCACCATCCTGTTCCTTAACGGCAGCAAGATATGCCATATATACCCACTGAACAGCTTCCTGAGCGTTAGTAGCCGGACGGCTGAGGTCAAGACCGTACTGTTCTCCCATTATCTTGATTTCCTTAAGAGCCTTAATCTGTTCTGCCACTTCTTCGCGCTGGCGGATGCGAGCTTCAGTCATAGGACCTGTAAGGTGGCGCAAGTCATCCTGCTTAGCTTCGATAAGACGGTCGATACCGTAAAGTGCAAGACGGCGGTAGTCACCGATTATACGTCCGCGTGCATAGTTGTCAGGAAGACCAGTCAGGAATCCCAATGAACGGAAAGAACGTATTTCTTCAGTGTAAGCATCGAATACACCGTCGTTATGAGTTTTGCGGTAGTGAGTAAAAATATCCTTTACCTTAGGATCTACTTCTACACCGTTTTCGCGGCATGCTTTTTCTACAACCTTGATACCTCCGTATGGCTTGATTGCGCGACGCAGTACTTCATCTGTCTGCAAACCTACAATCACTTCGTTATCCTTATCTATATACCCCGGAGCAAATGATGTGATGGTAGAAACTGTCGAAGGGTCAAGCGAGCGTACTCCGTTGTTAGCGCGTTCTTCAGCCAAAGCTTCCAAACATTTGTTCCAAACTGCCTTTGTGCGTTCTGTTGGGCCTACCAGAAATGAAGAGTCACCCTCGTAAGGAGTGATGTTAGTCTTTACGAAATCTGTAACATTGATTTCATGGTTCCAACGACCTTCTTTGAAATTCATTACCATAGTGATTTTTATTTAATATGTTTAAAAATGATTTTTAAGCACTGCAAAGGTACTAATAATTGTTATACTACACAATACCTACAATTAGGTATATTATTAATTTGTATTAATTACAAAGTTATTTTGATTTGTATCAATAGATTTATTTGTCATGGAACACTGTCGTGCGGTAAAACTATTGTAAAAATGCTATAACTACTAACTACTTTAAAATCAAACTGATATTATGAAGCAATAAAAAAATGGTATAAAAATGTTTGAAAATGTTTGGATATATCGGAAAGTACGCATATCTTTGCACCGCATTTAAGGAAATGCACTACTGAATTATTGGAAGTTTGGGTGAGTGGCTGAAACCAGCAGTTTGCTAAACTGCCGAACGGGTTACCGTTCCGGGGGTTCGAATCCCCCAGCTTCCGCACAGTAGTATAAAGATGGCCGCGTAGCTCAACTGAATAGAGTAGCTGACTACGGATCAGCCGGTTACAGGTTTGAATCCTGTCGCGGTCACTTTTTGTTATGGCGCCTTCGTCTAGCGGTCTAGGACGCGGCCCTCTCACGGCTGAAACACGGGTTCGAGTCCCGTAGGCGCTACAATGGTTTTGGAAGTTTGGGTGAGTGGCTGAAACCAGCAGTTTGCTAAACTGCCGAACGGGTTACCGTTCCGGGGGTTCGAATCCCCCAGCTTCCGCAAAATAAGCTCTGTAATCAATTGATTATGGAGCTTTTTTGTTTCTTATATATTTCTACTATAGAGTATAAAAGGCATAGAGTAAAACTCTGCTACAATTTTGCTACAGAAATTTTTTCCGTCACAAAATTGTAGCAGAGAGAACAAAATTAATCTTCAGTTTATCTATTACAATAGTTAGTTATAAAATTATTATTTGTAAATATTTTTACGCTGCCCTATAGGCAGCTATATCAATGAGTTCTTT
>CALUJF010000055.1 GCA_944320855.1 uncultured Phocaeicola sp.
CATTCCGAACAGAGAAGTTAAGCTTCGTCACGCCGATGGTACTGCATATTGTGGGAGAGTAGGTAGTCGCCGTTTTAGTAGAGAGAAGTCCCCGAGGTAGAGATACTTCGGGGATTTTCGCGTTTATACGCTGCGGAATAGACGCAAGGTAATGTATTTCCTGAAAAAACGGTTTGTGTTTCTTGGAATAAGTACTAACGTAAAAAGACTGAGGAATCTGAAACCTGATAATATCATTTGCCTGTGAAAGATGTGAAAGTGAAATGATATGTAAATTACTCGTTATATAGTCTTTGTTTTAATTTAAGAAACTGTTTCCATTATATGAAAATCTGATATATCTTTTCTATTATGAAAATGGAATCTTTATTCACCTGATGTAGAAATCTGAGGAATTTATCTAAATTTGTATGTATATAGAAATAGATATAATATGAATAATGTGCAGAAAAAGGCTTATACTTCTAAAGAAATATTGACTATAGCCTATCCCATACTGATAAGTCTTGTTATGGAGCAGGCCATAGGTATGACTGATACTGCCTTTTTGGGGCGAGTTGGTGAGGTGGAAATTGGAGCATCAGCTATAGCAGGAGTATATTATATAGCCATCTTCATGATAGGTTTCGGCTTCAGTATAGGTTCACAGATACTTATGGCACGCCGTAATGGCGAGAAAAGATATTCGGAGATAGGAGATATCTTTTATCACGGTGTGTATTTCATGATTTTTCTTGCTGCAGTAGCGTTTGCTCTGACTGAACTTATTACCCCATGGCTGCTGCCTATGATACTTTCTTCGCAAAATATTTATACAGCAGCCGAAAGCTATATACACTGGAGAGCTTTCGGGTTTTTCTTTTCGTTCGTGGCTGTGATGTTCAGGGCTTTCTTTGTCGGTACCACTCAGACCAAGAGTCTTACTTTGAACTCGCTTGTGATGGTAGGCTCAAACATAGTTTTCAACTATATATTGATTTTCGGTAAATTAGGATTTCCTGCCCTTGGAATAGCCGGTGCGGCAATAGGTTCATCGCTTGCAGAACTTGTTTCCCTGATATTCTTCATAACATATACCGTCCGGAAAATAGACTTGAAGAAATACGGTCTGAAAAGATTCCATGCATTCAGTATGGATAAACTCAAGAGGATACTTAATGTTTCTTTGTGGACAATGATTCAGAATTTCATTTCGCTTTCTACGTGGTTTATTTTCTTCCTTTATGTAGAGCATCTGGGCGAACGTCCGCTTGCGATAACCAATATCATCAGGAATATTTCCGGTATTACGTTTATGATAATATCTGCGTTTGCTTCTACCTGTGGTTCTCTTGTAAGTAATCAGATAGGTGCAGGAAAGGCTGACAGTGTAGTCTGTACGGTACATCAGCATATAAAATTAGCATTAACGATAGTTTTGCCGCTTACCGTATTGTTTGCCGTTTTTCCTACAATGGTGTTAGGTATATATACAGATATGCCGGACCTTATAGAGGCATCAGTTCCGTCGCTATGGGTTTTCTGTACCACAACTTGGCTAACGGCTGCATCTAACATATATTTTCAGTCAGTATCCGGTACAGGTAATACGCAAAAAGCGTTTATTCTTGAACTGTCTACTCTTGTGATTTACGCTGCGTATATCACTGTGATTATCCAGATAATGAGGGTTGATGTGGCATGGTGCTGGACTTCGGAGCATATCTATGGAGGGTTTCTGCTTATATTCTGCAGTATGTATCTGCACGGAGGAAGATGGAAATCGAAAAAGATATAATAAAAATGAACCGCCTCTGAATTGTGCAGAAGCGGTTCATTTTTTATTATAGTTTCCAGCTGTAGCTTATTTCAACTTTGAGAGGAAACGTTCTCTGTCTACTATATAGCGGACATGAGTGCCTTCGCCTATTGTTCCTTTAGAATCGGATGCGGTAACCTTGAATGTAAGCTTCCGGCCGTCTATTTCTTCGAGTACGGCTTCGGCATTTACTGTTTCGCCTATGGCCGACGGTTTGATGTGTGATGTTTCCATCATTGCTCCTACTGTGGTGGAGCCTTCTGACAGATGTGGTGCTACTGCTTTCATCGCGGCATTCTCCATCAGGGCAACCATGGCCGGTGTGGCGAACACTTCCATATCGCCAGAGCCCATTGTGAGGGCTGTGTTGGCAGCACTTACGGTCACTGTGCTGACGTGTTTTAATCCTGTTTCCATTATTATATGTTTGTTGTTTTTATCTGTTGCAAAAATAAGTAATTTAACTCATTTTCTGAAATAACCCGAAGGAGATTCTCCTGTGATTTGTTTGAATACACGGCTGAAGCTGTTGGGAGAGTTGAATCCTACTTCGTATGCCGTCTGCTCTATATTCATAGCCCCGTCTGATATTATTTCTATGGCTCTTACCACTCTCTGGTAGTTGAGATAATGTAGAAAGCGGATATTCGAGTTTGTGAATATGCGTGTCAGACTTCTTGCGGACAGACCGAATCGGGAGGCTACTTGTTCTATAGTAAGATCCTGACTGATATTCGATTTTATATACTCCAGAATGGCAGACAGACGGCTGTCGTCGGTTATAATAAATGATTGGGCGGGGAAGGTCGCTTTCTTGCAGATGTGGGGAATGGCACAGAGAAAACCGTAGGCAAATGAATATATTTCCGGAGACTTGTGCATGTTTATTCTTCTTCTGCAACTGATGAAATCAAGGTTCCGGGCAGTCATCTCGTCGGTGCGGAATATGCCGAATGAGTCGTCTGCCTTACTGTCCGCATGGAAATACCCTACCAGCAATGAAATCTGCCGGTTGTTGCTGGACAGTCTGTGGACGGTACCTTCAGGAATCCACACTAAGTGTCTTTCGGTCACGAAATGGTTCTTTCCGCCAGCCTCTATATGTAGGGTGCCGGAAAGTATATAGATTATCTGATGCCGGTTGTGCGAGTGCGGATTGAGGTTTATCTCTTCTCTGCCGGTCACCTTGGTCAGGATTTCGCAGTCCGGGATTCTGTCAATCAATGGAAGCCGCTTTTCCTTCGATATGTCGTCTGGCGTAAATTGCATAGCTTATGTCTTTTTGTGTAAATCAGGAACAAATGTAAATAAATAACTTTGCGCCGTCAAATCAAAAAGTATATTTTATGGAAGAAAAACGTAGAAAGAGCAAGGCGGAGCTTTTCAGAAGATATCTCGTTTTCGGAATTTCTCTTTTGGTCATAGCTTTGGGTATCAGTATAATAACACGTTCGGACTTGGGTACATCACCTATAACGAGTGTTCCGTACGTGGCGAGTCTTAACACTCCGCTTTCGCTGGGTACTTATTTCTTCTTTTTCACCATATTCCTGATTATCCTTCAGGTGATATTGCTTGGAAAGAAGGGGGTAATGGAGCGTAAGGTAGAGCTTCTGATGCAGTTCCCTGTGGCATTTGTCCTGTCTGTGTTTACTGATTTCGGAATGTGGATAACGGCTGCATGGATGCCTGAACTGTATTATGTCAAGATAGTTTCGCTTGTGGTGGGATGCCTTGTACTTGCATTCGGAATTTGTCTGGAGGTGATAGCCGATGTTACGATGATAAGCGCGGAATATACCATACAGTTCGCCACAATGCGTCTGAAAAAGGATTTCGGAACGATAAAGATTTGTTTCGATGTGTCTTTGGTGCTGCTTGCCGCATTGGGTTCGTGGTTAATGTCGGGACGTATAGACGGAGTGAGGGAAGGAACGATTATCGCGGCTCTTATCACCGGACCGTTTGTGCGTATGATAATGCCGCGCCTCGCGTTTCTCCGTGGTTGGCTTTCCGGAACACTGGAAAACAATGTACAGGCTATTGCCGGAATAGGGGAAAATCAGCCTTTGGTGATAACAATATCACGAGAGTACGGAAGCGGCGGACACAAGTTGGGAGAGATGCTTGCCAAGGAATTAGGTATTGCATTTTATGACCGGGAACTGATAACTCTTGTTGCCGGTGAAAGCAACTTCAGCGAGGAATTCATCTCGAAAAACGAACAGCGTATGCCGAGCTCGCTACTATATCAGATGGTGATGCAGGACTATGAAGCACCGTTGGACAAGAGTCTGTCGGCTGATGATGCCTTGTTCGTGGCACAGAGCAGGGTGATACGCCGCATATCATCTGAGGGACCTTGTGTGATAGTGGGACGTTGTGCCGATTATATTCTTGAAGGTCGTCCGAATACATTGAATGTATTTCTGTATGCCGATATGCCGCATAAGGTGAAAAGGGCTGTTGCTGAATATGGAATAGCCGAAGAACAGGCTGCAAGCGTGATAACGAATACCGACAGGTCAAGGAAGGAACATTATCTGCAGTACACCGGCAGGCAGTGGGGTGACTCAAGAAATTATAACGCTTCTTTTGATACTGGTGTGTTCAGCCTGGAACAGATTGTAAATGTCTTGAAGAATATATCGGATAATTATAGGAATTAGACTCTTATTCAAAGTTTTCTGTTCTTTTCTTGCTGTAATTACGGAATTTTGTGATTTTTGTATTACGATTATATTTATAAAAACGGATATACTGAAATTTACAAAATCGAGCTTATGAAAAGACTTTTATTCGCGGCGGTCGTTTCCGTTGCCGGAGTGGCATCCTATGCTGAGGATTCTCCATTATGGATGCGTTATTGCGCTATTTCTCCTGATGGCGAGCAGATAGCTTTTACTTATAAGGGTGATATTTATACTGTACCTGTTGGAGGTGGTAAAGCTTTGCAGATAACTTCCAATCAGGGACAAGACACACATCCCGTGTGGAGTCCTGACGGAAAGAATATTGCTTTTGCTTCCGACAGGGAAGGAAGTATGGATATATTTATTGTTGGCAAGGACGGTGGAGTACCACGAAGACTTACCACTCATTCCGGAAATGAGGTGCCATACGCTTTTAGCGACAACAGTCATGTGCTTTTCCAGGCTGTAGTTATGCCTGATGCTCAGGATATGACTTTTCCCAGTTCACAGTTTCCGCAGATATATGAAGTAGGAACAGATGGAGGCAGACCTGTGATGTTCTCGTCTATACCTATGGAGGATATCAGCGTCAGTCCTGATGGCAAGTCACTTCTTTACCATGACAAGAAGGGATATGAAGATGCATGGAGAAAGCATCACACATCATCCATTACACGTGATATTTGGCTTTGCACAGAGCTGGAAGGGGCAGAAAAAAGTTACAGGAAAATCACTTCTTTCGACGGTGAAGACAGAACTCCTGTATGGACTCCGGACGGAAAATCGTTCTATTATCTGAGCGAGAGGGAAGGTAGTTTCAATATCTATAAGTCGGATCTTGATGGTAAGAACATTACACGTCTGACATCTCATACCGACCATCCAGTACGTTTCCTTTCAGTAGCTTCAAACGGAACTTTGTGTTATGGGTTCAATGGGGAAATCTATACAGTGAAAGAAGGAGAATCACCGAAGAAAGTCAATGTCAGCATCGTGTCCGACAGTTATGACAAGCATTTGGTGAAATGGCTGAAGTCGTCAGGCGCTACGGAAATATCAGTATCTCCTGAAGGCAAGGAAATAGCTTTTATCTTGCGTGGCGATGTATATGTCACATCTGTAGAATATAAAACCACAAAACAGATTACCGACACTCCGGAGCAGGAGAGGGATATAGATTTCTCGCCTGACGGAAGGAGTATTGTCTATGCTTCGGAACGCAACGGACTCTGGCAGATATATCAGACTTCGTTGGTCAATAAAGAAGACGAACTGTTTACATACGCAAATGAATTCAAGGAAGAAAGACTTGTGAACAGTAGTCATACGTCATTCCAGCCACAGTATAGTCCTGATGGCAAGGAAGTCGCTTTCCTTGAGAACAGAACAACGCTTCGTGTGCTTAACCTCAAGACGAAAGCTGTCCGTACGGTGATGGACGGTAAGTTTGAGTATTCTTATTCGGACGGCGACCAGTGGTTTGAATGGAGTCCTGACAGCCGTTGGCTCCTTTTGGGATATATTGGTCATGGGGGCTGGAACAATAATGACGTTGCGCTTGTTAATGCATCGGGAAATGGCGAAATTCATAATCTCACCCAGAGCGGATATACAGACAGTAGCGCCAAATGGGTTCTTGGCGGTAAGGCTATGATATGGCAGAGTGACCGTGCGGGTTATCGCAGCCACGGCAGCTGGGGAGCGGAAGATGATGTCTATATCATGTTCTTCGACCTTGACGCTTACGAACGTTTCCGCATGAGTAAAGAGGAAGTTGCATTCCTGGAGGAGAAGGAAAAGAAAGATAAGGAAGACGCTGAAAAGAAGGAAGGCGACAAGAAAAAAGGAAAGAAGAAAGACGACGGTAAAGACAAAGAAGATGAAGTCAAGCCTTTGGTATTCGACCTTGAAAACAGTCGTGACAGAATCATACGCCTGACTGTTAATTCTTCCAGACTTGGTGACGCCGTACTTTCTGCCAAGGGCGACAAACTGTACTATCAGGCTGCCTTTGAAGACGGTTATGATCTGTGGATGCACGACTTGAAGGAGAACAAGACTTCCATCGTGATGAAAAATATCGGCTATGGAACTATGATGACAGACAAGAAACAGGAGAATCTCTATCTCTGTAATTCTTCTATCAAGAAAGTGAACATGGAGAAGGGCGAGTCTAAGAATGTGGAATTCAGTGCTCCTTTCAATTATCGTCCGTATGAGGAACGCCTGTATATGTTCAATCATATCTGGAAACAGGTGGAGGACAAGTTCTATGTGGCCGACCTGCATGGTACGGACTGGAAAGGTTATTATGAAAATTACAGACGGTTCTTGCCTCACATAAACAATAACTATGATTTTCAGGAAATGCTGAGTGAGTTACTTGGCGAGCTCAACGGTTCCCACACCGGAGCAAGATATTATGCGGCCGGTACTTCATTCCCTACTGCGTGTCTTGGCGCATTCTATGACAATTATTATACTGGAGATGGTCTGAAGATAAAGGAAATTATCGCCAAAGGACCTTTTGCTGTCAAGAAGACAGGTGTAACGGAAGGATGTATCATCGAAAAGATAGATGGAGAGAAGATATTGGCAGGTGTTGATTATTATCCGATGCTGGAAGGTAAGGCTGGCAAGAAGGTGCTTCTTTCTGTGTATAACCCTGAAACCAAGAAGCGTTTCGATGTTACGGTGAAGGCAATCACTGCAGGCGAACAGTCCAATTTACTCTATAAGCGATGGGTGAGACGAAACGAACAGCTTGTTGAAAAGCTTTCCGGTGGACGTGTGGCATACGTGCATGTTCAGGGAATGAACAGTCCTAGCTTCCGTACTGTATATAGCGAGCTGCTGAGCGAGAAAAACAGAACCAAGGATGCTGTGATAGTCGATACACGTCATAATGGCGGCGGATGGCTTCACGATGACCTCGTTACGCTTCTCAGCGGAAAGGAATATCAGAGGTTCGTTCCTAGAGGACAGTATATCGGCAGCGACCCGTTCAACAAGTGGCTCAAACCGTCATGCGTTCTTGTCTGTGAGGACAACTACAGTAATGCCCACGGTTTCCCATGGGTATATAAGGAATTGGGCATAGGTAAGCTTATCGGAACTCCTGTTCCTGGAACAATGACTGCCGTATGGTGGGAAAGACAGATAGACCCAAGTATTGTTTTCGGTATTCCTCAGGTGGGATGTATGGATATGCGCGGCGAGTATCTTGAAAACAAAGAGCTTCAGCCGGATATTGAAGTCTATAATTCGCCTGAAGAAGTATTGAGAGGCGAGGACAGACAGCTGGAAGCTGCAGTGAAGGAAATGCTTAAGACAATCAAGTGACAGACACTGAAACATGTAAAGTGATAAAAGAAAAAATGGCTGCATCGGAACCATGGTGCAGCCATTTTTCTATTCTATATTATTATTCCTGTTTTTCCTTTTCAGCTTTCTGCTTTTTCTCTATAAGCATGTTCATGAAAGCCGAACTTATGATACCGGTCGGGATGGCAATCATGGCAATACCGATCAGGCTTATAAGACTGCTAAGTAAACGGCCGAGGGGAGTGATAGGATAAATATCGCCATATCCCACAGTTGTGAATGCCACTATAGCCCACCAGAATCCGTCGCCGATGTTTTCGAATGCATGAGGCTGTGCGTTTCTCTCTATGTAATACATCAGAATGCCGGAGAACCCCAGCATGATGCCGCATGCGGTATATGATGTGATGAGTTCCTCTTTAACGGTTTGAAGCACTGTACCTATCATCTGGAATGAACGTGAATAGCGGATTAGCTTGAATATTATCAGAATATATGCCAGAACTACCAGATGTATATGAGGAGTTCCCGTAAAGACATATATCATAACAAAAGGTAGTATCGCCACGAAATCTATCAGACCATAAAAGGAGAAAATGTAGTGTAGGCGGGCACGCCATGCTCGGTTGTAACGCGGATACTGAACCGGAGCAGCTATAAGGCGCAGAATGTATTCTATTGTGAAAATGAATGAGGCAAGGTAATTGAACAGAAACAAACGGCTTCTGTATGGTTCTGACTCGTCGAACGAACTGTAAATTATAGAGAATATAGACCCTATTATGAAAAACAGTACGAAATACTGGAACCATTTCTTCATTAGCTGACGGTGTATAGTTCTGTAGAGTTTTTCATGGCGGATAATGCTGTTCAGCTTTCCGCGAAGATTACTGATGTCGTTTGTTCCTTTTTCCATAGTTGATAATAATTATAGCAAACTTAGGAAAAAAACTTGTTATTCATATATTTATGATGGAAAAAATAAGCCTTTTGTTTATATAATCAGAAAAAATAAACCTCTCTTCCGGATTATATTATGGGAAGAGAGGTTTATGATATTGTATGGAGTAGGGATTACTTATAATCTTCCCAGCTCTTTATAGCTATATCGTCAATGCTCATTGAGCAGAATGCATTGATGAATGCGCTTGCAAGGCGTGCGTTTGTTACAAGAGGAATATTCAAATCCACAGCGGCACGACGGATCTTGTAACCGTTTTCAAGTTCGGTTGGGGTAAGGTCGCGTGGGATATTTACCACCATGTCTATTTCCTTCTTGTGCAACATTTCGAGAGCCTGAGGATGTCCTTCTTCGCTTGGCCAGTAAACGCGGGTATTTTCTACACCGTTTTCTGTAAGGAACTTAGCAGAACCACCTGTAGCGAAGATGTTGTAACCTTTAGCCTTGAGGGCACGTGCAGCCTGAAGCAGGTCAACTTTCTGTTTCAGTGTACCTGTTGACATAAGGATGTTCTTTTCAGGGATGCGGTAACCTACAGAAAGCATAGCCTTCAAAACTGCGCATGAAGTATCGTCGCCGATACATCCCACTTCACCTGTAGATGCCATGTCTACGCCCAATACAGGGTCAGCCTTCTGCAGACGGTTGAATGAGAACTGGCTCGCTTTGATACCTACATAGTCGAGGTCGAACAGGTTCTTTTCAGGTTTTTCAACAGGCAGACCAAGCATAACCTTAGTAGCAAGTTCGATGAAGTTAATCTTCAATACCTTGCTTACGAATGGGAATGAACGGCTGGCACGCAAGTTACATTCGATAACCTTGATATCGTTTTCACGTGCAAGGAACTGAATGTTGAACGGACCTGATATGTTAAGCTCTTTCGCAATCTGACGAGAGATACGCTTGATACGGCGTACAGTCTCAACATAAAGTTTCTGTGGAGGGAACTGGATAGTAGCGTCACCTGAGTGTACACCGGCAAACTCGATGTGTTCAGAGATAGCGTACGCCACGATTTCACCGTTCTGTGCCACAGCATCCATTTCCACTTCCTTGGCATGTTCGATGAACTGGCTCACTACCACAGGGTGTTTCTTCGATACGTTGGCTGCAAGCTGCAGGAAGCGTTCAAGTTCTTCCTGGTTAGAACATACGTTCATGGCCGCACCTGAAAGCACGTATGAAGGACGAACCAATACAGGGAAACCTACCTTTTCGATAAATGCGTTGATATCTTCCATAGAAGTAAGTGCGCTCCATTCAGGCTGGTCAACACCGATACGGTCAAGCATAGCCGAGAACTTGTCGCGGTCCTCTGCGTTGTCGATACTCTTGGCAGATGTACCGAGAATATTTACCTTCTGGGCATCAAGACGAAGAGCCAGGTTGTTAGGAATCTGTCCACCTGTAGAAACGATTACTCCGTGAGGATTTTCGAGGTCGAGGATATCCATTACGCGTTCGAATGTCAGTTCGTCGAAGTACAGACGGTCGCACATATCGTAGTCTGTTGACACAGTTTCAGGGTTGTAGTTAATCATTACAGAGCGGTAACCTTCCTTGCGGATAGTGTTAAGAGCCTGAACACCACACCAGTCGAACTCTACAGAAGAACCGATACGGTAAGCACCCGAACCGAGAACCACGATACTCTTGTGGTCGCCAAGGTAATGAACATCGTTGGCCACACCGCTGTAAGTCAGATACAGGTAGTTAGTCTGTGCAGGATATTCAGCAGCCAGAGTATCTATCTGTTTCACTACAGGCACGATACCTACACTCTTACGGTGGTTACGGATAGCAAGGCTGCCTTCTTCCATATCACCCTGATAACCGATAGCGCGAGCCACCTGGAAGTCAGAGAATCCCTGACGTTTTGCCTTGTAGAGCAATTCATTTGGCAACTGAGAAAGCAGAGTGTGGTTGTTGCCCCATTCGTGGAGTTCCTTAGATGTCTGCATGATGTTCTGCAGCTTGTCGAGGAACCACTTGTCTATTTTAGTAAGGTCATGGATCTGGTCAACTGTGTAACCGGCACGCATAGCCTTAGAGATAACGAAGATACGTTTGTCGGTCGGTTCGCGGAGAGCCTTGTCGATATCGTCGATAACGAGTTCCTTGTTCTCAACGAAACCGTGCATTCCCTGACCGATCATACGGAGACCTTTCTGGATAGCTTCTTCGAAAGTACGTCCGATAGCCATAACTTCACCTACAGACTTCATGCTTGAACCGAGTTCGCGGTCAACGCCGTGGAACTTACCCAAGTCCCATCGAGGGATCTTACATACGCAGTAGTCAAGAGCAGGTTCGAAGAATGCAGAAGTAGTCTTAGTTACAGAGTTCTTAAGGTCGAACAGTCCGTATCCCAAACCGAGTTTTGCAGCAACGAAAGCCAAAGGATAACCTGTAGCCTTAGATGCAAGAGCTGATGAACGGCTCAGACGAGCGTTAACCTCGATTACGCGGTAGTCTTCCGATTCAGGGTCAAAAGCATACTGTACGTTACATTCACCCACTATACCGATGTGGCGGATGATGCGGATAGCAAGTTCACGCAACTTGTGGTATTCGCTGTTTGTAAGAGTCTGTGATGGAGCGATAACGATAGACTCACCGGTGTGGATACCCAGTGGGTCGAAGTTTTCCATGTTACATACAGTGATACAGTTGTCGAAACGGTCACGAACAACTTCGTATTCTACTTCTTTCCATCCCTTCAAACTCTTTTCTACAAGAACCTGTGGAGAGAAAGAGAATGCCTTTTCAGCCAATACGTTAAGTTCTTCTTCATTGTCGCAGAAACCAGAACCCAGACCTCCAAGTGCGTATGCGGCACGGATGATTACCGGATAGCCAAGTTCTTTGGCTGCACGGCGTGCATCCTCGATGTTTTCTACAGCCTCACTCTTGATAGTCTTGACGTTGATTTCGTCAAGTTTCTGAACGAAGAGTTCACGGTCCTCAGTGTCCATGATAGCCTGTACAGGAGTACCAAGAACGCGAGTATTATATTTTTCGAAGATACCTTCCTTATAGAGAGCCACACCGCAGTTCAATGCTGTCTGTCCACCGAACGAAAGCAATACGCCGTCCGGACGTTCCTTAGCTATTACTTTTTCTACGAAGTAAGGTGTTACAGGCAGGAAGTAAATTTTGTCTGCCACTCCTTCCGAAGTCTGCACTGTAGCGATATTAGGGTTGATAAGGATGGTTTCGATACCTTCTTCCTTAAGAGCCTTAAGAGCCTGTGAACCGGAATAGTCGAACTCACCGGCTTCACCGATTTTAAGTGCTCCGGAACCTAACAATAATACTTTCTTTATATTTTCTTTCATTGTACTTTTCTTTTTAATGGATTACAGCAATTTTACAAACTCATCGAACAGGAATTCTGTATCTGTCGGACCACTTGCAGCTTCCGGGTGGAACTGTGCAGAGAACCAAGGATTCTTCTTGTGGCGGATACCTTCGTTAGAGCCGTCGTTCATATTGATGAACAGCGGTTCCCAGTCAGAGCCAAGAGTATTGTTGTCAACGGCATAACCGTGGTTCTGCGAAGTGATGAAACATTTTTCAGTTCCCACCATACGTACCGGCTGGTTGTGGCTGCGGTGACCGTATTTCAGTTTGTATATTTTTGCGCCTCCAGCTTTAGAAAGCAACTGGTTACCCATACAGATACCGAAGATAGGAAGTTTTTCGTTCTGCATAGCCTTGCGGATATTCTGCACTGCAGCATCACAGGTATCAGGGTCACCAGGACCGTTTGAGATAAACAGACCGTCGAACTCAAGAGAGTTGAAATCATAGTTCCATGGAACGCGGATAACTTCTACATCGCGTTTCAATAGACAACGGATAATGTTCGATTTAACACCACAATCCACGAGAACTACTTTCTTCTTGCCTTCGCCTTCGTTGTAGCGGATGACTTCTTTGCATGAAACTTTGTCAACGTAGTTCACTCCGGCATATTCAGCCTGAGGAATGTTGTCAGGTTCATCATCGAATACGATTTTTCCCATCATCACACCATGTTCGCGCAATACTTTAGTAAGTTCGCGAGTGTCAATGCCTGTAATGCCAGGTATCTGTTCACGCTTAAGCCAGTCGCCGAGGCTTTCCACTGCATTCCAGTGAGAATACTTTTCGCTGTAGTCGCTTACGATAATCGCTTCGGCATGAATCTTTTCGCTTTCCATAAAATGAGGAAGTCCGTTTTCGGCGAAAGTAAAAGGAGGTACACCGTAGTTGCCTACCAGCGGATAAGTCAGTGTCATAAGCTGACCGGCATACGAAGGGTCTGTCAAACTTTCAGGATAACCGGTCATGGCAGTGTTGAACACCACTTCGCCCGCTACCGGTTTCTCATAACCGAACGACTTGCCATGGAAGCGGCTCCCGTCGTCGAGGATTAATGTTACATTTCGCATATGTTGAATTAAAAATTAAAAATTAACAATTAAAAAACTTATTGAATCAATAATGGACAATAGGCTGATATCAGCTACCCATTTTTAATTTTTCATTATTAATTATTCATTTAAAAAGTTCTCTTCTATATAGTTTATAAAAGCCTGATTCACCAACTTCACCCCACCCGGAGTAGGATAATCGCCGCTGAAGTACCAGTCGCCCGTATGGTCAGGGCAAGCCTCGTGGAGTCCTTCAAGAGTCTGATATACTATTTCCACCTTGGCCTGAGTTCCTGCAGGAGTCAGGAGTTCCACCATTTTGGCAGATATTTCTTCGTCTGTGAACGGTGCATATATCTCTTTAACATAGTTCACCATCTCTTCCTTAGGCAATCCTAATTGAGCTTTCGATTTGCTGTATGCATTTATTATCACCTCCTGCATACCTCTTTCCTCAAGCAGAGCTATGGCAGCCTTGAAGGCGATGAACTGCTCCATGCTTGCCATGTCGATGCCGTAATAGTCCGGATAGCGTACCTGTGGCGATGACGATACTATCACTATCTTCTTCGGATGCAGACGGTCGAGTATGCTTATGATACTCTGTTTCAGTGTTGTACCACGAACTATACTGTCGTCTATTATCACAAGGTTGTCTGCATATGGCACAAGGCTTCCGTAAGTGATGTCGTATACGTGGGCAGCCAAATCATTGCGCGTGTTTCCTTCGGCAATGAACGTACGCAGCTTGATATCCTTTATGGCCACCTTCTCGCTCCGGATGCGTTGCGAGAGAATCTCCTCCAGTTCCGCATGACTCGGTTTATGCCCAAGTGCCTCGATGCGTTTCACCTTCAGCTGGTTCAGATAATTGTCGAATCCTTCCAACATTCCGTAGAAAGCCACTTCGGCCGTGTTCGGAATGAATGAGAACACTGTGTGAATCACATCATTGTCGATAGCCTTAAGTATAGGACCTACCAGGTTCTCGCCGAGTTTCTTTCTTTCGCGGTAGATATCCACGTCGCTTCCTCGGCTGAAGTATATGCGCTCGAACGAACAAGCCTTTTTCACTTTCGGCTCGTTTATCTGTGCCAGGCGCATTTTTCCGCTTTTGCTTATCATTATAGCCTGTCCCGGCTGCAGCTCGTTTATGCTGTCGGCAGGAATATTCAGTGCGGTTTGTATCACAGGACGTTCCGATGTCAGTACGAATATATCATCGTCCATATACCAGAATGCAGGACGTATACCCCAAGGGTCGCGCACGGCAAAACTCTCTCCGCTGCCTGTCAGTCCGCATATCACGTACCCTCCATCCCATGTCGGACTTGAAGTTTTCAATACGTTAGTCAGGTCTATTCTGTCCTCTATGGCATGAGTGATGTCCATGCCTTCCAGTCCTTCACCTTTACATTCAGTGTAAAGCCTTTCCACTTCGCGGTCCAGGCGGTGTCCCACCTGTTCCAGCATTATATACGTGTCTGCATACTTTCGCGGATGCTGTCCGCCGGCAGTTATCGATGCAAATATTTCGTCTACGTTCGTAAGGTTGAAATTTCCACACAATGCCAGATTCTTGGCCCTCCAGTTATTTCGTCTGAGGAATGGATGTACATATGAGATTCCGCTTTTTCCTGTAGTGGAATATCTAAGGTGTCCCATATAAAGCTCTCCTGCAAACGGCAGACACTTTTCTGCATATTCCGCATCGCGCATCTGCTCCGGAGTCAGGTCCTTGAAATAGCTGTGCACAGTTCCGAAAATCTCTGTTATAGCTCCGGCTCCCAATCCTCTTTCGCGGAACATATATTCTTCGCCCGGTGCCGCCTGAAGTTTCACACAAGCCAGTCCGGCAGCTTCCTGTCCGCGGTTATGCTGTTTTTCCATCAGAAGGTACAGTTTGTTCAGTCCGTACATCCATGTACCGTATTTCTGCTGATAGTGTTTCAGTGGTTTCATCAGGCGTATCATTGCCACTCCACATTCATGCTTTAGTTGTTCCATACCCTTATTGTCCTATATTTGTATTATTGTATATTGTATATGTCTTGGGGCGAAAAAAATCCCGGATATGCCGAAAAGCATTCCCGGGTAAAAAAATTATCTTTTATGAAAAAAAATGTACATCTTAAAAATGAATATCCCATAATAACAAAATGAAAAGCCGATTTCGGCAACAGATAATGCTTCTGCATTTCTGCATGCTTCTGAGATTTCACTATATTGAAAACCGAATAATGTCTTTTCATTTCCTGGCTCTTAATAATATATATATAATAATGTGTAATATTAAGTCTTATTTATGCTATATTCGGGATGCAAAGATAAGTATTTTCAATGAAATATGTGCATTCCGTTAATACATCTTTAGAAAAAATATTCATCCTGCCGTTTTACTTTATATCATAAATACATGTAGTGATGATAAAAAAAACGGAAATACATTTGTCAATAAAAAAATAAGAAGTAATTTTGAACCGCAAAACAAGAACTTTTGCCTGCCGAAATAACTCAGTTGGTAGAGTAACTCATTCGTAATGAGTAAGTCGCGGGTTCGAGTCCCGCTTTCGGCTCTTCTTTGACAGACAATATGCAGAAAAACGCTTCGTCATTCGGTTTGAAATGACGAAGCGTTTTGTCTTAAACGACGAAGCGTTTTTAAAAAGGCTTGATTCACTTTGTACTTCTCCCGGTTTGCACTATCTTTGCCCTCATGGAAAAATTTGAACTTAACATATTGGGCTGCGGCTCGGCATTGCCTACGATGCGCCATTCAGCTACCTCACAAGTGCTCAATGTAAGAGAAAAACTCTTTATGATAGACTGTGGGGAGGGAACTCAGGTGCAGTTGCGAAGGTCAAGGCTGAAATTCTCAAGGCTTAATCATGTTTTCATATCACACCTGCATGGCGATCATTGCTTCGGACTTATAGGTATGATATCCACTTTCGGTATGATAGAAAGAACCGCCGACCTTCATATCTATGCTCATCCCGATTTGCAGGTCCTGCTCAGGCCACAGTTGGATTTTTTCTGCAAGGGATTACCATTTGAAGTCATATTCCATGACATAAATCCGTCGGAACGCGCTGTGATATACGATGACCGTTCGCTTACTGTAGAAACCATTCCGCTAAAACACAGGATGCCCACTTGCGGCTTTCTGTTCAGGGAAAAACCTGTACCGAATCATATCATCAGAGATATGATAGATTTTTACAAGGTCCCGGTTTATATGATAAACAGAATCAAGAACGGTGAGGATTTTGTATGCGAAGACGGGACAGTAGTTCCAAATAGCAGACTTACGGTACCTTCTGAGCCTCCAAGAAGTTACGCATACTGTTCGGACACAATGTATTGTCCTAAGATTGTGGAACAGATAAGCGGAGTGGATTTGTTGTTTCATGAGGCTACTTTCCTCGAGGCCGAAAAGGCAAGAGCGAAAACAACCATGCATTCCACTGCACGTCAAGCAGCCGAAATAGCCGCCATGGCAGGTGTAAAGAAACTCGTAATAGGACATTTCTCTGCCAGATACGACGATGATGAATGCCTCCTTGCCGAGGCTAAAGAGGTTTTTGCCAATACCGTTTTGGCGAACGAGAATTTAAGTATTAATATTTGAATACCCTACAGCATATTGTTTGGTTATGGCATATAATAATGAGGACGATATAAAGGAACGCTTGCACGACCTTGCCACTCGCCGAAAGGCATTCGAAGAAGTGGTAGGGGAGTTCAGCGAACAGCTATATTGGCAGATAAGAAGAATTGTAGGCTCGCACGACGATGCAAACGATATCCTTCAGAATACATTCATAAAGGCATGGACCAATATAGACTATTTCAGAGGAGAGGCCAAACTATCCACCTGGCTGTACAGGATAGCTTTGAACGAGTGTCTCGGCTTCTTGAACAGACAAAGGGCACAGGATAATATCTCGATTGATGAGGCCGATTCCAATTTTATAAACATGCTTGAAGGTGATTCATACTTCGATGCCGACGAAACCCAGCTTATGTTTCAGAAAGCCATACGCACTCTGCCGGAAAAACAGAGGATAATTTTTAATCTGAGGTATTTTCAGGAAATGAAATATGAAGATATATCGGATATAGTAGGTACTACCGTAGGAGCACTCAAAGCCTCATATCATCATGCGGTAAAGAAAATAGAAGAATATTTCAAGCAGAATGATTAAACCATTTGCCGTTTTTTTTATCTAACTAAAAAGGAAGGAGAAAATAAGATGAAGGAAGATACCGAATTAAAGAAAAAGATAGGGAAGGAGAATCCTTTTAAAGTGCCCGAAGGCTACTTTGAAAATATTGTTCCCGAGATAATGAAGCAGCTTCCTGAAGCCGAGGCACAAGAAAGTGAGGAGATAACCATGTGGGAAAGGGTCAAGCCTTGGGTGTATATGGTAGCTATGTTCTGCGGACTAATGTTCGGACTGCGTGTAATGATGATGGACAAACCTGTGAATAAAGAAATAAATGCAGGCAATGTTTCTATGACAGATTCGGTGCAGGGCATCCCCGATGAATATATAGACCCGATATTGGACCAGGCCATGATGGACGATTACACCTTATATATGTATCTCACGGATGCGGATTTGGAAATTTACAATTAATTTGATTTACTATTGTATGAACAGACTTATTATAATAATGACTTTGTTTATGGCATTTCTTTCTGCTCAGGCACAGGAAAAAAAGGAATGTCTTAGCAAAGAGCAGTTTCGCGAAAAGCAAAAACAATATTTTGTAGACAAGGCAGGGCTGACCAAAGATGAGGCTGCAAAGTTCTTTCCATTGTACTTTGAGCTTCAGGACAAGAAATTTTCCTACAATAAAGAGATGTGGGGCAAGATAAGAAAGGCAAAGGAAGGTAAGAATATAACCGATGCAGAATATTCCAGACTTACTGAAGATGTAATAAAGACACGTATAACGATAGACGAATTGGAACTGGAATATCTTCGTAAATACAAAAAAGTCCTGAGTCCAAAGAAAATTTACGATATCCAGAGGGCGGAAATGAAGTTCAGCCGTGAACTGCTGAAAGTGGCAGGAAAGCATAATAAGTAGTCCTTTTATACTTTCCCCATGTATAAAAACAGGTCAGAAATAAGAAAAAACGATTTTTTATAGAAAAAAGTTTTCAAAAGCTTTGCATATTCAAAAAAAAGCGATACCTTTGCATCGCTTTTGAGAAATAAAGCACTTCGGAAGGAGTTCTGGAGAGGTGGCAGAGTGGTCGATTGCGGCGGTCTTGAAAACCGTTGTACTGCGAGGTACCGGGGGTTCGAATCCCTCCCTCTCCGCAACAAACGCTGAAAATCAGCAAATTGCAAAACAAACACCCAGTTTTACA
>CALUJF010000056.1 GCA_944320855.1 uncultured Phocaeicola sp.
TCAAAATATTTACGAATAATGAAGTTATAATAATCAGCCATGCGAAGAAGATGAACCAAAGTAACATCAGAAGTCATGATTTTTTTATCATCTTTATCTCCATAGGTGATACCCATATCTATTTCGGAAATCTTTATCAGCTTACCTGTTTGTCTCATAAGTTTAAACATGTTTTCTACAGCGTTTTCACGACTCTTTTGAGTGTTTTCGTTCATTGAGCATGAAACGTGCATCTGTGTTCCGATTCCGTCAATGTATGTTTTTCCGTCACTTTCCCAACGGTCAATCCATTTTATCAAACTATGTAATTTCCCGTTTCCATCCCAATCAGACTCAAGATTGTAATCATTGATAAACAATTTCAAATCATCTGGATTACCGCCATATTGTGCAAAATATTGACGTGCCAGCCTAACTGCGTCGCGGACAAATTCTAAATGTCCCAGATAGTCTTGCCAGTAGAAGTTGCTAGATGGATCACCGTTCGATGCAGACTGTAATACAAAAACACCTTCACTATCAACTTGGCCTAAATCTTTATTTCCACCAGATATAGGTTCATTTACGACATCCCAAACCTTTACTCTTCCGGCGCATGCTTCCATCATGTTATTAATCCATTTTTCAAGTTCAGCATAGATTACTTTGCGTTTTTCTTCGTCCGTCATTTCTTCAGTATGGCTATTGTCTTCTTTTAAACAGAATGTAACATCGTCAATATATAAAGTACCTACATAATGCCCTATATCAAATAAGAATCTATTAGCATTATCTGCACCAGTACCGGAAACTACTACAGTACTTTCATATTCAGTCCACTCAGTTCCAACACTAATATTAGAAAAAGTACCAGCTCCGGCATAATCTGATTTCCTTTGTAGAGAAACAGGAAGTGTCCCTGACGTTGAGCCTTTTACCATCATTTTTAAACGATAAGTTCCACCTTTAACTAATGGTGAATTGAAGTCCCAAGCGACTTGCACTTCATGAGAATTTTGTGTTTTTGTAGGATTTGTAATTTTTAAAGAATAATTACTATTATATCCCTCTCCAGATCCTGATTGTTCCATATTCGAGCCTCCCCATGTAGTCCAACCAGAAATTCCATTCTCAAAATTAGTATTAGTTATAATGCTTTCTCCCCAAGTAGCTTCACTGCTTCCACTTGATTTATACCCTTGACCATCTTCAGATATTTTCTCATATTTATCAGGTTCCCAACCACTCCAACCATCAATATTAGCATTTTCAAAATCACCATTAGAAATCAAATTCTCATTTGAACCAGATTTCTTCAATTCAATATTATCAATATATATATTTCCAGTATATGTTCCAAAATTAAACGCAAGCTTGTCTTGATCATGCGATGGAGTCAAGTTCATATTAATTTTAGTCCATTCGTTTGTCACATCAAATCCACCTGGATAAGATTGATTATCTATTGTTGATGATTGTAGATATATTTCTGGTTTATATGCTTTATCAGCTTTTGCCATAAAACTTAAGGAATAAATAATTCCTTCTTCTAAAGGAGAAGATAGTTTGTACCATGTCTGTGCATCGTAAATATTACTTTCTCCAGTAACAGTGGAATTGAAAAGTACCAAACAATATCCGCCATCATTCTCAGAACTGCCACCTGATACAACCTTTGATGCTAGCAAGCCATTAAGATAGGTCAAATTCTGCTGTGAGTGCCAACACAAGGTATGACCGTAAACAGTCAGGCCTGCCGCTTCGGCTGTTTCTATGAATGATTTTACGGTACTGAAATCCATAGTACCGTCATCCTTGACCACAGAGCTATATTTCATGGCATTACCGGGTGTAACGTCGTCAAAGTTTGTTTGCGCGATACTGAATGCCGCACCTTTGTTTATGAAATCATTCTCATCGACAGCAATACCAAGTTTAAAGCCCGGATTTTCAGTTCTGTTTACATAATTTTTCAGGACATCATATTCCTGAAGGTTAGCATTCTGTGTCAGTTCATCAGGCACCTGTAGCTCACCAGGGAAAGGCAATAATCCCTGGTCAGCACAAGAACAAACAGCAAGACATAAACTTGTTCCTATAAATAATTTGTTATATATTTTCATAATACTTGGTTTTATTATTCTTTATAATATGTTGAAAATGTTTCGTAAGCAACTCCCCTGTCACGGATAACTAAAGTATCAAGGGTATGACAAGAAATACCTGTTGATTCTTTTTGTATGGTGTAATCCAAATAAATTACATCACGGTCCTTATTGCCCCAACTATTCTTGTCGCCATCTTTTACAAATTTCCCACTTCCGTTACTGATGGTAAATCCATTTGTTTCTGTGGTTACAGTACATTCTTTGTTGTCATTGAATGACAGAATCAAATCATATTTACCAAATCCTTCCAGATTGACTGGCATAATAGCTGTTGTAAGATTTTTTGTGTCAATGCTACAGATGTCATCATACTCCACATACTCTTTATGGCGAACATTTTCCTTTGTCTCGCCTGCTGTAGTTATAATATCCTTGCCACGGCGAAGATAGTTTCCATCCCACTCGTTAATGTATTTTACACAGTAAAGGACATAATTCATTGGTGCCACATCCCATAATGCGGAGTTGGTAAGTTTGGCATTCTCTTCTATAGGTTTACCGGACAAGATAGAATCTACGTTTACAAAATCTGTCATCTTCAGAGGTATGACGTAGGTGTTGTTTATAGCTTCTGGATCTTCAAAGAATTTATCTGTGAATTGTACTTCTACAGCACCCATCATTTCCTTATTCAGCACTATTTTGTTTGATGACAATTCATAATAATCTGCGGGCATAGCCTCTACTTTTCTTGAATACTCTGTGTCAAAAAACAGATTTTCACATAATTCATCGTCTATTTCGATACCTATTTCAACTTTTTTATCATTGTTATATACTCCGCTGATGGTTGCATATATTTTGCATTTGTGCTGGTTATCTAATGATGTGTCATAAGTGTCTTCTCCCATAACCAATGTACGAACCGGTGTCTGGCGTGCAAAATAGACAGCTGAATAGTCATAATTATCAAATTCAATATCTTGGTTCTTACACGAAGAAATGATAGACATACATACTCCGACAATTAATATTAAATATATTCTTAATGCTTTCATAACTTTTATATTTCAAAGAATTTATTTTCAATTCATACATTACCAATCTTTGTTCTGTTTGAGCTGGTCATACTTTAGAGTCTCGCTATACGGGATAGGTCCATAGTACATATAGTCTTTGTAACTTCTGCTTTCCACTTCAATTTTATCATATTGAAGTTTAGTACCTGCCCTTACTATTGAAACCCCTTTGGCTGGTTCGGTCAATAACGACATATCAACTTTCCAACGGCGTAAGTCATAGAAACGATGATTCTCGAAACAAAGTTCTATACGACGTTCATTACGAATCAACTCACGCATCTTATCCTTATCGGCAGCACACTCTTCCAGATAAGGATCTTCTGTTGTAATTCTGGCTCTTTTACGTATAGCCTTTATTACGTCGTAAGCACTATATGGATAAGTATCCTTACCTTTTGGTCCCCAAGCCTCATTGGCAGCTTCTGCATAGGCAAGATACAACTCTGTATATCTTATATATGTACTATATACCTTTTGTGGGGTGTTATACGTAGGGTTAGGATTACAATCGGTCCTGAGGAGTTTTTTCATATAATAACCGGTACGTGTTGAATAACCTGACTCCATGTTCAATGCATCGTTTGTGGCACCATATGCACCGGTAATGATTGAACTTTCTTTGTAAGTGTCGCCATTACAGATGATATACTCTTTCAGACGTGGGTCACGGTCCTTGTAAGGATCGTTCGGGTTATAATTGCCGTTTTGATCTGTGATAGGATAACCATTTGCCATAGGGAACGCATCTACCAGATTTTGTGTAGGATTGACTCTGCCTTTACCATAAAGGGAAGGCGGATAATTATCACTTTCCTTGGTCAAATTAGAAACGATACTACTTCGCCATAATATCTCATCAGGGTTTGAGCCTGCTGCCAGTTTATCGATTTCAGTTCCGTTTGCATACCATTTATATCCGTTGGGATCTATACCGTCAACATCGTTATTCCCTTTTAATACAATAGCTGCATAATTTGCGGCCTCTTCCATTGTTACTCCTGAAGCATCGGCATAGGCTGGACTGGCTGCTAATAAGGCAGCTTGTGCCCGAATTGCTTCGACTATCCTTCCTGATATACGTCCTCCCATGTGGTCTCCGTTTACTCTATCATATACGGAAACATTAATTCCTTTATCTTTATAATCTTGCGGAATTTCGTCATCGGTATGTGCTTTATAGTCTGTAGGCAATAATTCAATGGCTTTCTTACAGTCTTCGAATATGAAATCCATACAATCCTTGAAAGTATCACGTTTTACATTAAAATCTGTATCAGGATTTTCAGAATTTCTTTTGATTGGAACTCCATACAGAACTCCATCATCTGCCCAACCTGCATGAGCGAGTAACAAATAATACATGTTAAGGGCTCTTAATCCATAAGCTTCTCCCTTAAGCCTGTCTTTGAACAACATACGAACATTATCGTCTGTTGACCATATGACGTCATCACATCTTTCGAGGAATGTGTTTATATACTGAATGGCATGGTAACGGTTTTGCCACTGTGATGCCTCATCATTATCAGAAGTCCACGAACCAGTAGCAAGTTTTACCCAATTATTTGATACATCATTCAAAACAGCATTATCTGTAGCCACTTCATTAGTTACAGGCGAATTATATGGTGATGTATAAGGTAACAATATATATGCATTCGCCAAAACGCCCTGTGCAAATGAAGGTTCATCATACATGGCATCAATCTCACGATTATTCTCCAATGCAGGTTCCAATAAATCCGCACATGAAGTAAATAAAGGTAAAAATGCCAAAATCTTAAATATACTTTTCATGACTTTAATCATTTAATATTCATTTTTAGAAAGTTAACTTAACACCCAAATTATAGAAACGTGTTTGTGGAGCAGTTCCTACATTCATTTCCAAATATTCACGTTCTTTCGAAATAGTGAACAAATTTGAACCGCTAATATAAACCGACGCATCACTTATAAATGTTTTATTCAAGATATTCTTTGGTAAATCATAAGTGAGCTGTAGTTTTGCGATATCAACGCGATCCGTTTTATACATCCAGAATGTTGAATTTTGGAAGTTATTAGCACCGGACAATGTCGTTAAACGTGGATAAGTAGCAGTTGAAGCTGTTTCCGGAGTCCAACGGTTACGTACAACTTCAGAATATTTTCCATCACCATAAACCCACCAATAAGAATTGCTCTTCATTCCTATAGCACCAAAGCCACCTGTTGCCAAAGCAAAGAATGTAAAGCCTTTCCATTTTGCTGTGAAATTAAGTCCAAGTGTAAGAGGTGAACCGTACCATCCGCCTTTTCCGAGATAAATCTGATCTTTGCTGTCAATAACTCTATCGTTATTTCGATCTCTGTATTTAAGATCACCGGCTTTCAATGTTCCACCGAAATTCTGGTTGGCTGCAGCAGCCTCTTCGTCTGTTGCAAAGAAACCTTCGCATTCAAGTCCCCATACACCGTCTATAGGTTTACCTTCCCTGTTCTGGTATTCATATCTGTTTATTTCATCCTTACGTGTGACTTTTGTATCATAATATGTACCGTTCAATCCCAAAGAGAATTCGGCTTCACCTGCCTTCTTATTGAAATTAACAGAAAAGTCTATACCAGAACGTCTGTTATTATTATAGTTAACATATGGAATAAAATAAGATTCCGGATAATTACAAGCAAAATAGCTAGGATACAAAGATGATGACTGCACCAATAATCCTTCTGTTGAATTAACAAACAAGTTCACATCTGCTGTTATAAGCTTGTTCCATAGAGAAGTTCTTAAATTCAATGCGACTTCTTTACGTTTTATAAAAGTCAAATCTTCATTTGCACTCCTCAATGAGTTGACCGAGTGTTCTGATACGCCCTCATGCCAGCCCCAATATTCTCCTGTGGCGTGGTTCAGTGTCTGCTGATATAAATAGTAATTTGCAATATCTATGTCTTGATGTAAAATACTTCCGGACAGGCTAATCTGCAAATCATCTACCACAGACGAATTCTTCAGGAAGTCTTCATTTGCAATATTCCAAGCCAATGTCAATGAAGGAGAAAATGCGTTTCTATGACCTTCGGCTAGTTTTGCAGAATGAACAGCTGCGCCACTGAAATCTACAAAATATTTCTTTGCATAATTATATCCCAGTTGCAAGCCCAGGTTGGCATTGCTGGTTTTATGATATACGCCGGAATTGGTTTGCTGGAAACCATTTGCTATCAACATCGAAGAAATATTGTGTACTTTTTTGAATGTGCGGTTATAATCAAAATGTGCGGACAATGCTATAGTCTGGTTGTCGGTACTTCCACTAATATTCTGGACTCCATCTTTGGCATCATTCCCATATTTACTCAAGGCACTGATGATTTCTGAGGCATTGAAGTTTGACCAGGTCGGAGTATATACGGCATAATCATTGTTATATGATGTGTTATAGGCTGTATTATAGTCAACTGCAAATTGAAAGTGGAAAGACAGACCTTTTGTTATGCTGGCGAGGTCAAAATCAATGCCGGTATCAAATTGGAATTGGCGGCTAGTGTATTTATTGTATCCTCCTGCATAATAATCAGCAAAAATATTACGTTGGTCAACCTGTGTACCTCCGAGAAAACAGCCGTTAATTATATTACTGTTTGCTGCCATATAATCAAGACCTGTCGTGTAATTAGGGTCTATATAACTTACAGGAATCAATGGCGAGAATCTGTTAGGACGCATTGTAGAAGCTTCACTCCAGTAGTCAGCGCCATTTTCTTCAGTCGAGACACCTGTACGTGCATCGTAGAATGTCGCATTGGCGTTAGCATAGGCCGATATAAAATCGTTTATGGTTAAATCGACATTACCGCGGATGTTTAATCGGCTGGTATAATTATCTTCTACCTGACCAAATTTAAACAAATCACCTTGGCGATAATAACCTATATTGGCATAATATCTGGCCCTTTGATTACCTCCAGAAAATTCTGCGGTCACATCACTTCTGTTGTAAGTTTTCTTTAAATAGTCACCTGAGTAATAGTCCGTATTCGGATAACGGTATGGATTAACACCGGTTGCTGAATAATATATTTCCGTATCAGAATATAGAGGCGACAAGCCGTCATTGACACGTGCCTCATTATATAATGTCATATATTCGGCAGAACCGAGATATTTGGGATAACTTTTCGGTATGTAAAAACCGGTATTAGCGCGTACATCAATCTGAAGTTTATCGGAAATCTGACCGCGTTTTGTTGTAACATAAATTACTCCTTTGGCTGCACGACTACCATATAAAACAACAGCTGACGCACCTTTCAAAAATGTTATTTTATCTATTTCGGAAGGTAAGACATTATCCATGTCACGTGGTACTCCATCAACAAGAACTAAATAACCTGCGTTGTCTCCATCCATACCCCATAATGAATTACCGTTCCATCCACCTATATATCCTTGTAGATTGTCAAGTGTGTATGTATTATAATTTTTCTTTTGTAACTCCTTAAAATCTATAACAGAAACTCCGCCTAGTAATTCATCTTGAGACACTTTTCTAAAAGCAATCTGAACCAATGAGTCTGCAGATTCTGATAATGGTGTTGCATTTCCGATAGTTTCCTGAGCAATCATTGGACATACCATTGCTGCCAGTAATGCTGTAGATGAAATGAACTTTACATGTATATGTTTCATTTTGTAATACTTTTTAATTTTATTTCTCAAAAAAAATAACTCAGCTTCGCCCATTACCAACCAGGGTTTTGGCTAAATTCCATGGTAACATAAGTGTCGGCTTGCTTCAATGGGAACCAATAATGCTTTGCTTCAAAGTTGCGTGTAAGAATTTCCTCTTCTCTCCAGCCTTCTACCTCGGCATCTCTTGGGTCGTGGTTTTCGTACCAAGCATCATCATGTACTCTCGTGAATTCTTGTGATGTTTTTTTGTTGTATGGTGCTTCGGTTAATAGTAGCCAGCGTTGCAAGTCATAAAAACGGAATCCTTCGAAAGCAAGTTCCACGGCACGTTCACGACGTACTTCATCCATAAACTTGTCCTTATCATTAACATATATGGGAGCGATAATGGCTCCTTCATATTTCTGTGTTACACTATTATATCGTTGACCTCCTACATGACCTGCGCCTACCCTTTCACGAAGTGTGTTTATAGCGTCAACAGCTCTCAATTTTGAATACGTCGTAGATGCCTGTTGAGCGCCTCCTATTGCGGCGCAAGCCTCTGCATACATCAGATAAACGTCGGCAAGTCGCATGTATGGGATATACATCCTGAGACCTGGAGTCCAGTCGTAAGACCTGTCATATTTATTACAAGTGTGTGGTGTCAGTTTCTGGGCAAAATATCCTGTACGGCTACCGTTTAGAGCTCCCCTTACATTTCCGCCTGTATATAACTGGCTGTAAATATACTTCTTGTCATCCTCAGCACTAACTTCGGCATTGATGTATTTAAAGCCATCGAAAACAATGTCGTGGTAGAAACGTGGGTCACGATCTTTAAAAGGTTGTGTACTACTAAAGGAGCTATTTGCGTCAGTCAAAGGCAACCCATTTGCCATTCCATAATAATTGACATAGTTTGCTGTCGGTTGGTGGATTATATTGTCACGTTCTACAATACCGTTTACTTTTGGACCCCAGCTCCCTGCTGCGTTCCATCCGCTGGCATCAGATTTTTTGGGAAGCAGGCCGCGGAATATGGCTTCGATAGAACCAGGCATCATGAAACTTTGTCCCATTGTATAGAATATGTCTGTAAAACAAGTAGTGGCATCCGATGATTTTTTATGGTTGTAGATGTCCTCATATTTGAATTCCGCAAGCCCATATTGTGTTTGCCCTGTCTCAACCAACTGGAGGAGTTCGCCGAATACGTCTGCCGCCTTTCGACAATATTCCACGTCGTAATCGTATGTCATTGCTCCACCTGTTTGTGCGCCGTTTTTCATCAACGGGCTACCAGCCCAAAGGTAACACTTGCCCTGGTATCCTAGAGCCATAATCTTGTTTATGCGCAATTGGTTGTGGCCTTGTGTTTGTTTTCCTATGGTTGTGTTGTCCCAGTCTATTGGCAAAAGCTCTGCAGCTTTGCTGAAGTCAGTTGCGGCCTTGTCTGCACATTCTTGAAAAGTAAGGCGTGCCAATGCTTCCGTGCCGTCAAGTGATGATTCCACATATGGTAATCCGCCAAGGAACTGCATTAGTTCGAAATGCCACCACGCACGGAAAAAGTAAAGTTGTCCCTTTATAAGGTTACGTTCTTCTTCGGTAGCATCTACCATTTTGTCTAGATTTTCTAGTCCAAGGTTACATTTACGGATGCTATACCATGAATAAGGCCATAATCGGATGTTGTAATAGGCATATTCACCGGAATTGCCCCCATCACCATCGAGGTATGTTCCGTCCTGTCCCGATATTTCTGACTGCCACTGCCAGAAGTTACCTAAGTCTATCTGATGGCATAGATGCCAGTCGGCTTCTGTGTTCATTATTTCATCTTCACCCCAGTTGAATGACGTTGTCCAATAACATTGCTCCTTGTCAGGAATGTAGTTGTATATTTCTTCTACGTATCCTTGGAAACTTTGGAAATTCTTGAATGCATCGTTCATGTCCACTGTGGAATCGGGGTCCTTATCCAAATAATCCTCGCATGACGTTAACATTAAGGAGCCTGTGGACAAGCAAACGCTTAATAAATATATGTAATATCTTTTCATAATCATTATAATGTGAATTTTAGACCTAAGTTAATACGTTTCATAGTTGGATAGGATCCTTGATTACTTGCTCCGGCAAAGTTGGATTCACGGTCGTCAGGCATACGTGTCCATAGCCAAAGATTGTTTCCGTTAAGGAATACCTTCAAATTGCGGATACCTATTTTTCTTACCCATCCACTATCGAAAGTGTATGCAATTTCGGCATTCTTTAGACGGATATATGAACCATCGTACAAATACTGGGTACCAGTGTTGTAGGATGGTGTAGTCATGAAGCGCGGCATAGTCCTGTCGGCATTCGGAGTATCTTTGGACCACCATGTTCCATTGTCATAAACGATGTTAGTTTTGTTCACGAAACTCGTAAGCGTAACGTCGCGTGTAACGTTATTCACACCATAAAACTGGATGAATGCGCTAAAACCTTTCCACTCGAAACCTATCGTTGCATTATATGTGTTCTGTGGAGTGGGGGAGTATCCGTATGGTGCGCCGTCTTTGTCGTCTATCACACCGTCGGCATTAAAATCTACTATATAATAGTCGCCAGGGAGCATTTGTCCGTCATTTGTGCTATGTATAGGTGCGCCGTAAATTTGGTCGTAATTTTCCAAGTAACCTTTGTCGATGTGTGAATGGCTCTGTTTTATGCTGAATCCAGCCTGTTTCTGGTATGCAGGTGTCATTTCAGGGTCGTCGCGTTCTATCACTTCGTTTTTGGCGTGCGTCATATTGAAATTTCCCCATAGACGCATTTTGTTTTCAAATACTTTGTTCACACGGAGTTCCAGTTCATAACCTTTGGTTTTCACTTCACCTAAGTTAGCAGAAGGGGCATCTATACCCAATATAGGAAGTACTGCACGTTCTCCACCATTAACTATAATGTCTGTACGCCTGTCGCGAAATACTTCTACTGTACCCGCAAGAAGACCTCCCAAGAAGGAATAATCTATACCAAGATTGAACTTCTTCACTGTTTCCCAATGTATGTCAGGATTCCCCATAGCGGTTTCACGGTACCATTGGAAAGAACTTGCATTGGCATTCAAATCCATTAGACTGTAACCTCCACCTTCTCCGTTGCCTAAAGCCCAATGGCTCATGTATAACCAGCGGTCTGCCACGTTGTCGTCACCAATTTCACCGTATGAAGCACGTATTTTTAACATGTCAAGCCATTTTTTTGTGAAACTCATGAATTTTTCTTCGGAAAGCATCCATCCTATGGCTCCAGAGTTGAAGAATGCAAAACGATACTCTGGTGCGAATTTCTCAGAACCATTATAAGCACCATTGTATTCAACAAAATACTTATTTGCATAATTATATGTTGTACGGAAAGCCCAGTCCTCACGATAACTTGGTATGACGCTACCCAATGCTGTTTCTTGGCGACTGAACAACCCCATTGCCGTTACGTTATGCTTTTCAAAGTCGCGTGCCCAGTTAAGTTGTATCTGGTAGTTCAAATTACGTTGTGTGGCACTATTGTTAACGGAACCTGCGGCTGTCTGCCATAAAATGTTATCTTGAAAATCGAATTTGTTATTGGTGTCATACCCTGATTTGTAATATGTAGTGCCATCTGCAGGGTCTATCCATTTGTATTGTGGAGAATTGTTTAGGTCGTTAATACCTCGTCCTGACTCCACGAATACGTTGTCCCAAGAAACCATACCTCTAAGACTTAATCCCTTTGTAATAAAGCTTAAATCCTGTTCAAGGGTAAAATCGGTATTGATACGTGTGGTAGTGGTCTTTTCGTTTCCTGCCAGTGCCAATATTGCAGCTGAGTTTGAAATGTTAGACACGTTAGGGTAATAACCCCAAGTGCCATCAGAATATACAGGCATGAATACATCAGGCGCAATGCCGTATGCACCTGCCCAAAACTGTGCGGCACTCCAACTTGAAGAATCGCCTTGTCCCCATGGCGCCGTCCTTATTCCATTTGAACCGGCAAGGTTTATTTTTAATAATGTGGTTTTCGTCAATTGGAAGTCTAGGTTGCTTCGCACATTTATTCTATTGTAGCCGTATCCACTTTTGTAACCTCGTCCGTTATCATAAATTTTGAAAAGGTCGCCTTCGTTCACGAAATCAGCAGAAACGAAATATTTTACGAATTTTGTACCACCACTTACGTTAAGATTGGCATTATATGACATTGCATAATTTTCGAATAGAGCATCTTGCCAGTCAACATTAGGATAGCGTTCGGCTTCTGCCAAACTAACAGGATACCTATATTTATTTATAATAGCTTGTGGAGTAATATAATCCCAAGCATTTGGATCAAGAGCTAATTCGTGTTCTACAACAAAATTACGTGCAGTCAAAGCATCGTATGAATCAAGCTTGCTTGGTAATTTAGAAGGAACTTTCATTGTTGCCTGTGCAGATACATCAATTTGCGCTTTACCTTCCTGGCCACGTTTGGTTGTGATAAGTATAACACCATTTGCACCTTTAACACCGTATACTGCTGTGGCAGATGCATCTTTCAACACAGAAATTGACTGAACGGAACTGATGTCAACAGAGCTCATTGGACGTTCGATACCATCCACCAACACCAAAGGAGAGCTGTTATTCCATGAACTTGCTCCACGAATTACGATTTCCGGTTCCTCTTCACCTGGCATACCAGAACTCTGTGTAGTAATAACACCAGGAAGATTACCGGTCAATGCAGCACCAATGTCTGTAACACCACCGGATCTCTCTAAAACTTCACCTTTAGTCTGAGTAATAGCACCTACAACTGAAGCCTTTTTCTGTTGTCCATAACCTACTACAACAACTTCTTCAAGCATTTCTGAATCCTCACGCAATACAACAACAATCATACTACGGCCATTCACATTTACATCTTGAGGAGTCATACCAAGATAAGAAACCGTCAAAACTGCATTTTTATCAGGAACTTCCAATGTGAAATTTCCATCAAAATCTGCCACAGTTCCAACGGTACTTTGACTCTTTAGTACAACCGCAGCACCTATTAAAGGCTCATTATTTGCATCAAGAACTTTTCCATTTACAACAAAGTTTTGCGCCATCAATGAAATGTTCCCAAACAATAATAGAAAAAAGAAAACTTTGATTTGAGTAAGACAATGTCTTTTCTCATAGAAAAAGCATTTCTCAAAAATCTTTTGTCTTATGTTTTTCATCATACTAATAATTAAAAAATAAAAAATAAAAAATAAAATAGTCACTTTGTAGATTATTAATTTCTACTATCCACTACCATTAATTACATCCATAAGCATTTTCATTTAAGATTACACATTTACGTTTCATTTAACACATAGCAAAATTACTCTATTATCACAAAACGGCATCTATGAAACATTACCCAATATCTATAGCTATTATTACACATGTATCATGTATGTTACATATATTGTTCCCAATGTTACATTTACGTTTTTCATGTTAAAAAAAATAGTTGCCTACGGGATATTATCCTAAAAAAATATTATGTTAATAAAGTACCGTTGGAACTGTAAATTTTAATTAAAGACACAATGATGTATTTAAACCTTCTTTCCGATGGGAAGTAAAAACTAACTCCCTCTAAAAACAAACTCCCCCTTCAAATATTGACCTTCACAATAAATTTACTACATTTGCCAATAAATAAATTTTAGAGTTTATAAAATGGCACAAAACTCACGTCAAATACAGTCGCAGGCTCAGCAGCAAGTGCAGACGCTTTCGCCACAACAGGTGTTGCTGGTGAAACTTTTGGAACTGCCTACAGTGGAGTTGGAAGAACGAGTACGCGCAGAGATTCTTGACAATCCGGCATTGGAAGAAGGTAGAGACCCTTCGGAGATAGCAGAAGACCAGGCTAACGAATATCCGACAGACCCGGACGCTGACCCTGACACCAATTACAATGAAGATGTATCTTTAGGCGATTACCGCACTGAAGACGATATTCCCGATTACAAATTGCAGGAGAACAACCGTTCAAGGGGAGAAACTCCGGAAGAGATTCCTCTTTCGGACAATGTTTCATTCTACGAAACTCTCAAGGAGCAGCTGGACATGCAGGAACTGACAGAAGAACAGAAAATGCTTGGGGAATATATAATAGGTTCATTAGACGACGACGGTCTCCTGAGAAAAACCACTGAATCGATAATGGATGAGCTTGCCATATATCAGGGAATATATACAACCGAAGAGGAACTGGAACATATCATTTCGGTGATACAGGACTTCGACCCTGCAGGCATAGGCGCAAGAAGTCTTCAGGAGTGTCTTCTGCTTCAGATAAAAAGGAAAGAAGACTCGCCATTGAAGAAAATAGAATATGACATCATCGACCAGTTCTGTGACGAGTTCACCAAGAAGAATAAGGAGAAGATAATACAGAAACTTGATATCACTGAAGATGAGTATAACGCCGCCGTTGCGGAACTTGTCAAGCTGAACCCGCGACCGGGCAGTTCTATGGGAGAAGCCATGGGAAAAAATCTGCATCACATCATCCCTGACTTTATTGTGGAAACGGAAGACGACGGCAATATAATCTTGAGCCTCAACAACAGAAATGTTCCGGAGCTAAGACTGAGCCGCACTTTCACCGATATGCTGGAAGAACAGACCAAGAACAAGGCCAACCAGAGCAAGGAGGCGAAAGATGCATTCATGTTCCTGAAACAGAAAGTAGATGCTGCCCAGGGATTCATCAACGCTGTGAAACAAAGACAGAACACACTGCTCAGTACAATGCAGGCCATAATAGACCTTCAGCGTCCGTTCTTTACAGATGGGGATGAAACTCTGCTGAAACCGATGATACTTAAAGATGTGGCCGAAAGAGCAAAGCTTGACATATCAACTGTTTCCAGAGTGAGCAACAGCAAGTATGTGCAAACCAACTTCGGCATTTTCCCTCTGAAGTTTTTCTTCAGCGACGGATATACCACCGAAAGCGGTGAGGAACTATCCGTAAGAGAAATCAAACGCATTCTGAAAGAGTTGGTTGATAACGAAAGCAAGGAGAAACCTCTCACAGACGACGAACTGGCTGACGCATTGAAAGAGAAGGGATATCCTATAGCAAGACGTACTGTAGCCAAATACCGCACACAACTGAACATACCTGTAGCAAGATTAAGAAGGTAAATCATGGAAGAAAACAATATTCCCAACGAACTGACATATCACGAACCTGTTCCTCTCACAGAGGAAGAAAGGAAGGACCCGCTATATATAACATCGTATATAGTATCGGCCATATTCACCCCTTTCATGGTTCCGTTTGTGGCATTCCTCATGATATTCATATTCACTTATCTCAGTATAATGCCATTGTCGTACAAGATTTCAATACTTGCTCTTGTGTATTGTTTCACAATACTGTTTCCGATGTTGGGCATATACATTTTCCAGAAGATAAACGGTTGGGGAATAAAGGAGCTCGGACATAGAGAGAAAAGATTCATTCCGTACGGACTTACCATACTGAGTTATGTAGGCGGACTTATCACGATGTATCGCATCCACACCCCAAGGTATATGAGCGGCATCATATTGGCCGTACTGATATGTATGGTGCTGTGTACTATTGTCAATCTCAGGCTGAAGATAAGTACCCACGCCGCAAGCAGCGGACTGATGGTAGGCGGACTGCTGTCATACAGTTTCCTGTTTCAGTTCAATCCCGTATGGTGGCTGGCCGGCTTCATTCTGCTGGCAGGGATGCTATGTACGGCCCGCATTATTGTACGCCAACATACATTAACAGAGGTTTTCGGAGGATTTGTCCTCGGATTATTTTGCGGTGTCACAGGAATTTTGTTTATTTGAAAAGATATACTAACCTTGTAAATTTTAAAACCATGAATTTTCCAACTAACGTAAAGTACACCAACGAACACGAATGGGTTCGTATTGAAGGAGATGAAGCCTATGTAGGTATAACAGACTATGCACAGACACAGCTTGGCGACATAATTTTCGTAGATATCCCTACTGAAGGAGAGACATTGGAAAAAGGAGAAACTTTCGGAAGTATAGAAGTGGTAAAGACTGTTTCGGACCTGTTCTTGCCTATAGGAGGAGAAATACTGGAAGTCAATCCTGCACTTGAAGAAAATCCTGAATTGGTGAACAAAGACCCTTATGGCGAAGGATGGATTGTGAAAATCAAACCTACAGATGTTTCTGAAGCCGATGACCTACTTGATGCCGAAGCATATAAACAGTTGATAAACGAATAAGACAACCTTTTAAATACTATTTAAACAGTATTTAAACAGCGTTTAAACGTCATTAGAACAGCATTCGAAGAATATTAGAAGAACTATTGAACTCAAAAACAAACAAATATAAACTATAAGAAAAGAATGAAACCAATTGTAAGTATCATCATGGGTAGCACTTCTGACCTTCCTGTTATGGAGAAGGCTGCCAAACTGCTTGACGAAATGCAGGTTCCTTTCGAGATTAACGCACTTTCAGCACACCGCACACCGGCCGAAGTCGAGGCTTTTGCAAAAGGTGCCGCCGACAGAGGACTGAAAGTTATAATCGCTGCTGCCGGTATGGCTGCCGCACTTCCCGGAGTTATTGCTGCCAACACTACACTTCCTGTAATCGGAGTACCTATCAAGGGTTCTGTACTCGACGGTGTAGACGCTCTTTACTCTATCATACAGATGCCTCCCGGAATACCTGTAGCAACAGTAGCCATCAACGGAGCAATGAACGCTGCAATCTTAGCAGTTCAGATAATAGCACTCTCTGACGAGGAATTGGCAAAGAAATTTGCAGCTTACAAGGAAGGCCTGAAAAACAAGATTGTAAAGGCTAACGAAGAACTCAAAGAAGTTAAATACGCATACAAGACTAATTAAATGGATTACTTCAACTATTCACGCCGAAAGGCAAACGAAGTATATGTCGGCGCCACTCCTATGGGTGGCGCTAATCCTATACGCATACAGAGCATGACGAACACCGTAACGATGGACACCGAGGCTTGTGTGGAACAGGCCAAACGTATCATCGATGCAGGTGGAGAATATGTACGCCTCACCACTCAAGGGGTGCGCGAGGCCGAGAACATGAAGAATATAAACATCGGACTGCGCTCGCAGGGTTACAACACTCCTCTCGTGGCCGATGTACACTTCAATCCCAACGTAGCCGATGTAGCCGCACTATACGCAGAAAAGGTGCGAATAAATCCGGGCAACTATGTAGACCCTGCCCGTACTTTCAAGAGTCTGGAATATACCGACGAGGAATATGCACAGGAGATACAGAAGATACGCGAGCGTTTCGTTAAGTTCCTGAACATCTGCAAGGAGAACCATACGGCAATCCGTATCGGAGTGAACCACGGCTCATTGTCGGACCGTATCATGTCACGCTATGGAGATACTCCTGAAGGTATGGTGGAATCGTGCATGGAGTTCTTGCGTATCTGTGTGGAAGAGAACTTCAGCAATGTAGTAATATCCATCAAGGCTTCGAACACAGTAGTAATGGTAAAGACTGTCAGACTGCTTGCTGAACAGATGGAAAAGGAAGGCATGGCATTCCCTCTGCACCTTGGTGTGACTGAAGCCGGCGACGGTGAGGACGGACGTATCAAATCGGCTCTCGGCATAGGCGCACTCCTTGCCGACGGCCTTGGAGATACGATACGTGTATCACTCAGCGAAGCTCCTGAGGCAGAAATCCCAGTGGCCCGCAAGTTAGTGGACTATATAATCAAGCGTGAGAATCATCCTTACATTCCGGGAGCGGAAGCAGATGATTTCTGCTATACAAACCCTTCAAGACGCAAGACACAGGCTGTTGGCAATATCGGAGGTGACAACCTTCCGGTTGTAGTTTCAGTCCGTCTGAACGGCAACATGGATGTAAACGAGCAGTTCAAGCCTGATTATGTCTACTGCGGACAGAACCTTCCTGAGAACAGAAGAAAGGACATCGGATATATAGTAGACGCTAATGTGTGGAACGGAGAGGAAGGCACTTATCCGGCATTCAACACACAGCAGATTATCGGTCTGCACCAGATACAGTCGGATGTGAAATTCCTGTTTACCACATACATGGGCCTCAACGAAGAGGTAACAGCATGTCTGCGTCTGCATCCTGAAGTAGTGATTATAGCACAGAGCAATCATCCAAACAGACTTGGAGAATACCGTGGCCTCGTTCACCAGCTTACAAGACAAGGTCTGGGCAATCCTGTGATATTCTTCCAGATGTACGAGGAAAGTTCCGTAGAGGATTTGCAGATAAAATCGGCCGCCGATATGGGAGCATTGATTTTCGACGGACTGACTGACGGCATCCTGCTGTACAACAATTCTTCGGCCATTGCAGATACTAAGCTCGATGAAACAGCATTCGGCATATTGCAGGCAGGCAGAGTCCGCACTTCTAAGACTGAATATATATCGTGTCCTGGTTGCGGAAGAACTCTTTACGACCTCGAATCGACAATAGCACGCATCAAGGCCGCTACATCACACCTGAAAGGTCTGAAGATAGGTATTATGGGATGTATAGTAAACGGTCCGGGCGAAATGGC
>CALUJF010000057.1 GCA_944320855.1 uncultured Phocaeicola sp.
ATAATAGCCATGCCTCTTTTCATGATGCTTATCATGCCATGGGCTGCAAATCAGGAAGTGACGAATATCCGTCTTACGGTGGTTGACAACGACCGCAGCGTGACATCAGACGAACTGGTGCGTAAGGTGGTTTCGTCAGGATATTTTATCTTCCAGTCGGTGTCGGACGGAACTGAAGAAGCCCTCAGAGATGTTGATGCCGGAAAGGCAGATATAATACTCGACATTCCGGACGGATTCGAGAAAAACTTACTTACAGAGAGTGTTTCGGGCGTTATGATTTCGTCCAACTCCGTAAACGGAACCAAAGGAATTCTGGGCAGCAGCTATCTTTCCACGATAGTCAATGATTTTGCAACATCTCTGTCAGAGGAAATGATGATGTCGCAACCGGTTGTAACAAGTTCAGTGGGAAAGTCATTCAGGATTATGCCCCAATACAAGTTCAATCCGCACCTCGACTATAAAGTCTTTATGGTACCAGCCATAATGGTGATGCTACTCACCATGATAACCGGATTTCTCCCTGCATTCAATATCGTGGGCGAGAAGGAAGCCGGTACCATTGAGCAGATAAATGTGACTCCAGCAAGCCGTATGCAGTTCATACTTGCCAAGCTGATACCTTACTGGTGCATAGGTCTTATAGTCTTTACCCTCTGTATGCTGCTGGCTGTGTTTGTATATTCACTTATACCTGTTGGCAGCCTCCTGACGATATATCTATTCGCTGTGGTATATATCGTTGCCGTATCAGGTATGGGACTCGTTGTGTCCAATTATTCTGACACCATGCAGCAGGCCATGTTCGTGATGTTTTTCTTCATAATGATATTCCTGCTTATGAGCGGACTTCTCACTCCAGTAGCCAGTATGCCGGACTGGGCACAGTATATAACCATATTCAATCCGTTGAAATATTTTATCAGCGTCATGCGTATGGTATATCTTAAAGGCAGCGGTTTTGCCGAACTTGTTCCGTATTTCCTATCCCTGTGTGTCTTTGCTTTGGTGTTTAATGCGTGGGCGATATTGGGGTACAGGAAGAGGAGTTGAATATTAGTTTTTAGTTCTTGGTTGTTAGTTTTTAGAGAAGTTTTGAAGTAAAATTACTAAACAATAAATGGCGAGAGTGCAATCCCGCCATTTTTCATTATTAATTATTCATTATTAATTCATTCAAATGTTCCATACCGTGTAGGCAACAGCTTGCGGTCCCCCAGTGTATTGTCAATTCTTGCCACATTAATCCAGAACTTGTTCTGTCTTACGCTTTCCAGCGGATAAACGGCCTTGGCGCGAGTGTACGGATGATTCCATTCTCCCTCTACCACCTCATATTCCGGATGAGGCGCGTTCTTCAGAACATTGTCTTCGGCAGGAGCAGAACCGTTCTTCACTTCCTCTATCTCGTTCCAGATACTCAGCATTGTATCTACAAAGTTGTCAAGTTCGGCAAGGCTTTCACTCTCGGTAGGCTCAATCATCAGAGTGCCGTGAACAGGGAATGAAAGGGTAGGAGCATGATAGCCATAGTCCATCAGACGCTTGGAGATATCGTTCTCGTCGATACCGCTTTCCTCATGCAGTCTTCTGCAATCGAGAATCATTTCGTGTCCCACAAAACCGTTCTTTCCCCTATATACTATTCCGTATGTGTCGTTCAGGCATGCGGCCAGATAGTTGGCATTAAGTATGGCAGCCTTTGTGGCGTTTTCCAGACCTTCAGCACCCATCATGCAGATATAGGCATATGTGATAGGCAGTATTCCGGCACTACCATACGGAGCAGCCGAAACCTCGTTCAGAGCATTATCGGTTGATGCATGTCCCGGAAGGAAAGGAACAAGATGTGATTTCACGCATACAGGACCAACACCAGGACCGCCGCCGCCATGAGGGCTGGCAAATGTCTTGTGCAGATTCAGATGACATACGTCAGCACCTATAGTTCCCGGATTGGTAAGTCCCACCTGGGCATTCATATTAGCACCGTCCATATAGACCTGTGCGCCGCAGTTATGTATGATGTTGCATATTTCCACTATATCTGTTTCAAAGATTCCGTGAGTGGAAGGATAAGTAATCATCAGTGCTGCCAGACGGTCCTTGTTTTCCTCTGCCTTGCGTTTCAGGTCGTCCACATCCACATTGCCATGCTCGTCACACGCACAAGTCACAGTGGTAAATCCGGCCTGAACAGCCGATGCCGGGTTAGTTCCGTGAGCCGATGCAGGAATGAGAATGATGTCCCTGTTCCCTTCACCGATGCTGTTCAGATAGGCAGCAATTACGCGCAGACCGGTATATTCACCTGCAGCACCTGAGTTAGGTTGCAGAGTCACACCGTCCATACCAGTAATAAGAGCCAACTGTTCCGACAGATTTGTTATCAGCTCCATGTAGCCTTCAGCCTGGTCAGCCGGAGCAAGAGGATGCATGTTCATCCATCCGGCGTTGCTTAGAGGCAACATTTCGGAAGCCGCATTCAGTTTCATAGTACAGGAACCGAGTGAAATCATGGAATGAGCCAGAGAAATATCCTTACGTTCCAGACGCTTGATATACCTCATCATCTCCGTTTCTGTGTGATACTTGTAGAACACCTCATGAGTGAGGTACGCACTCTGGCGTTTCATATCCTTCTTGATAACCGAGCCTTCAGGAATTTCAGCCGTTTCAGTGAAAGGTTTTTCTGCGGCAATGGTAAAAATACTTAACAGAAGATTGGCTTCGGCCACAGATGTAGTTTCGTCTACACTCAGCCCGACATCACCATTGTCAAAATATCTCAGATTGACACCCTTGCCGACAGATATAGTCTTTATTTCGTCAGTCTTCACATGCTCAGGCATCTGTAGTCTGAGAGTGTCGAAATATACCGCATTCTTCTGTACATAACCTAATTTCGAAAGCTGTTTAGCCAGCCAAACCGTAGTGCTGTGAATGCCGGAAGCTATATTCTTGATACCTTCCTGACCGTGATATACGGCATAGAATCCGGCCATGGTAGCCAACAGAGCCTGAGCGGTACAGATGTTCGATGTAGCCTTCTCGCGCTTGATATGCTGTTCGCGTGTCTGCAATGCCATACGATAGCACAGATGTCCGTACTTGTCTTTCGACAGACCTATGATACGTCCCGGCATATTTCTCTTATATTCGTCCCTTGTGGCAAAATAAGCTGCTGACGGACCTCCGTAGAACATAGGAATACCCAGTCTCTGAGTACTTCCGAACACGATGTCGGCACCCCATTCACCCGGCGGAACCAGCAGGGCCAGCGACATGATATCCGCATCCACAGCCACCTTGCATTCAGCCTGATGAGCCTTTTCTGTGAACTCTCTGTAGTCTTCCGCGCTACCGCTGTTGTTTGGATATTGCACGATGCATCCGAACACATCCGGGGTAAATTCGAAATCCTTGTATGAGCCGGTCTTCACGTTCATGCCCTGAGGAATGGCCCTTGTCATGATAACGGCAAGGTTCTGTGGGAAAATCTCCTCATCCACGAACAGGGTACATGCCCCTTCCTTCTGCTGCTTGCGGCTTCTAAGCGCGAACATCATAGTGGCAGCCTCGGCAGCGGCTGTAGCTTCGTCAAGCAGAGAACAGTTGGCAAGCGGCATAGCCGTAAGGTCGCACACTGCTGTCTGGAAGTTGATAAGAGCCTCAAGTCGTCCCTGGGAGATTTCAGCCTGATAAGGAGTGTACGAAGTATACCATACCGGATTTTCGAATACATTTCTCTGTATCACGGCAGGAGTGGCAGTGTCATACCATCCTTGGCCGATATATGATTTGAATCGTGTGTTTTTCGCTGCCATCCGGCTTATATGTTCGGCAAAATCGTGTTCGCTCATAGCCGGTTTCAGCGGCAGTCTCTCCTTAAGTCTTATTTCAGACGGGATGGTCTTTTCTATCAGCTCATCCAAAGACTCTACTCCAATTTTCTTGAGCATTACAGGAATATCCTGTTCCGAGATACCGATATGACGGTCGGAAAATGAGAAACTTTTCATGGTGATATTAGTTTAAGTTTGTGAGTTTTTAAGTTTTTAGTTTTTAAGGTGACAAGTTGACGAGTTGACAAGGTTTTTTACCGGATGGCTGCCTTGTCAACTTGTAACTGTAGCCTTGTGGCCTTATCGGAAGAACGGATTATTCATCTTTTCGTTCCCTATGGTAGTAGGTTCGCCATGTCCTGTGTAAACCTTTGTCTGGTCAGGCAGGACAAAAAGACGGTTGCTTATGCTGTCTATCAGTTGCCGGTAGTTTCCCTGGTCGAGGTCAGTTCTTCCTATACTTCCTCTGAACAGAACGTCACCACAGAACAGACAGCCGTCCTTTTCGTTATAGTAGACAAGGCTTCCCGGTGAGTGTCCCGGAGCCTGTATCACCTTCAGTTCAGTGTTTCCGAAGCGGACTTCGTCACCGTCTGCCAACTTCTTCCCGATGGCAGGAACATCCTCGTTCATCGCAATACCGAACATGCGGCAGTAGTCCTTAGTCTTGGGGATAAGGAACTCATCGTCGGCCGAAGCCTCAGACACCACGCCGTAGGTCCTGCATACGAAAGCATTGCCGAACATATGGTCCAGATGCAGATGAGTGTTGAGCAGATGCTTTACCGTAAGTCCGTTTCTTTCGATATACTGTTTCAGCATCTCCTGTTCATCTTCGTAATAACATCCGGCATCAATGATAACCGCCTCGTTGGTTTCGTCCGAAAGCACATAAGTGTTTACCGGAAACATATTGAATTCAAAGCACTTGATAGTCATAAATCATTTGTTTATAGTTACATAAACCACTTTCTTGGTCTCAAAGAATTCCTCTTCGAAATAATCCTTCAGGTCGTACATCATAGTCTGGTGTTTCACCGGCATAACCTCGTTCTGAAGCTCGCCGCCCTTCAGGCAGATAAGTCCGTTAGGCAAAGCATTGTGCTGCTCCTTCTTGATATTCTTTCTGATGATTTTCAGAAGGTCTGTAAGCGGCATAACTGCACGGCTCACAACGAAGTCGAACAGCTGCTTCTCTTCCTCAGCCCTGCAGTGGCGCGTAGTAACGTTCTTCAGTCCTATGGCAGAGGCTATCTCAGTAGCCACCTTCACCTTCTTTCCGATGCTGTCCACCAGGTGGAAATGAGTGTCCGGAAACATGATAGCCAAAGGAATGCCCGGGAAACCGCCGCCCGTTCCGAGGTCCATAATCTCAGTGCCCGTCCGGAAATTAATCACCTTGGCGATACCCAAAGAATGAAGCACATGGTGTTCGTACAGGTTTGTAATGTCTTTTCTGGAAATCACGTTGATTTTGCTGTTCCAGTCAGTGTATAAATCGTATAAAGCCATGAACTGCTCTTTCTGTGTGTCTGTCAGTTCCGGAAAGTATTTCTGTATAATCTCCATTTATTGAGTTAATAATTAAGAATTAAAAATTAAGAGCTATTCCCTGTTCAGCATCGTCTCGATTTCAGCATAAGGTACGTCGATGATGAATTCGCCCATTGAGTACGGAGCGATGTCATATCTGTTGTACAGGAACGAAACCCTGTCCTCGAGCAGCAGGAAGTTGTCCGGTATATAAAGGTCCACATCCAGCAGAGCACCGTTCTCTTTCAGTCCCTCTATAGAAGTGATAGTGTCTGTTTCCAGTCTTTGGTTCACCTCGTCTATCAGATGTTTCATTATCAGAACGACAATCTCTTTCTCCTTGTCTTTTCTGAACACCACATCCTTGGTCAGCACCTTGCCCGATTTAGCTAACAGGTTGGCCCATTTGATGGTGGTGTTGGGATGAGCGCCTCCCGTATCCTTGAAAGTAGACACGGAGAAGTTCCAGATGCTGTCATTGTTGAGCGAGAGTTCCGAAGTAATCTCATACTCATAGTTATACCATGCCGGTATATCCTCCGGCTTCATGCCGTTATGGAGGTCAGCCTCATAGAATTTTATCAGCTTCTCCCTGTATTCTTTGGTATATTTGTTCACTACGGCAGGGATAGCCTCCTGCGGACCCATATTGCTGTATGTATCGCCGAATGCGATGCTCTGAATCCTTGAGTTGATGATGGCGGAAATGGAATCCTTTTCGTCGCCGGCTTCGAGGTACATATAATCTACAGAAACCTTGCATTTGGGCGAAGCTTCATCTCCTGCCTTCAGGGCAACCAATGTATCTGCCTGTATGCTTGACACCTTGGCCGGTTTTACAGACTGAGTCTGCTGGCAGGACTGCAGCGAAAAACACGCTACGGCTCCACATGCCAAGGCTGTATTAAGAATCGTCTTTTTATTCATAATCTGTTTTTGTGATAGTTCTTATTATCACAAATATAATGAAAGTTCTTGAAAGAGTTAATCTGATGCTTACATTTTAATAGTTTTTTACTGTATCGGCTATGCTTTGCACCGTACTTCTTGCAATATTAAGATAAAACCCATATTTTTGTTATGAGTAAAATATAGAATCATGAAAATAGAAGACTGGAAACACATACCATATTCCGAAGCCTGGAGCAGGCAGACGGAAATATTCAACTCAGTTATAGAAGCTCGCAAAGAGGGGCAGCCGTATGAGAACCGTATAATCTTCTGCACCCATCCTCACGTATATACCATAGGAAAGCACGGCAGGCAGGAAAACATGCTGATAAGCGGTGAGATGCTTTCGCGCATAGGAGCCGAAGTGTTCCGTATCGACCGTGGAGGCGACATCACCTACCATGGTCCCGGACAGTTGGTCTGCTATCCGATAATCTGTCTGGAAGATTTCAAGCTCGGACTGAAAAGCTATCTCCACTTGTTGGAAGAGGCAGTGATACGCACCTGTTCGCATTACGGAATAAAGTCCGGCAGGGTGGATGGCGCTACAGGAGTATGGATAGACATAGGCACACCGCGCGAGAGGAAGATATGCGCAATGGGAGTACGGAGCAGCCATTTCGTGACAATGCACGGTCTGGCGCTGAACGTGAATACCGACCTGAAATACTTCGGTTATATTAATCCGTGCGGCTTTACCGACAAGGGAGTGACCTCGATAGAGAAGGAAACAGGAACACAGGTTCCGATGGACGAAGTGCGCCGTATATTGACCGGTGAGCTTCTGAAACTGCTCTGAAAAGCATATAAGCCGTTAATTTTTTGTTAAAACGACAACATCCCCTTTATGTATGTTTATCTGCTGATAATGTGCACGTTGTACGCCCTGCAAGTATATGTCGCGGGAATAAAAGGATAAAAAACGGATAAAATTGTGCTTAAAATGTTTTGTAAATTCAAATAAAAGTCCTACATTTGCACCCGCAATCGAAAATGATGCACTCTTAGCTCAGTTGGTAGAGCAACTGACTCTTAATCAGTGGGTCCAGGGTTCGAATCCCTGAGGGTGTACTTCTTTCGGGAAATTTGACAATAATTTAGTGTATGCACTCTTAGCTCAGTTGGTAGAGCAACTGACTCTTAATCAGTGGGTCCAGGGTTCGAATCCCTGAGGGTGTACTTGCACTGACGGTTTTTTGGATTGGGGAATCCATTGGCCGGAAAAAACGAACAAAGAGTCCTTTAAATCGTGAAGATTTGAAGGACTTTTTTTGTTGCTGTATCTGCAAAAAAAATAAGGGATGCCGAAGCACCCCTTTCTGAAAATTCATTCCGGATTATCCGAACATTCTTTGTTCAAGTTCCAGACTTTTCGGGAACATGATATTATTCTCGATATGTATATGCTCGAACAGCGCATTTACAAACTTCTCCAGTTCCGCCATCATGAGTCTGTAGGTATTACATCCGTCCTGCGGTACCTCAAAACCGTTGGTAATCTCCTTGATATGCAGATATCTGTTACCTTCAGCTTCGTGCTCCATGTTCATTACCCTTATAGGGTTTGCTATCGACCCGCAGTGCATAGGCTCGATGCTTACATTCCTTTCCGAAGCGTCGAAAAGTTCAAGCAGATACGGGAACAGTACGTTTTCCTCTTTCTGCAGATGGTTCTCCAAGTCTTCAAGCGAAACGCTGACCAAATCGTACAGCTCGTTCAGTTCAGGATGTCTTTCTCCGTGAGCGTTTCTCACCTTTTCTATCAGTTCCAGAAGTACCGGACCATTGTTTCTGATGCCTCTGTGATGAATCTTCAGTACATAGTCGATAAGCAGGTCGATAGGCCAGGAGGCAAACGGAATACCGCCCTCCGAAGCTGTATTGTTGCTGTTTATAGCGTTTATAACAGTGTCCACGTCTACATTCGCATTCTTGCACGCCTCATCCAGGGCAACCTGCCCGTGACAGCAGAAATCTATTCCAAACTTATAGAACACACTTGCCGTAGAAAATCTTTCGGCTACGATATCTCCAACATTTCTCTTTCTTAAATCCATATTACTTAATGTTTAATTGTTCGCTGCAAAGGTAAGGGTAATAAACCTGTCAGACCGTAACATTTGTTACGTGGCGGCATAATATAGGTTAATTCGTATTCGCCGGGCGACAGATGTCGTTTTGACATAATGTAATTCCCGCCTTCTGAGAATGGCTGTTTTGCGTGCTATGATGCAGCTGGAACCGAAAATCTGATTTATGGAGATTTGTGTATTGGTAAAATGATGCTGATGGACGGTTGAACTGTATTATGTGTAAGCTAAATAAGTGGATACTGTAAACGTATTTGTGATAATGCGTTCTTTTGATATCTCTATGATACTCGTAAGTGCTTCCGCTCTGTAGGTAAAATAGAATGAAATCAGCCTGTTTTGTAATGAATTTTCAACGGATTTTCAAGCCGTCTGAAAACGCTTCGACGTTTTTAGTGAAACGTCTAAGCGTTTTGGTTGAAATTCCTTGTCGTTTTCTTCCGGCTTTTCGGCGTGTGAGTGTTAATTTGCTGTCTGGTTTTATCTGCTTCGTCGGTTTTAGTTGATGAATTGTTAAGTAAATACCTTTGTGCGTTTAACTTTTCTTTCCGGATTGGTCTTTCTTACGTTACTATGATGTAAGAAGTATCGGTGGATTTGTGGCAAAAAGTAAGAGAAGTAATTGAAAAAATGAATATTTTTGTGTATGTTTGCGTAAGTTTCAAGAATAGAATAAAGTTATGAAATTTCCTATTGGTATTCAGAGTTTTGAGCAAATTATAGAGGATGGGTATGTATATGTTGATAAGACTGATATTATTTATGACCTTACACATAATGGTAGTGTTTATTTTCTCAGCCGTCCGCGACGTTTCGGAAAGAGTCTTCTTGTCTCTACCCTGGAAAACTATTTTTTAGGACACAAGGAACTATTCCGTGGCCTTGCCATAGAAAAGATGGAAACAGAATGGAACGAGTATCCCGTATTTCATATCGATTTCAATGCCACTAATTTTACCAATTCCGGAGAATTGGAGAAGAAACTTAACTTTTATCTTGCGGAATGGGAACAGAAGTATAATATGCCTGTACGTGCAAATGAATTAGGTCTTGGCGACCGCTTTATAAAGATTCTTGAAGCAGCTCATATTCAGACAGGCCGCCGTGCTGTGGTGCTTGTAGATGAATACGACAAACCTATTCTTGATGTACTGGATGTGGATACCAATCTGGAAGATAGGCATCGCAATGTTCTGAAAGCTTTTTATTCTGTATTTAAAGGGGCGGACAAGCATTTGCAGTTCGTACTGCTGACAGGTGTAACCAAGTTCTCGCAGGTAAGTGTGTTCAGCGGATTCAACCAGCCTAAAGATATAAGTATGGATGTCCGTTATGAAGCTCTGTGCGGTATAACTCAGGAGGAAATTGTAAAATATTTTACAGAACCTGTATCGCAAATGGCTGTTGAGTATCAGTGTACACCGGAGGAAATGTATAAACTGTTGAAGAAACAGTATGATGGTTACCACTTCAGCGATAAACTGACTGATATATATAATCCTTTCAGTTTGTTGAACGCTCTTGATGCCAAACGTATCAAGGACTATTGGTTCAGTACAGGAACTCCCACATATCTGATTCGTCTGCTCAATCATTCGCATGAAAGGATGAACGAATTTACGGGAAAGTATTACACCCCGGCAGAATTTATCGACTACAAAGCCGACGTGGAACGTCCTTTGCCAATGATATACCAAAGCGGATATCTTACAATAAAGGCATACGACAGAGATTTCAATACCTTCCTTCTTGATTTCCCGAACAATGAGGTAAAGGGCGGATTCCTTACAATGGTAGCGTCATCATATCTGCAACCATCAGAAGAAACAGGCAGTTGGATAAGAAGCCTTGTTATAGCACTGCGCAAAGGAGAGGTGGAGCGTGTACGCGAGCTGTTCACTTCTTTCCTGTCCGGCATCCCTTACACAATGCGCCGCAAGGAAAACGAAGTGGAGCGTGAACGATATTTCCAATATACCTTCTATCTCATCATGCGTCTGGTTAGTGTTTATACCGTCTATGCCGAGAAGGTCCAGAGCCAGGGACGTGTGGACTGCATAGTGGAAACGTCGGACTATGTATATATCTTTGAGTTCAAACTGGACGGTACGGCAGAAGAAGCACTCTTGCAGATAGAGGAAAAAGGATATGCGCGTGAATATGCAACAGACAGCCGCAAGGTTTATAAGATTGGTGCATCTTTCTCTTCCGAAACAGGGACTATTGGTGATTGGGGAGTTAGGTAAACAATATCTAAATGATATTTAAATACTATTTAAGCACTGTTTAGATTGTGTTCATTAACTGTTTAGTGAGTGTTAAAAAAAACGATTCATGAAAGAAAACCAACATAACATGCTTCAAGGAAGCCCACAAAGTAATGGCTCAAACTTGATTGATGAGATACGTGAAATAATAGAGAAAGGCAGAAAAGAAGCTTATTCAGCAGCGAATCAGGCTATCATTGTGACGTATTGGAATATCGGGCGGCGTATTGTGGAAGAGGAGCAATCAGGAAATGCACGGGCTGATTATGGAAAGCAGCTTATCAATCAGCTTGCCGATAAACTGTCAATAGAATATGGTAACAACTATACAGCAAGAAGATTAAGGGATTACAGGCAATTCTATTTGTGTTTCAGAGATTTACAGATTTGGCACTCGCGAGTGCCAAATCTGACGTGGACACATTTCCGACGTATAATGGCTGTGCCACAAGAAGAAGCCAGACAATGGTATGCAAATGAGGCTTCAAGAGAAATGTGGAGTGTGCGTACATTGGACAGGAATATTTCCACCCAATATTATGGCAGGCTGTGTGCTGCCAAGCGTGAAGGAAAGATATTGCCAGTTCCTGAAAAGAAAGATAATGATCCGATGGAATACATAAAAAGTCCGGTAGTGGCAGAATTCCTTGGATTCAGGCGAGATACTGAATATTCTGAAAGCATGTTGGAACAGGCTTTGATAGATAATCTGGAGCATTTCATAATGGAGTTAGGACGTGGGTTTGCCTTTGTAGAAAGACAAAGGCATATTGTGACGCAGACAGATGACTTCTATGTTGACCTGGTGTTTTACAATTTCAAGATGAAACGATTCGTCTTGTTTGAGCTGAAAACTCATAAACTGACTCATGCGGACGTGGGACAACTGGATATGTATGTAAGAATGTATGATGATCTGATTAAGGATGATTCGGACAATCCTACGATAGGTGTGTTACTTTGCACGGATACGGATACAACGATTGCCAAATATTCTGTACTTCATAACAGCGAACAATTGTTTGCATCAAAATATATGGCTTACATGCCTACCGAAGAAGAATTGCGCAGGGAAATAGAAGAACAGAAACGATTTTTTATCGAACAGCACGGAATGGGGGAGATGAAATGAAGCTGAAATATAAACATCAACGTTCAAAATTAAAGGCACGAGTTGTTCGGAATTACCGAACAACTCAATTTTTATTTATGTAAGAGATGAATTCTCTGTTCATTTTTATAACTTAATTATTGCATGCCTTTATTAAGGAATTTTTATTATCTTTGCGATTAAGTGAAGTGTAAAACCACAAGGAAATGAGCAGTAACTTTATAACGAACAGAGATAAATTTTTATCAGATATTATAAACGGTATATTACCGAAAACTGACGCAGTAGATATATTAGTTGGATATTTCTATTATTCCGGTTATGTGCAACTGTCTGAAAAGCTGAAGGATAAACAAATCAGGATTTTGGTTGGACTTGATATAGACTTGCATATATCAAAGCGTATAAGCGAGGTGGAAAATGTCAGAAAAGGTTTTATTTCCCGCAATATCGTAAAAGAGGATTATTACAAACAATTTATAAATCTGTTCAATAATTCTGATTTCCTTGATTCGGCTGAGAAGTTGGAACAGTTCGGTATGTTTTATAAAAAGATACTTGATGGAACATTGGAAATCCGCAAAACACTCGACCCTTGCCATTCTAAGATGTATTTGTTCGCATACAATGATATGATGAACGAAAGTGGGGAACTGCCGGGAGTTCTTATTACAGGTTCAAGTAATCTTTCTTATCAGGGATTGAAAGGACGTTTGGAACTCAATGCCCGTTTCAATGACAAGCAGGATTATGAAGAAGGTAAAAGGCTGTTTGACGAACTATGGGACAGCTCTGTAGTTATTGCAAGCAAAGATAATCTTGATGAATGGAACAACAAAGTTATGGCTCACACGTGGTATGAAAAGATATATTCCCCATATCTGATGTACGTCAGAGTGTTGAAAGAATACTTCAATATACCCACAAATAAAAATATTCTTACACCGCATGACATAACAGAAGGCAAATACTTAAATCTTAAGTATCAGACAGATGCCGTCCAGATGGCTCTTAATGCTTTGAACAATCATAACGGTGCGATAGTGGCAGATGTGGTAGGCTTGGGAAAGAGTGTCATTGCTTCTACCATAGCCCGTAATCTGAGATTAAGGACGATAGTAATTTGTCCGCCACACCTTTACAAACAATGGGAAGGGTATAGGGATGAATTCGGATTCACTGCAACGGTATTCAGTGCCGGAAAAATAGAAGATGCCCTGTTACATTATCAGGAACTTGTAAAAGCCGACGAACAGTTCCTTATAATCATTGACGAGGCTCACCGTTTCCGCAACGAATATACTCAGGATTATGCCATGCTGCATAACCTGTGTTCAGGCAACAAGGTTTTGCTATTGACAGCTACACCGTTCAATAACCAGCCTGCCGATATTTACGCTCTGATAAAACTATTTCAGATACCTACAAAGTCAACTCTTAAAACAGTAGAAAATTTAGGGGCATCATTTAAGGACCTTATAGATAAATATAAGACATTACGTGATGACCAAAGGGCCGGAAAAGCATCAGAAAGCGAAGTAAAAGCTGAGGTAAACACTATTGCAAAGAAGATACGTTCCATTATCAGCCCTTTGGTAGTGCGTCGTTCCAGGCTTGACTTACAGGATATTCCTGAATATGCCGATGACTTGAAACAGCAGAATATACAGCTTGTACTTCCAAACGACCCGGAAGAACTGGAATATGATTTGAGCGAACTAAAAGGATTGTATCTTTCTACTCTTGAACGAATCAGCCCTTCGGAAGAAGCTAATAACGCCACATATCATTTCAAGGCTGCACGTTATTCTCCGGTATCTTATATACATGAAGATTTGCAGGATAAATTAGCCAATGAACTTGAAGAAAAGATAGGAGTAAAACTCAATCTTTTGTTAGGACGACAGGTTAATATCGCAAAATTTATGCGCCGTTTGCTTGTGGCACGTTTTGAAAGTTCAGTGGCTGCATTCCGTGCTTCACTCGACTATATGATAAAGTCATCCGAGCATCTCCTGCGATGGATTGAAAAGAGAAACAAGATTCCGGTATTCAAGAAAGGAAATCTTCCTGATGTGGAAGCCTTTTATGATTCAAGCGAGGACGGAATGGGCGAAATAGAAGAACTCTTTGAAAAATACGAATCGAGAGGATTCTTCGAGATAGACATGAAATATGTTAAGGATGAGTTCGTTTCTGATGTAGAGGCTGATATCCGTCTGCTACAGAATCTCCGTGAGGATTGGTTCGGAAAGGAAAATATTATCAAGTTCGACCCTAAACTGGATTCTTTCGTAAACATCATACGTGAGAAGATGGAAAAAGAACCGGACAGAAAACTGATAGTATTTTCAGAGTATGCCGATACAGTCAACTATCTTGGTGAGGCACTTGCAAAAGCAGGATTGCCTGTAATGAAATATACTTCGGCAGACGCTACTCCAGCTAATAAAGACATTATCAGGGCAAATTTTGATGCCGGACTTAAACAGGCGTTACAGCAGAATGACTATCACATCCTTGTTGCCACAGATGCCATATCCGAAGGTTACAACCTCCACCGTGCAGGAGCGATATTCAATTACGATATACCATATAACCCAACCCGCGTCATACAGCGAATAGGGCGTATAAACCGTATAAACAAGAAGGTCTTTGATGAACTCTACATCTATAATTATTTCCCTACAGATGTGGGCGAAACCGAGACAAGAACCAAGGAAATATCAACCCTTAAAATGGCAATGATACATGCCATAATGGGTGAGGACACCAAGGCCCTGACAAAGGAAGAAGAAGTGAAGGCATTCTTCAAGGAACGTTACCGCAAAGAGTTTGCCAGGAGTGAAGAAGCCTCATGGGACACGCCTTACAGGAAGCTGATAAACTCTCTGAAAGGAACAAAAGATTACGATGCAGCAATGGGTATGCCACATCGTGCCCGTACCGCAAGAAATATAGAAAAACCGAAGAAAGGAGTATTGATGTTTGGCAGGAAAGGCGATGATTTCGTTTTCAAGATAGGCGATACAGTAAATCCGCCGCTCATGATTTCGGCAGAAGAAGCCATATCATTGTTTGAGGCAGATAAAAATGAGGAGCCTGTTGCTTTGAGCAATGATTTCGATTACGTTTATCAGAGAGTCAAATCATCACTGTTTAGTAGCGATGTAAAGGACAGAACTGAGAAAGAACAGATAAACGCGCAGGCCAAAATAAAGGTATTGATGAGCAGACAGGCATTACCGAAAGACTATCTTGAAGATTTGCTGCAGGTGGTAAAAGCCGACGCTTTGTCCGGATATGAAATAAGATTCATCAATCAGCTTGTAGTAAAGGATGCAGAGAAACTCCTAAAGAAAATCCCGATAGATTATATAGAACGTATAATCAATACCCAGAACATGGTGGGTAATGGTGATGAAACATTGATTTTAAGTGAAGAACTTCAATAAAAGATTTCAATATGGAATTTAACAAAGCATATAACCGACAGGATTTTGTAAAGTTTTTGCAGAACAGTTTTCTGCCCAACGATTATATCCCATCTGAGGAAGAAGTATTATTCAGAACCCAGATGAAATATTCCACTGAGGCTGTGAAATTGGGAACATGTGAATCACTTGATCTGGTAGTATATGAAGTAAAACACAGTTCAAAAAACGATGCGCGTGTTTCACTCTCCAAAGAGGCTTTCAGAATCCTTGCGGATGAAATGAAAGACAGGGCATTGGTAGTTTTTGTTCCGGAAGACAGCAATGCCAATTATCGTTTTTCATTTATAGAGATAACGCTTGATATTAAGGAAGATTCTTCCAAAGTATCATACAATTACAGTAACCCACGCAGATACAGCTATTTCTTAGGTGAAGGAATAGCCTATTATACGCCAAACAAATATCTGAATGAAAAAGGCAGAGTAGTAAGCAAGGAAGACTTGTTAAGCCGTTTTTCTGTGGAAGTTCTGACTAAAGAGTTCTATCAGGAACTTAGCGACTGGTACGCTTGGGCTATTAAAATTATACGTTTCCCGAATGATATCAACGATAAGGAAGATGATGCCAAGTTTAATAATGAGGGTGCAATCCGTCTTATCACACGTCTTATATTCGTTTGGTTCTTAAAACAGCGTAACCTTATCCCGAATGAGTTTTTTGATGAAAAATATATTGCAGATAATCTTCTGAATGATTTCGCTCCAAACAGGCAGACAGGGCTGTTTATGCAGAAATCATTGGAAAGTAAATATTATAAGGCCATACTGCAGAACTTGTTTTTTGCTATGCTCAACAGTCCTATAACGGCAGAAGGAAGTAAAGAAATGTCTGAACGCCATTTCAGAAAAGGACAGGGTGACTATGACAATAACAAGTTGATGCGCTATGAATATTATTTTCAGAATCCGCAGTTGTTTGTTGACCTGGCTAACACAACTGTCCCGTTCTTGAATGGTGGTCTGTTTGACTGTCTTGATGATAAGGACAACGGTATGTATTACGATGGCTTTAGCGACCGTGAAACAGTCAGAAAATCACTTGTAGTTCCTGATTTCCTTTTCTTTGGTGAAGAAGCCGGTAAAAACATAGACCTTTCAGAATGGTATGGAGACAAGAAAAAGAAGAAAGTTTCTGCCCGTGGTATCATAGATATATTGAAGCGTTATAACTTCACTGTGGAAGAAAATACACCTTTCGATAAGGAAGTTTCGCTTGACCCTGAATTGCTTGGAAAAGTGTTCGAGAATCTTCTTGCATCATTCAATCCTGAAACACAGACTACAGCACGTAAGCAGACAGGTTCGTTCTATACCCCACGCGAGATAGTGCAATACATGGTGGATGAAAGTCTTATAGCACACCTGAAACGTACTGTAGGTGAAGAACTTGAACCTCAGTACCGTCAGTTAATGCAATATTCTGATGATGAAGTGGAACTTACATCCGAACAGCGTAAAAACATTATGCAGTCATTGTATAACTGCAAGATACTTGACCCTGCATGTGGTTCCGGTGCTTTCCCTATGGGAATACTGCAACAGATGGTACATATCCTTAACCGCATAGATTCAAATAATGAAATGTGGAGGGAAATGATGTATCAGAGAGCTATAAGTGATACTTCTGATGCATATCGTAATTCTTCTGATGAAGAACGTAAAGAGTTGGTAAAAGATATTGAACGTAGTTTTGACGAAAGCATAAACCGTCCCGACTATGCCCGAAAACTATATCTGATAGAGAACTGTATATACGGAGTGGATATACAGCCTATAGCTATACAGATAAGTAAGTTACGTTTCTTTATATCATTGGTAGTTGACCAGAATACAAATACAGACCCTACAGATAATTTCGGCATACGTCCGCTTCCGAATCTTGAAGCAAAATTTGTAGCGGCAAACACTCTTATAGGATTGCAGAAAAAAGATGCTTCTCTGTTTGATAGTGAAGCAATAAAAGCAAAGGAGAATGATTTGAAGATTGCCAAACATAAGATATTTGGAGCAAAGACAGTCCGTACCAAACGTAAATATCGCCAGATAGTAAATGATTTACGTCTTGAAATAGCCACTCTGTTAAAAGAAAATGGGGCTGTAGGTAATGATGAGGCAAGAGAATTAGCCTCATGGGATATGTTCGACCAAAATTCATCATCGCCTTTCTTTGATCCTGAATGGATGTTCGGGGTGAAGAATGGGTTTGATATTGTAATTGGTAATCCGCCGTATGTTCAATTACAGGCAAATGATGGAGCTCTTGGAACAATGTATGAAAAACTGAATTATGAAATATTTGTTAGAACAGGTGATATTTATTCACTTTTTTATGAAAGAGGATATCAGCTTTTAGTAAGTAAAGGACATTTGTGTTATATTACATCAAACAAATGGATGAGAGCTGCATACGGAGAGAAAACGAGAAAGTTTTTTGCCGAAAAAACAAATCCCAAGGTTTTAATAGATTTTGCCGGAGTAAAAATCTTTGAAAGTGCTACTGTTGATACAAATATATTGTTGTTTTCAAAGGAAAAGAATGATGGTAAAACTATTGGTGTTTTAGCTAATAAGTTATCTAAAAATAGTATAAATAATTTGAGCGTTTTTGTGCAGCAGAATGCTTCTGAATACAATTTTTACAGTTTAGACTCATGGGTGATTTTATCTCCTATAGAACAAAGTATCAAGCGTAAGATTGAGGCTATAGGTACACCACTAAAAGACTGGGACATTAATATATATCGTGGAATCCTTACCGGTTATAATGACGCTTTTATTATTTCTACAGAAAAACGTAATGAAATATTAGATAATTGTCAGACAGAAGACGAACGAACTCGTACTGCTGAACTTATACGACCGATTTTAAGAGGACGTGATATCAAACGATATGGTTATGATTGGGCAGATTTATGGATTATCAATACCCATAACGGCATCAAAGGGAAATTGACACGAGTTGATGTTAATGAATATCCAGCTATAAAGGCACATTTAGACCAATATTGGGACAAAATTTCCAAACGTACTGACAAAGGTGATACTCCCTATAATCTGCGTAACTGCGCTTATATGGAGGATTTTTTTAAGCCCAAAATTATATTTCAAGAGATAGTACAGAGTAGTCAATTCTTTTATGATGAACACACTA
>CALUJF010000058.1 GCA_944320855.1 uncultured Phocaeicola sp.
TTTCCTGAATAAACCGGTATGGTAGGATTCATTGTAGAGGCTCCCCATATTGCACTTGTATTTGCAAACTGGTTTTTATTCATTGAAGCCTTTGCATTGATGTTGAATTTCAGATGGTCATCAAAGAATGACGGCGAGAGCGACAAGCTGCCCGTCACCCTATCCGCATTGTCCGTCTTGAGCAGTCCGTCTTGGTTGTAATACCCTACGGACACACGTACCGGAAGGTTGGGCAGTACCTTTCCGGACAGGCTGAGGTTATTGTCCGTGCCGAAAGCGTTGTGGTAAACCTGGTCGTTCCAGTCCGTCCTTGCCGTACCGAGCAGTGACTGCTGTGCAGCCGTGCCCTGTGTATTGACCACGTTCACGAACTCGTCGTAGCTTAACATGTCGGCCATGCGCGTGCGTGTCTGAATAGAGTTTGTTGTACTGAATGTCACTTTCAACTTGTCCGAAGCACCTTTCTTGGTTGTTATAATGATAACACCGTTTGACGCACGCGAACCATAGATGGCCGTGGACGACGCATCCTTAAGGATTGTCATGCTCTCGATGTCGTTAGGATTGATGAGGCTGAGGAAGTTTCCGTCATTACCGCTGATACCTCCCTGCTCCAAAGGTACACCGTCGAGTACGATAAGCGGGTCGTTGCTGGCATTGAGTGAAGCACCTCCACGTACACGTATTGTACTTCCGGCAGTAGGCGAACCGCTGTTTGACATAATCTGTACACCTGAAATCTTGCCGTTGATAAGCTGTTCAGGAGAGCTTACCAGACCTGTGTTGAAATCTTCGCTTGAAACGTTTGTTACAGAACCAGTAAGGTCACTCTTTCTTTGAGTACCATATCCGATAACGACCACATCGCTAAGCATCTGTGTGTCCGGTACAAGCTTTATGCTCATAGTTTTCTGGTCGGAGCCTAACACCTGAGTATTATATCCTATATAAGAAAACTGGATATTGCTTCCCTTAGGAATTTCAAGAGTAAACTTACCGTCGAAGTCAGTAATAGTACCTATAGTAGTACCTACTGCAAGAACACTGGCCCCGATAAGCGGCTCGTTGTTTTCATCTAAAACTGTACCTGTGATAATTACATTTCCCGGCTGTTGCGCGAGGACTGCGAAAGTATTTCCGGCCCAAATCACCGATAGTAAGAATACTTTCAGAAAAGATTTAATGTTGCCTTTCATATTACGTATTAATTTTTTTTGTCAGCACAAATATATGAAACACAAGAAAAGCACAGGGAAAAATATTGGACATATAAAGACATAAATAGGACAATCGCGCATTTTGTCCTATTTATTTCCTTTTTCCTGCCATTACATTACTGTCCGGAGTCCGATATATATTGTTTCGGAGTCTTTCCGAAAACACTCTGGAAGCATTTCGAGAAATAAGAAGGGTTGGAATATCCCACCATATACATAACCTCCGCTATGGTGAATTTTTTCTGTTGCAGCAGCATAGCAGCCTTTTTCATTCTTATTGATTTTATGTATTCCACAGGCGACATTCCTGTAAGCTGCTTTATCTTCCTGTATATCTGTTTGCTTCCCGTACCGGACAGTTCACACAATCCGTTTACATTGAGATTGCTGTCTGCCATATGGTCTTCAATAATTTGTGTGATATTTATCAGAAACTTCTCGTCAGACGATGTGCTGTCCTCCACCGGTTTCGGAGAACCGATAGTTTCAATTCTGGCCTGTGCCTCAAAAGTTTCCTTCTTGTGTATGAGCATCTCTATTTTTCCAATCAGTATTTCCGCATTGAAAGGCTTCTGTATGAAAGCGTCTATCTGCAGTTTTATACTGTTCTTTATGGTTTCCGTGTCATCCTTTGCAGAAAGCATGATTATCGGTATAGTGACAGTAGGCATGTTCCTCTTCAGAATCCTGCACATTTCCAGTCCGTTCATCACCGGCATCATATAGTCCGTTATTATAAGGTCCGGTTTTACGGTTTCCACCATGCTCAGTCCTTCCTTACCGTTCGATGCATATACGCATCTGAATTTCCCTGCCAGTATATGCTTTATCATTTCGTACGCATCCCTGTTGTCGTCCACTACGAGTATTACCTGCAACTGTGAGTCGGCATCGTCAATATTCTCATTTTTATCAGAGTCTGTACTGTTCAGTTCTCTGTCCACAGGGAATGTCAGTGTAAAGGTCGTTTCACCGTTGGCAGACGATGCTTCCACGCTTCCCTTATGCAGTTCCGTATATGTCTTGACTAAATAAAGCCCTATTCCTGTTCCCTCAAAATGGTTCTTTGTGGCCGACGACTGGAAAAATCTCTGGAAAATATACGGCAGTTCCTTCTCCGGTATTCCTATTCCATTGTCCGAAACCCTTATGTCCACCCTGCTGTTTTCCTCGCTATAGTCTATTGACACAGATATGTTTCCTTCCGAAGGAGTATATTTTATGGCATTTGTCAGCAGATTGCTTATTATGGATTCCAGTTTTATGGCATCCATATCCACAAACAGCTTGTCTGCATTCGATGTAAAGTTCCAGTTATGCCTGTTTACACTTTCTTCATCCCTTAATTTCAGATATATCTCTCGGGTAAACGATACGAGTTCTATTCTGGAGGTTATGAGTATATGCTCACTGTACTCCATTCTGTTCATTTCTATCAGTTTATGTATCTTGGCATTCAGATTTACCGCATTTCTGTACACTATATCCAGCATTTCCTTCTGTTCCGGGTCCTTTACGTCGAGCAGCAGTTTGCTTACAGGTGTAACTATCATTCCCACAGGACTTTTCAGGTCATGCGAGAGGTTCGACATAAACTTTATCTTTTGTCTGGTCTGTTCCAGTATCTTCTTCTTTTCCAGTTTCTCCAGATGCAGCCTGTTCTTGACAATAAAGAAATTTATTACCCAGCAGACTAATCCTACAGTCAGCAGAAAATATACAACTTTGGCTGCTACAGACAGATACCATGGCGGCAGAATATTTATTGAAGCTATTCTGTATCCGGCATCATCGTTCTCGCTATGTTTGACATATAGCTCAAACTTGCCGTAAGGCATATTATTATAGACTATTATATTTGAATTGCTGTTCACGTAATGCCATTCGGAATCTATTTCAGGCATCATATACATGAATCCGCTTCTTTGTGACTCGTTATACCTGAAATCGGAGAACTCAAATACAAGGTTATTCTCCGTATGGTCGAGCGTAAAACTATTGTTCTCTATAATACCTTTCGATATATAGTTGTTGTTGGCGGACAATGCTGTCAGATATATCCGTGGAGTATGGTCTGTGGTATGTATTATTTCAGGCTCGCAGAAACCTATACCATCATAACTGCCCATATAAACCTTCCCTGCAGGCTTGTCATAATATATACTGCTGAATATCTTATCGTTGATATTTATTCTTTTTATTCCGGCTGTTTGCCTGTTTATATAGTACAGACCTTTGGCAGATGCTACCCATATGTTGTCTTCCACCTCTACCAGATGCAATATATTATTATCCTTCCAGTCCGTATCAATCCTTGTCATGTTTCCGGAGTACGGGTCTATCTTCGATACGCTGATGTTGGTACTTACCCATACCATACCGTCCGAATCGCAAATAAGAAATTCCGGAAACTCGTCATTCTCAGTACATACAGAGTAGTTGTATATCTTTTTGTTGTTTCTGCTTATCCTCTGTATCTCTTTAGTGTTATACATCAGGACCCACGCATCCCCGTTTTTGTCTATCAGTGCCTGTTTCACGAACATGCTTTTCAATCCGTTATCGGTCGAAAAATTCCTGTCTGCAATACATATTCCTGATTCCGAAGCCTTTAATTTGTCCTTGTTTACTACAAACAGCCCTCCCAGGCAACTGCTTATCCAAAGGTTATTGTCATTGTCCTCCGAAATATAATAAGCCCAGTTGGAATTGCATGTATGCGTAGAATCCATAATAGTATAATGCACGAACTGCCTGGACTTTTCGTCATACCGTTCTATGCTGCCGTCTGTGGCAATCCACAGATTCTGCGAACTGTCCTCGAATATGTGTCTTATTCTGTTGTGAGATAACTCTGACCCCTTCTTCCCGACCTTGAACCATCTGCTGTTGGCCGTATCCTTATGTTTTTCAGTAAGCAGTAGTCCGTCGGTTCCTCCAAACCAGTTTCTGCCTCTACTGTCCGTAAGAATGGTGTAAAACATATTACCGTCGTTGGTATTGCTCAGCTCCCATACAGGTATGAATGTGTACTGTCTGTTATTGTCGGTAAATGAAATGCCATTGTCGGTTCCCAACCATATATTCTGTTTGTTGTCGGTAGTTATACACCATATTATATTGTTAGGTATGGAATTGCTGTTTCTTGAATCGTGCAGATAATGTCTTTGCGTATTTCCATCGGCCGAATAGATATATAGTCCATTGTCTGTTCCGATAAGAAGATTCTTTTCCGAGTCATAGTTCAGCGACTTTATTGAGTTGTCGGCAAAGTATGGCACAAGCTCTGCACTCTGCTTTTGCACATCATAGCAAAACAGGTTACCCTCTGTACCAATCCATATACACTGCCTGCCCTTGTCCTCGAAAAGGACATTTACAAATATGTTCTTCCATTTGTTGTCAGACGGGATATTTATAATCCTTACATCATTGTTTTCATCTATACTGCACAATCCATTATAAGTACCTACATACACCGTATCGTTTTCAGACCTTATAATCGAATAGACAGCCTTATGAGGCAGTTTTTCTGAAGGGAATTCATAAACCTCAGCCGTTTCAGTGTTATATCTGAACAATCCGTTCAGCGTACCTATCCACAGTTCGTTGCCGGACATTGCCAGACATCTTATATCCTTAATATTCTCCGTAGCCGGATTATGATATTTTCCCAGTCTCATATCATATGAAATCAGCCCGTTGTCAGTACCTAAGAATATGGAATCCGAACAAATCAGTCCGCAATATATCCTTATTTCATAATATCCCTTGTCCTGTTTGTGCTGAAAAAAGGAATATCCGTCGTAGCTGTAAAGCCCCTTGTTTGTTCCCAACCACATCATACCGGTGGAATCCTGCATTATGCAGCCTATTACTGATGCATCCGTATTGGTATGCATCCTGTTGAACTGCATATATGGGGATGACTGCCCGTAAAGCGCTGATATAGCAACGTTTATGAATATTATAACTGCGGTAATGATATTTCTCATCGATATGTGTCTTTATGTATGGATAATAGTTACAAACACAAAAATAGAAAATATATTTCGTATTTTTGCAGTTTACCACTACATTCTGTATGTTTGCCACTATATCAGCAAGGTCGGTTTTCATAAAATGTTTTTATCACTAACTTTGTATCAGACAACAGAAGTTAAACATCTAAATTTATACGATTATGAAAACAAGATTAATGACATTGGTAGTTATGATGGCTGTTTCTATGGGCAGCTTCGGTTTAATGGCACAGAATACACCTGACGCTCCTGCACAGAAACGTGCAAAACAGAAACCTACACCGGAACAGATGATGGACATGCATGTTAAGATGATGGAGAAAAAACTCGTGATGGACGATGCCACAGCTGCAAAGTTCACTCCGCTGTACAAGGAATATCTTCAGGCCATGAAAGATTGCCGTCCGGCTGTGAACAAGGAGCTGAAAAAGGCTGAAATGACTGATGCCGAAATAGAAAAAGCTATTCAGGACAGATTTGATGCAAGACAGAAAGCTCTTGACGTACAGAAAAAGTATTTCAAGAAGTTCAAGGAAGTGCTTAATGCCAAGCAGTTGGAGAAGGTTTTCCAGCAGCCATGTATGGGCGGCAAGATGAAACCGGGAATGCACGGCCATAAGATGATGAAACACTCTGACAGACAGGGATGTATGAATCGTCCTGACTGCGGAAAATGTCCTATGCAGAAGAACTGATTTTTGAACGGGAAAACAGGGGTAAAAAAATGACCCGTCGTTTTAACTAAAATGCTTCGTCGTTTGATTCAAAACGACGAAGCATTTTTTCTTAATATATTTCGAGAAATAATTTTACTGCCCGATTAGGTATTTTATCCGATATATCCGTATATATTTATATCAGAAAACAAATAACGAAAATATTATACAATGAAAAAGCGACTATTGTCATTAGCATTAGGTTTGGTAGTGTGTGTTCTGTCGTTTGGGAATAACGGTCATCCACGATACTTTACAACAGAATCCGGCAAGAAAGAAACCCTTAATCTCATAAAGAAAGAGAAATGGGCGAAAGATGTGTTCGACGGGCTTACATCAAGAGTAGAGAAATATTCATCAAAAGGTCCTGAGTGGCTTAGTTCCAGACTCCAGATGTACTGGAACACTCACTCTACAGATGTATATATCAAGGGAGAATACTATGACCATGCGGGTGGTGAAAAAGCACCTGCACCTACGGTAATGTACACAGGTGCGCGCAGCCATGCTACAATCTATCGTCGCCCCAAGCTGGAAGATATAACTCCATATCACGAAGACTCAAAAGGTATGTATCTTGCCAATACCTCATTGAAAGGAGAGCCTTTTGAGTGGGTTTCAATAAGCAAAACCGGCAGAATTATAGAAAGTATCAATAATGAAATTGCTGGCATAGCGCGTGATGCAGCTTTTCTTTGGTGGCTCACCGGCAAGGAGGAATATGCCTTAATGGCAGCATCTGTATTCGACACCTATATGACAGGTATTTACTATCGTAATGTTCCAATAGATTTGAACAACGGGCATCAGCAGACCCTTGTTGGAATGTCGTCTTTCGAGGTTATACACGAAGATATTATCAAGTCCTTGGTACCACTCTACGACTTTCTGTATCCGTATCTCTACAAGACAAGACCGGAAAAAATACAGATATATGCCTCAGCCTTCAAGAAATGGGCCGAGAATATTATTGCTAACGGGGTGCCTCACAATAACTGGAACCTTATGCAGGCACGTTTCGTCATGGATATAGCACTGATTCTAGAAGATAATTCCCTTTATGCCGACGGAAAAGGACGTGAATACTATATAGACTATATCATCAACCGCTCATCAATCCGCCAATGGTCGCTCAAGCAGCTTGCGGAGTACGGCTACGATTCCAATACCGGTATCTGGGCCGAATGTCCGGGCTACAGCAGTGTGGTAGTGGGCGATTATGCACAGTTTGTCAGTCTGTTCGACCGCAACTTAGGCCATGACCTTACGAAAGATATTCCCGTGATTAGCAAGGCTGTGTCCGCCATGCCACAGTACCTCTTTCCTAACATGATGCAGGTAGGCTTTGGCGATACACATCCTTCATATCTGCGTACAGACATATTCAAATATATGGTAGCCAACGCTCAGCAGCACGGCAAGAAAGACGAAGAAGAACATTTCACACGAATGCTGAAACTTTTCGACCCCAATGCCGAAAAGCTGTCCGACGGACAGGCAAAAATGCCGGTTGCCGTATCTTCATTCTTCTCTGACAAGCCGCTGAAGCTCAACCCGAAAACTAAGGCAGGTATAATAGACGACTATGTCACACCTTCATTCTATTCTCCTAACGTAAGCTGGCTGGTTCAGCGCAATGGAATGAACAGGGAAAACAGTCTTATGATTTCACTTAACGGAAGCGACGGTAATCATATGCACGCCAACGGTATCAGCATGGAACTTTACGGAAAGGGCTATCCGCTCGCACCTGATGCAGGAATAGGTACTATGGGATATTCCGGACTCGACTATCTGGAATATTACAGCCAGTTCCCATCGCATAACACAGTGTGCGTAGACGGTATCTCCTCATACCCCGTAATGAAGAGCAACCATGCCTTCAAGCTTAGGAACATGTATCCTGCATCGGCAGCAAAAGTACCTTATCAGCCTGTAAGCTACAGTGAGGTGTATTTCCGCGAGCCTGAATCAAACTCAGACCAGACCCGTCTGAACGGTATAATAAACACATCCGACTCTACAGGATATTATGTTGACATATTCCGTAGCAAAAAGGTAGAGGGTGGCGACAAGATGCACGACTATTTCTATCACAACATGGGACAGGTTATGACACTTAAGGCTGCCGACGGAACAGACCTCAACCTGCAACCTACGCAGGAACTTGCCTTTGCCGGAGCACATCTGTATGCCTATTCATATATCTACGATAAGAAAAGTGCACAGACTGACAAAAATATCAAGGCCGAATATACCATCAACATGCCCGACAAAAACGACATAACCATGAATATGTGGATGAAGGGCGAGAAAGACAGAGAGGTATTCTCAGCATTAAGTCCTATGACAGAAGGCATTAGCCGTATAAAGGCTATGCCGTACGATATAAAGAAACAGCCTACACTGACATTCGTTGCACGTCAGAAAGGCGAGGCATGGACACGTCCGTTTGTAAGCATTTTTGAGCCTGTAACCAAGTCATCTCCTTCAGCGATAAGTTCTGTGGAATATCCATCGGTTAAGTCGGAAGGCGGTTCAGGCAGCAATGTGGCCGTTAAGGTAAATCTCAAAAACGGAAACTGCGATTTGATTTTGTCATCCGACGCTAATTCTTATCTTTGCAGTTCAGAGGATGCCGAAACAAAATCCACATACAGCATATGCCGTACAAAAGAGGGTAGTCCGGTGTTGGTATTTATGGGTAACGGTACATACTATAAGTGCGGAGCAATGGAAATCAAGGCTTCTGTACCGGCAGATGTGCTTGTATATACCGAAAACGGAAAGTGGGAATGTACCTCATCGTCGGATGCCGTAATAACTGTAGGTGGTGTAAGCCATGAAGTCAAGGCCGGCGAAGGTGAAGTGATACTGAAATAAAAAATATTATATTATGATAAAGTCATACATAGCTATATTGTTCATGTTTTTGTGCTCCAATTTTATTGGGGCACAAAGTGCTTCAGAGTATACCTTCCGCCCGATAGGCGTATCTCAAGGTCTGCCCGACAATTATGTAAAAACAGTTTTCGGTCTGCCTGACGGAAGACTCGGCGTACGCACAACGATATTGCTCAGTCTGTATGACGGTAATAATTTCAAGAATTTTTCTCTTCTCGGCGGTGAGGTATATTCTCTTGAATACATCTGCCAGATACCTACACAATATATCGACAGGTCTGACAGATTGTGGATAAAGGACCGCGACCATTTGCAGGTATTCGACCTCAATACCGAGAAATTCATTTCTCCTGCAGAAGTTTTCCGGTCATTGGGAGTCAATGATAAGGTATCCGATTTTTTTGTCGATTCTGAAGGAATAATCTGGATAGTTACCTCCGACAAGTCGCTTTATTGCCTGTATCCTGGAAATGAGTCAGTTACAAATATCTATAGTGAAGACACCTTTGTGGAGAACAACGGCCGGCTTTTCGTTCTTGACACATATTCCGGCTTTACATGGATGGTACACGAAAACGGGGTACTGAGATGCTATGACAGTAATCTCAAGAAGTTCATCCGTCAGGAAAAGTTTCTCGAAGGAAGAATAGGCAACAAAGATAACGTAAGAATCAAACTCCTTGAAAACGGTGATTTCTGGCTGTTGTACAGTCACGGCCTGGCATATTATAACAGTTCAGTGAAAGAATGGACAGATATAAACTTAGGTATGCTTGGTGACTACCAGGAGCTTGTAGCCATTGACACAGACAAGTCCGGAAATGCATGGGTAGGAAGTGTCAAGAAGGGATTGTTTATAGTAAACAGATTTACACATGATATTCAGTCATGCTCTGTTTTATCATATTCTGCTACTGATAGTTTTGACAATGTGCACAGTGTTTACATAGATAAAGATACAAATATAGTCTGGATAGGACTTTTTAATAGCGGATTGGCATACTATCACCCGTCAATGAGTAACTTTAGTGTCTATAACAGCAAATCGGTAACAGGTGGATGGACAAACTCTGATGTACATTGCATGTTGGAAATGGATAATTCATCATTATTGTTAGGAACTGATAATGGTCTTAGTATGTATAATCTCAAGTCTAACACCATAAGTTATCCTTATCCTCAGACAAAAGGGATAGTATGCAAATCACTTATAAAGGATAAATCAAACAATATATGGCTTGGAACTTATCAGAACGGAATATTCAGGATTGACAATAATTCAGCTTCAAGCATTAAGCATATAACTTTGCCTGAACATAAAGGGTATGAAACAAACGGTATAAGATGCTTGACTGTCGATTCAGATAATAATATCTGGGTAAGTTTCCATGGTGGAGTGGGAAAGTTCTATCCAGACTTTGCCGAAATAGATATATTGCCTGAGCGTCATCCGGAATTAAAGAAATACCGTCTTTCAAATACAATGCTGATAAGCCGTTCCGGTAAATTGGTAGTAGGTTCTGACAACGGACTCTACTTTTATGACATTAAGAATGACAAGGTTATTATTCCACATTATAAGGATGTCAGTTCTTCCGGAGTGACATTGGATAATAACAAGTATAACTGTATGCTTGAGGACAGTCGTGAGATGTTGTGGCTCGGCACTCAATATGGTCTGATTATCCTTGACCGTGCGGGAAATATGTATTACCTTGGCGAAGAACACGGGCTGGAAAATGCCACTATTCAGAGTATTCAGGAGGACAATAATCATGATATATGGATTTCTACTATAAGTTCGATATATAAGATAGCAGTAGGCAAAACAGATAACGAACTTCCTGACTTCAGGGTTGTATGCCTTGAATGGAGCAGTAAAAAGGAATATTCGGACTTATATGAATTCTGTTCGCTGAAATCTAAAGATGGCGAACTGTTCTTCGGACGAATAGACGGTTTTTGTCGCTTCATACCTGAAAATGTGGTTCTTACATCATGTAAGTCGGCACCATTCTTCACAGCATTCAAGCTTTTTAATAAGACTATCTCAAGCGGTGAGGAATATAACGGCAGAACACTTTTCAATGAAATAGTAAATAAAAGCCGATATGCAGAACTTGATTATGACGAGAACTTTGTCACAATAGAGTTTTCCAGTCTGAATTTCCTCCATCCGTCACAAACCCATTTCAGATATCGTTTGGACGGAGCAGACAAGGAATGGACCCAATTTGTTTCGGATAATAGCAACGGTAGTGCTACCTACAATCATCTGCCTCCGGGCAAATATACCTTTAGAATACAATCTGCCGGCAATGATTATATCTGGAGTCCTGAGGCGACATTTGTTATAAAGGTAAATCCACCGCTATGGTATACCTGGCCGGCTTTTGTATTATATTTGATAATTCTTGTCATTATCGTTTTCGGAGTAATAAACTATTTACACCGAAAGAATCTTCGCCGTCTGGCCCGTATGCAGGAAAAGGAAAGTATGCGCCAGAAAGAAGAATTGAATCAGATGAAGTTCCGTTTCTTTACCAACATAAGCCATGAACTTCGTACACCGCTTACACTGATTATGACTCCTTTGGAAGTTCTGATGAAGAAAGACAATGATGAGAAAACCATGCGCCAGCTTAATATCATACATAAGAATGCAACAGACCTTTATAATCTTGTCAATCAGCTGTTAGACTTTAGAAAAGCAGAAATGAGGATGGAAAAACTTCATCTGTCGTCAGGCAATATCGTCGAATTCATAGACTCTATATACGCATGTTTCCAGCCTTTTGCAGAAGAAAAGCATCTGAAGTTTATGATAGAGAATCTTCCTAAGGCCACAAATATGTATTTTGACCATGATAAGATGCATAAGATTCTCAATAATCTGCTTTCTAATGCATTTAAGTTTACACCTGAGAACGGAAGCGTATCACTTAAACTGAGTGAAAGCCTGATTGGCGGCAGACGTATGCTGTCTTTAACTGTTCAGGACACAGGTACAGGTATGAGCGAAGAGGATATAAAACATATATTCGAACGCTTCTATCAGGCTTCAAACAATGCTGAAGGTATAGTAGGCAGCGGTATAGGACTTCATCTTGTAAAAGAATATGTACGCATGCATCAGGGAGAAATAGAAGTTGAAAGCAAACAGAACGAAGGAACCACATTCCGTCTGCTTATCCCGATGGATTTAAAACCGGCAGGTGAGAATGCACATGAGAATAATGGAACCACTGGTGATGCACCTGAGGAACATGTCCATTTGCAGAAGGAAACCAAACAGAAAATCCTTGTGGTGGAAGACAATAACGATATGCGTGCTTTCCTTGCCGAACAGTTGGAGGAACAATATACGGTATTCACGGCAGCAGACGGTGAGGAAGGATATAAACTTGCACAGGAGCATAACCCGGACCTTATAGTCAGCGATATAATGATGCCTAAGGTAGACGGAATAGAACTTTGCCGCATGATTAAGACCAATGTACAGACATCGCATATACCTGTCATACTGCTGTCTGCACGTACTGCCGATAATGTAAAAATCAGCGGTTATGAGGTTGGTGCGGATTCATATATCTCCAAACCTTTCAATTTTGAGCTTCTGCTTGTCAGAATAAAGAAACTGATAGAACAGCAGGAAGACAGACGCAAGGAGTTCAAGAAGAATATATCTGTTGATCCGAGTGCGATAACCATAACCTCGCTCGACGAACAGTTGGTGAAGAAAGCCCTTGAACTGATAGAAAAGAATATGGACAATACGTCATACAGCGTCGAAAGCCTCAGCAGCGACATGGGTATGAGCAGAATGAATCTGTACAGAAAAATCCAGTCAATAACCGGTCAGACCCCTACAGAATTTATACGCTCCATACGCCTTAAGCGTGCTGCACAAATACTCTCGGCAGACAACAAACTGTCCATGGCCGAAGTGGCAGACATGGTAGGTTTCAGCTCTTCCAGTTACTTTACAAAGTGCTTTAAGGAGCAGTTCGGGGTTTTGCCTACGCAATATGCAGCCGAACATCAAGGATAAATCAGTAATAGATTGATTTGTTACAATACTACAAACAAACGTTACATATTTTTTATTACCTTAATAGTATATCTGTTTTCTTTGCAAAAGAAAATCTTAATAATCTTCAAATAAATGAAAACAGATGTACTATTAAATTATCTTCTATGTGGTAGCTTTCTACTGTCCTCTTTAGTATCGTGCACAGGTGATAATGACAGCATGAATGAGAAGCATCCCATTTCTTTTTCTTCAAATATTGTTCCCATTGGAAATACAGTTTCACGTAGTGAAAATTCAGTTGAAAGTACCTGGCCTGTAGGTTCTGTTTTCTCGGTACAAATAGGTGAGGATGTAAAGAGTTATATCCTTCATGATACAGGAAACAACAAATACACTCTTGTAGCTTCGGATGGGAATGAATCGTTTTATTGGAGTGCGGAAAACAGTAATGGGATAGAGGTACAATCATGGTATCCGCAAAGCGAAACATTAATTCCTGATGAAAACATCAATGTAAAAGCAAATCAGACAACAGCTGAGGGTTTGGCAGCAAGTGATTTCCTTTATGCTGAAGCTACAGGAATTACTCCGGCCAATACATCTTTAAGTTTCTCACACCGTGTAGCGAAAATAATAATTACGCTCGCATCTTTGCCGGAAGGAGTCACTCCGGAAAATTTCAAACTTCTTGGAATTGCCGATGTAGAAGAATTATCAGATGGGAATACCACAATAACGGCAGGAGAGATAAGCTTCAATCGTGAATCCGGCGCATTGCTGCGTCCGCAAACTATTAAGGACGGAGCAGACTTTATCAGTTTTACGATAAATGATGAGGTTTTTACAAGTAAACTGAGAAACAGCACTCCCGGAACAGATATAACCTTTGTTGCCGGAAATTATTATGAGATGCGATTAAACATACAGACTCTCGAAGTAACAATTACAGAAGAATCCGAATGGGGCACTGAAGGAGGTAATATAAGTATGGAAGGTTCCTATCTGATTGACGAAGTTTCTCCATCATGGGGCGAGAACAATGACAATTCCTATGAAATGAATGGTTCTGAATCAACTGATATTTAATGAAATTTTGTAATCAAATAAAAAACAATATACATGAAAACATTATTATTTTCAGCAGCAATAATTTCTGCTTCAATATTTACATCATGCAATAACGAAACTCTAATATCCGAATCTGCATCGGAAACAAACAGTGCACTATCTTTGAATGTGTCGGAATTGGCATATACACCAACCGCTACGGGAAGCAGGGCTGTTACAAACATCGATGCTGTAAAAACAACTGAATTTGAAGAAGGCGATGCCTTAGGTCTGTTTATAATATCAGAAGATGGAACTATCACAAAACAGAATGTGAAGTTTACATATACGTCAGGTATATGGACTCCGGATGGTGTTGTCAATTATTATGCCAATTCAAACTATATAGCATATTTCCCTTATGAGGAGAATCTCACAGTAGCATCTTCCTCTGATATAGAAACGGGTATAAAGACTTATTTTACTGAAAATAATTTCACTTCAACAGACCAATCTTCAAAAGAAGCATATCAAAAAGCAGACCTTATGATGGCAAAATTAGAAAAGCCGGAGGACCCTGCAATATCTTTTCCTTTGAAGCATCAGTTTTCAATGGTAGAAATATCAATACCTGTGCGTAAGTATATCACTACAAAGACATACGACGAGGCTGGAACAAGGTTTGAATATTGTGCACCTCACAAAGTTACTTGGAATACACTTACTTATAATGACAATGGAATAACACCATATTATGCCGGAAACGGTGTTTACAGGTATATTGCAGTCAGTGCTACAGAGGCGGCTGATGTTACAATTTCGATAACAGGTAATGTAGTTTACGATGAAAATGGTAATATCATGAATTTTGATAACGAGACTAACAAAAATGTTTCGTTGTCTTCAGGAAGCTACGTTTCATATAATCTGAAAAATCCTGCTATTCCTTCCGATGTTACAGAACGTGATTTGGAGGTGGGAGATTACTATTATTCGGACGGAAGCATTTATCCTTATGGAAAACAAAATGATGGTAATGATTTGAGCAGTCCTTTGACAGAAGGATGTATTGGAGTAATTTATGATGTTGAGAATGGAGTATCAGAAACAGAATGGAATCATGCTTCTGTTATATCTCTTGTATCAGCAGGTGACAATAAATGGGGGAATTGGGATTCAGGTAATTATAAAGATTCGGGAAACTTATTTTTAATATCTGAAGATGGGTATTACATATCAAATGAATGTTCTACAAAAGATAATAATTCTGCCTGTTATACTGCTATTAAATTAAATAGTCAATATTCAGCACCTTCTAAAATTTCTTCTGGATGGTATTTACCGAGTGCTTGGCAACTTTTAATGTTTATGAAAGGGTTTGGCGTAAGCATAGACAGTGATGAGTTTGATGCATTTGGTGGTAATAATAGAGGCAATAAGAATGCAGCTATAACCAATTTTGATATAGCAAAAAATATTATTTTAGGAGAAGGTACTTCAACTATTTCTGGAGTAATGTGGTGGACAAGTTCTGAAGTTTCAGATACACAAGCGTGGGCTATAGAATGGAAAACTAGTCAAATTAAATTTCTTGGAAGACCTCGTAGTGAAAGTAGGCAAGTACGCCCTGTCCTCTCATTCTAAAGAAACATTTGTTACATCCGTTTTATCAATTGTTACGAATATTACATTTGCTAATGTATATAAATTTTAATTTTGCAGCATGAACAAATAATCTTAGAATAATAAATTATGAGACGAAAAACATTTTTAATTTCTTTGGCGGTATCTTTTATGTTTATCGCCTGTTCCGAAGAAAATGTTTCTACGCCTGACGGCTCAGGAGATGCTACTACTCCGGGAGAGGAAGTAACAGATTCGGCTGTAGTATTGAAAGCCAATATTAATGGCTTGAAATACTCAAACACGAGAGCAACTTCAGGAGGAAACTGGGAAAATCTGGAAGACACTTTGGTGGCAATCAAAATCGGCGATGAAGTAAAGAGCTACGGTGTGGACGAAGAAGGATTGCTGACTTGTAATGAACCTTTCTATTGGGGCGATAATGATAAACTTACTATCGAAGGTTGGTATCCCTATAATGACGGAGAGAAGCCTGCCGAGGTTTCAGTGAAATCAGACCAGTCCGTTGAAGAAAACTTCCAGGCAAGTGATTTCCTTGAAGCACTTCCGGCAGAGATAGAAAAGGTATATCCAAGAATCTCTTTCACCCACAGAGTATCAAAAGTGATATTTTCCATCTCTGTAGAAAACGGAACTTCACAGGGAGCTGAACTTAAGATAATGAATCTTGTCGGTGTAGAAAATGGCAATGAAGTTATCCCTAATGATGAAAATACTGCTTTGATAGCTCCTCAAACAATACAGGAAGGAACAGGGTTTCTGAATATAGATCTTCTCTCAGGTGTATCAGCTGTTTATGAGGCTGATAAAGAATTCGTTTTTGAACAAGGATATATATACTTTGTTGATGTAAAGATTTCAGAGGTTGGAGGTGTGACAGCAGAAATAGCAGATACTGTACCTTGGACAGGGGAAGATATAGATTTGCCGGGTGAGTCTTCAAAAGTGAATCCTCATACTGATGATAATGGCTGGTCCGGTGGTGGTGATGAAGAAAATTTAAATGGTGAATCATCTAATGTATCGCCGGGAATAAGTGCTCCGGGATGGAATGGTGATGGAGAAAGTACGGAATTGGAGGCAACAAAAGAAAGCTCTGGTCAATAAATATCTTTAGCCTAATAATCAACTAATTAGAATAGTAACATTAATTTGAATTTAAAATTTTAAATATATGAAAAGCAATTTTTTGAGATTATCTTATTTTGCAATAGCAGCTGCAGGAATATTGACTGCATGTAACCAGGAAAATGTAAGTTCGGATATTGCGAACTCAGGCAATGTTCTGTCAATATCAGTAAGTCAAAATGATTTCTCACCTGTTGATGCCGAAAGCCGTGCAGTAACAGATTTGACAAATAGAACAACCACTTTTGAGAACGGAGATAAGTTAGGACTTTATGTAGTATCAAATGCAGACGGAAGCTATCATTACGAGAATGTTCCGTTTACTTACAATGGAGAATCATGGGAATCTGAATCTGCTTCTACTATATATTACTATAAGAATTCTGATTATATAGTTTATTATCCTTATATTGAAGATTTGCAGCTTACAGTAGGTGAAACAGGAGTTTCAGGAGCTATAAAAACAGTATTTGAAAGTAAATCAGATTTCTACACACAGAATACAGCCGATGCTTACGAGGCTGTTGATTTGATGATGGCAGAAGTTGAAAACCCAAGTGATGCGAATGTAACTTTCAACCTTGCTCATAAATTCTCAATGATTGAGATTTCTGTTCCGGTGCGTAAATATATTACGACAAAAGAATACAATGGTGAGAAATTTGAATATAACGCTCCTGTAAAATTGGAATGGACTACACCTTTGAAATATGGAGATAATGATGTAACTCCGTATGCTGCAGGAAAAGGCATTTATCGTTTTATTGTAAAGCCGGGAGAAAGTGTTGCTGTTAATATCGATGGCTATGTACAGTATGAAGAAGAGCCATTTAATTTTAGTAATGAGAATGCATCATTAACTCTAACTGAAGGAAGTTTCAAGCATTATAAGGTAACAGTAGAAGGTATTTCTGACCAAGTAACTACACGTGATTTGGAAGTTGGCGACTATTATTATTCAGATGGAAGTATCTATCCTTATGGAGGTCAAACAGGAGAGCATGATTTGAAAAATCCGATGGTTGAAGGATGTATCGGGGTGATTTACGAAGTTACAAATGGTGCACCAAATACAGATTGGATTCATGGGTCCGTTTTGTCTTTGAAAAATGTTAGTGATGAAAGCTCTGCATGGGATTGGGATAAAGTTACAATACCTGATAATATTGACGGTGTTTGGATTGATGAAAATTATGAATTAATAGTTTCAAACAACAATGGATATTATATATCAAATTTGAATGAGGCAAAAAACATAGATGCTATTGACGGTGCTTTAAAATATGAGAGTCAATGTCCATCACCTGCTAATTGCTCAAAATGGTATTTGCCAAGTGCTGGGCAATTATGGCAGATTGTTTCAGATCTGGGCGGATATTCAACAACTAGTAGTGATAATATATTTACTCAGGTATCAGGAAGAAGACAATACTTTGAAAAAATAAATTATAGTTTGACTTTGGTTAATGGAACCCAAATGGTAGGAAATACTCGATTATGGAGTTGTACTTTAAGGAATAACGGTGGAACAGCTAATGCTTGGACTATTGAATGGGCAGGTGATGGTGATCAATTTAAAATGTTATCAAGACTGTCTTACCCTGAAAAAAGTTGACTCATAAAAACCAACATTATGAGTTCATATATTTCAAGAGAAAAACGAGAAT
>CALUJF010000059.1 GCA_944320855.1 uncultured Phocaeicola sp.
TGGTAAATGCAAAAAAAGAATCTCCTAACGTGATTGTTATATATATAGACGATATGGGAATCGGTGACATAGGATGCTATGGAGGCAGGTTTGTTTCTACTCCCAATATAGACAGATTAGCTGCTGAAGGCCTTGTATTCAGTCAATATTATTCAGCTGCACCTGTCAGTTCTCCATCCAGATGTGCACTTACTACCGGTCGTTTTCCTCTTGCCTTGGGTATAAATACTTTCCTTGAGAAGAAGGTTGCCAATAAGCGTTGTGAACAACGTGATTATTTGGCGGCTTCAAATTTTTCTATGGCAAGAGCTTTCCAAAATGCCGGATATGAAACGGCTCATATAGGAAAATGGCATATGGGTGGTGGAAGAGATGTGAAAAATGCGCCATCTATTTATGAATATGGTTTTGATGAATATGTATCTACATATGAAAGCCCTGATCCTGATCCTGTTTTGACAGCTACGGATTGGATATGGTCGGCCAAAGACAGTGTGAAAAGATGGAAACGTACAGAATATTTCGTCGATAGAAGTATTGATTTTATCAGGCGTAATAAAGATAGGGCTTTTTTCTTGAATTTATGGCCGGATGATATGCATACTCCTTGGGTTGCTGAATCTTTTGCTAACAAGAAAAGAATGTGGAACGATGAAAAAGCATTTATCCCGGTACTTAAGGAACTTGACTATCAGATAGGACGGCTTTTGGATGCACTTGATGAAATGCAGTTGACAGGGAATACTCTGATTATATTTTCGAGTGACAATGGGCCTTCGCCGAGTTTCGATGCCTTGAGAACCGCAAGACTCAGAGGTACGAAAAACAGTCTTTTCGAAGGTGGAATAAGGATGCCATTCATTATAAGATATCCAAAGAAAATACAGAAGGGGATAGTTAATGATAAGACTGTTTTATGTTCTGTCGATTTATATCCATCTTTATGTTCTATAGCAGGTATAAAAAAAGAGAAAGGATACAAGGGTGATGGTGAAGATATGTCTGATGCTTTGTTAGGAAAAAAGCAGACTGTAAGAAAAAAAGACTTAATGTGGGATTTCGGCCGCAACAAATATTTCGTGTTTCCAAAGAGCAAATACGATAAGAGTCCGCATCTTGCTATCAGGCATGGAAAATGGAAATTATTGGTCAACTCTGATGGTACTGATATACAGTTGTATAATATGGATGTAGATAAGTATGAACTGAACAATGTGGCTCATTCATATCCGGAACTTGCAGAAGAATTGAAAAATAAGGTTTGTAATTGGTTTAGTGAAAACAGAATGCAGGATTTAAAATAATAGATTTAAAACACATGTAATTTCACTTTCACATCTTTCACAGACCCGTATATTTTACTTCGGGGTGTCGGGGAATTTATTCCCTTGACACCCCGAAATTTCCCGGTACAGCCGTATAGATAGGATGCCTCCTGTAGCCGATATTCTTAAGTTTGCCTTCCGAAAGAAGGCGGTTGATATGTATGCACGCCATATATTTCGTGATGGAGCATTGGTTCTGAAATTCAGCGCGTGTGATGGTACTCTTCTTCTTGAAATACTCCGTCAGTACGCCGATAATATCGATTTCCGATATCGAGTCTGAATGCTTTCCCCTTGATTTAACTCTATGGCACAGGTTTTTGCGTACCCTTTCCGTCAGTTTCTTGTCAGGATTGATGTTCACTGATTTCAGAACGATGTCAGGACCGTTTTCCTTGCCGCTGCTTTCGTCCAGTCTTGACTTGAGGCTTATGTCGAACTGGCACAGCCCGTCCAAGTGTACTATCTTTCCCTGCTGAAGCTGGAAAGCTATCTCGTCCTGAAAGGCTACTATGACGGCATGTATATCGGCCGGGGTAAGAGTACACTGCTTACTTATGGCTTTCACAATATTGTCGGTATCTACCGTCTGCCTGTTGCAGATTCTCACGTGGTATTTTGATTTCTGAAACTCGGAACTCTTGCCCGGATTTTCATAGAAGTCATATTCGATTGTATCCATTCTTCAAGAATTGTTTTTATCTGGTTTGAAATGCTTAAAATTCTCTGTTGTCTGACAGCTGTCGGACAATTGTCTGACACGTGTCAGTCATACGTTTGACAGCTGTCATCCATGTGTTTGACAGCTGTCAAACAATGTAGATTTACGCCCGTTTGCATCGTTTTTCCTATGTATTCAGGTTCATTTACAAATGTAATCAAAATCGTCGTATTTTCAAGCAGAAAGTTTCTGTTTTTCTTGATTTTCCCATGTTCTGTTTAGTAAATTTGTCGTATCGAACAAATAAACTTAATATTATGACAAGAAGAAAAAAAGACAGAAAAGTAGAGGAAATCTGCAGAATGTGGATTGCCGAGAAGATGCAGAAAGAGGTTTCTGCTGCAAGAAATGAGGAGAAAAGAAAGAAGAGTGACGTTTATCTGCAGGAGAAGTTGGCTGAAAGGTATGAGTTCAGATACAATATGCTGACAGGCCAGGTGGAATACAGGGTGAAGGAAGATGCCGGCTGTGAATTCTGTATCTTAGACAAACGTATGCTTTATACCCTCTGTCTGGAAATGCGCGAATCTGGTATAAACTGTTGGGACAAGGATATACAGCGTTATATCTTTTCGTCGAGGATAGATGAGTATCACCCCATGCGCGAGTATTTCGGCAGTTTGCCACAGTGGGATGGCCGACAGAGGGTGATGCCGTTAATACAGAGGATTACGGATGTCGATATCTGCTGCAATGCTATGTTCCGTTGGTTTGTGGCATTGGCAGGTCAGTGGATGGGATTGGATTCCGGTTATGGCAACAGCCTTGCTCCGCTATTGGTTAGCAGTCTTCAGGGTGTAGGCAAGTCCACTTTCTGCCGTAACATTGTGCCGGATTCATTACGCCGTTATTACACCGACCTTTCGGACTTGGGGCAGAAGGGAAAGATGGAGCAGCGTCTTGTCCAGAACTGTCTTATAAACCTTGATGAGTTCGACAAGATTCCTGAGAGCAAGATGCCTCTGCTGAAAAATCTGATGCAGGTGAGCAGTGTTTCCGTCTGCAAGGCATACCAGAGTTATTTCTCAAGCTTGCCGAGAATAGCATCCTTCATCGCTACATCGAACAAGACTGATTTGCTTACAGACCCTACCGGAAGCAGGAGGTTTATATGTGTCAAGATAGACGGTGAGATTGACAATTCGCCCGTATCGCACAAGCAGCTGTATGCAGAGCTTAAGTACTACATCGAGCATGGCGAACGTTCCTGGCTCACCAAGGATGAGGAAGCGGAACTTCAGGAGCATAACAGGTTTTTCCATAAGGAGAGCCCTCAGATGGAGCTGTTCCGTTGCTGTTTCGGCCGTGGAAGGAAAGACTGTGGCGAATGGCTTAATATCAATGAAATAATAGAGGTTCTTAAATCGGCCGAACCTGAGGTGATGCGCCGTGTCAATCCGGTGATGATGGGCAGGGAACTGACTGCCGCCGGAGTGGAGAAGGAGCACCGAAGGGATGGGAACTATTATTTTGTGGTGAGGAAGTGATATAAAGAAAAATACCCCATTTCTCTTTCACAGTGTGAAAGATGTGAAAGTGAAATGGGGTATGAAATTGTTTGTTGTTTATTGTTTATTACTTTCTGCTGTTATTTGTTTCAGGAATTCTGAAGGAGTGATATCGAATTCTTTTTTAAAGCATTTTGTAAAATAGTTAGGATCGGACATTCCTACAGCATATGAGGCTTCGGAAACATTCATTCCGTTCATCAGATGCGTGCGGGCTTCTTTCATTCTGATAGTTCGCATAAACTGGGTGATGGAACATCCGGTAAGTGATTTGAGCTTGGTATGAAGGAGGCTGCGGCTGATGTGCATCTCGGCGGTGATTTCTGTGACACCGAAATCTTCCTGAGAGATGTTTTTCATAATGAGATCAACCAACTCTTTCATGAATTTCTCATCGCGTGGATTGTTTGTCACCTGAGTGACATTCATTTCTTCTGCCTGTTTGAAACGTTCTATTACCTTGCGGCGGTTGTTCTGGATGTTTTCAATCAGCAGTTCCAGGTTCTGTGCATTGAATGGCTTGGCTATATATGCCTCTGCACCGCATTTGTATCCTTCTGTGTGGTCTTTTTCGTCTGTTTTGGCTGTTAGAAGTATAACAGGAATGTGGCTTGTACTGACATCCTGTTTTACTAATCTTGTAAACTCAAGTCCATCGACTTTTGGCATCATGATATCTGATACAATAATGTCCGGAATACGCTTGGACAGCATCTTGTATGCTTCTTCTCCGTTGAAGGCACGCATGACATTGTATTTGTCCTTGAAGATATCGCAAATGTATTCGTTCATTTCCTTATTGTCCTCTACTATCATTATGGTTTCCTTGTCGTTTTTCTTTTCTTCATCTACAAGCTTGTCAGGAATCAGTTCTATAGTGTCGCGCATTCGTTGGTTATATTTTTGGATTTCATCCTGACTGATGCTTTCTATGGCTTTTTCATCTTCGGTATAGGCATTATCGGATACGTTTAATGTGACGGTAAAGACGGTTCCGACTCCTACTTCGCTTTCCACTTTTATATCTCCTTTGTGCATTTGTATCAGTGAACGTGTAAGTGACAGTCCAAGTCCAAAGCCTTCTCTGTGGTCTTTTTTCTCGACCTGATAATAACTTTCAAATATCTTGTCAAGCATTTCCTTAGGAATACCCCTTCCTGTATCTTTCACTGATATGACGGCGTATGTGCTGTCGTTCTCTTCTTTCAGGTGTGCACTTAGAGTGACAGTATCGCCGGCTTGGGAGTACTTGAATGCATTGGAGAGAAGGTTGTACATTATTCTTTCCAACTTGGAAGGTGAGAACCAGACTTCTTTGCCCAGGTCTTCAAGATTGAGGATAAAGTCTATTTCTTTTTCCTTTGATACAATATCGAATATGTGTGAAATTTCACCTAAAAAGTTTATGATATTGCCTTTGCGCACAGTTATATGCATCTGGTTCATTTCTATCTTGCTGAACGTAAGTATCTCATCTATGAGATAGTGCATACGGTTGGCGTTCCGGTATATCGTTTCTATGTTCTTTTTGTCTTTGTTGCTTATTTCGTTTTGTGTAATCAGTTTCTGTAGTGGTGACAGGATGAGTGTCAACGGTGTTTTCAGGTCATGAGAAATGTATGTGAAGAAGTCGGTTTTCTGTTTGTTAAGTTTTTCTATATACATTCTCTGGTTATGTTCATTTTCCAATCTCATTAAAAGTCTTAGACGTGATTTGGTATATCTGTAGGCTGCATACAGACATAGCATTACAATGATTGTGTATATCATATATGCCCATATGGAGAGATACCATGGTGGCAGGACATTTATTTTCAGAGTCGCAAGACCATTTTCATCCCATTCTGTACCGTTGTAACCGGCAATGATATTCAGTGTATATTTACCGGCAGGCAAGTTTGAAAGTCGGACTTGATGCTGATTGTCAACATATTGCCATTCCTTATCCAAACCATCAATATACATTTTGTATTTTGTACCATAAGTATATTGGTAATTCATACCTGAGTATTCTATCCTTAAAGATTGTGCTTGGGAATGTGATAATGTAATTTCTTCTATTCCTTTATGCGTCTTTATTATATTGTAATCATTATTTAATGGAGATACTTTTTCTGAATTGCTTATTATGTCTGTTATTTCTACTTTGAAATTTTGTTTTTTTCTTTTGATGAGTTCCGGGAAAAATGAAATCATACCGTTTATGGTTCCCATGAAGATTTCTCCGTCTTCCGACTTGAATGCAGAAGAATAATTGAACTGGTTGGTAGGAAGACCGTCGGATGTAGTGTATCTGCTGATATACCAGTTGCTCATGTTTATTCTAATCAGTCCGTTGTCTGTTCCTATCCACATGTTATGGCTGTCGTCCTCTATTATTCCTTTTATACCATTCGATACAATAAGTTCTTTGTTGAAGGTTTTAGAGATTTTATATTCTTTGTCAAGGATGTAGATACCATTGTTGTTTGTTCCTACCCATAGATATCCTTTTGAGTCGCGGTATATATTTGTAACGAATAGATTTTTATGTGGAAGTAAATGTAATGTATCTAATTTGAATGTTTCTGAGTTTAGACGGCAAATACCGTTTTTTCTCGTTCCTATAAGAAATGTTGTATCTGTTTCATTAAGACTGCAAAATGATGTTATTGGGGAAATTCGTTTAACAACTTGTTCTTTATTAATATGGTAAATTCCATTTGGACCACCATAAAAAATTTTATTATTGCTACTTTCTGTAATAAAGAATGCAGATGATAGATATGCTTCTTTTTGATTGAAAACATTACACCTTTTTGTTTTCTCATTATAATTGACAATACCGTTGAGAAATAATCCTATCCATAGTGTGTTTTTTGAATCGTACATTAAAGAATGTATATTTTGAGTGTTAATATTAAGGTTCTTAAAAACTTGTTCAGATTTGAAAATTTTCTTTTCATTGTTCATTATATTGAGTCCGCCATCCTCTGTAGCTATTAATTCTCTTCCGTTTTGAGAACCAATTATTTGTCTAACAGCTTTTCCACTAAGATGGTTGTCGGTATTACCATATGGGTAGATACGAAAATGTTCGGATCCTGATATGTAATAATTAATACCTCCAAAATAAGTTCCTATCCATATATTTTCATCTCTGTCTTTGTATATGCTGTATATTGGAGAATCATTAAGTTTACTAATATTTCCGTATGTATCTTCATAATGTTTTATAATGTTGTAATGTTTATTATCAACAATGTATATACCATATTCTGTTCCTATCCATATATTTGAATCAGAGTCTTTGGTAGAATAAAACATATCATTGTGTTTTATTTGTTTAGGTAAGTTATATATTGTATTTTCTAAAGTGTTATATAATATGATACTTCCATTAAAACATGCCAGAAAAGTCCTTTTGTTTACACTTTGTATATTACTAATGCGACTTCTGTGTTCCTTAAGTATAGGAGGTATCGGACTGAATTTGCCTGAATTAAGATTGTATCTTAAAAGTTTGTTTCTGCATTCTATCCACAGGTTCTTATTTTCATCTTCCACAATGTTTCTTATGTAGTTTTTATTGTGGAGTATAAAAGGGAGAAATTTGTCTTCAGATGGTTCGTATCTGAAGACACCGTTACTGCAACATGCCAAAAGCATACCTGTGGAAGTAGTGAAAAAAGATACGTCATTTCTTATATTGCCTTTGATATCGTATGATTTGAAAGTTTCAGTAATATTATTGTATGAACAGATTCCTTCGTCTGTGGAAATCCAAAGCTTGTTGTTTATGGTATCTGTGTACAGCTTTAATATAAAGTCATGGCGAAGGCTGGTAGTGTCATTATCCGAATGATAGTAATGTTTTAACGCATAGCCATCGTATTTACACAGTCCGTTTCTCGTTCCGAACCAAAGATAACCCTGATTGTCCTGAGTAATTGCGTTGACTGTATTGTGCGGCAATCCCTCGGCAAATCCTAATTGTTTGAAACGGATGTTGTCGTACTGGATTTGTGATTTTGTTAATACGACGTTTAGTAATGAGAGTATCGCCAACAGGAAAAATCTTCTATAGTATTTCATTTTTTAATGGTTTATATTTTATTCAAAATTAAGTATTTATACTGCTTTCTTTTAGTAATTATGTTCTACCGTATAGAATAAATGTTCAATGAAAGGTATATATAGGTGTAAATAGTACATATTTCTTTTTAAAATTGACATAATTACCGTTTGATATGCATTTAAATAATCATATTTGCAATATTAATAAAAATGCCATGAAAAATATAATTATCAAATCTTTAATTTGTGTTTCTGCATTTAATGCAGGTGTCTTATCCGTTTTAGCTCAGGATAACAATGTCTATGGTACATTGTTTATAGACAAAAGTAGTAAAAAAAATGTAACTCCGGTAGAATATGGGTTTCATTATGAAGAAATAGGCATGATGGGCGAAGGTGCGCTACATGCAGAGTTGGTGAGAAACCGTTCATTTGAAGAAGCAACTCCACCGGCCGGTCTTGCCGTTAAAGATGGATATTATGTGGATATTCCTGCTCCTAAATCTGACATGAAGGATGTGTATCATGTGGATCCGTTGATTGGATGGACTACTATGCCTCTGTCTTACTCTCCAATTTTCATAGACCGTACAAAGGAAAATCCGTTGAATAAGAATAACACATATTCAATGCTTGTGAATGTGGTAGAGGAAATATCGGACAAAAGCAATGCCATGATATTGAACAGGGGATATTATGGAATGAACTTCGTAGCAGGAGACAAGTATGATTTGTCTTTCTTTGTCAGGAATATCAATAATAAGGGTGATATAAAGGTTTTTCTCGTAGATGAGAATTGCAATAGGATTAGTAATGAGTATATAGTGGAAATCAGTGGTAAAGACTGGCGGAAAAAGGAAGTCAGTCTTACTGCTGGCAGTAACTGCAAGAGAGGTATGTTGGCTATACAACCGATGAAAGTCGGGAAATTGCAGCTTGACGTGGTGTCAATGTTTCCTCAAAAGACTTGGGATAATGGAAAGTCGGTTTTCAGAACTGATATTATGGAGAATCTTAAAGAATATGCTCCTGATTTTATCCGTTTCCCAGGAGGGTGTATCGTGCATGGTGTGAATACGGAAACGATGTATCAGTGGAAAAAAACTATTGGACCTATAGAAAACAGACCGGGGCAGTGGAGCAAATGGGCACCTTATTACAGGACTGACGGTATAGGATATCATGAGTTTTATGAATTGTGCGAGTATCTCGGAGCTGATGCCATGTATGTTACTCCTACAGGCATGGTATGTACAGGTTGGGTATGGAAGCAGAAAGACGGCTCTTACACTCATCCGGAAGTGGAGCTGGATTATTATATACAGGATGCTCTTGATGCAATAGAATATGCAATAGGCGATGTGAATACGAAATGGGGAGCTGAAAGAGCCAGAAACGGTCATCCGAAACCTTTCCCGTTGAAATATGTGGAGATAGGAAATGAGGATTTCGGACCTTTGTACTGGGAAAGATACGAGAAAATATATAATGCGCTTTATGCAAAATATCCGCAATTGATTTATATAACCAACAGTATAATAGGCAAGGAAAACAAAGACAAAAGAAAGGATATAAAGAATTTCCCGAATCCTGAGAATGTAAAGGTGTTCGATGAACATCATTATCAGCCTGTGGAGTGGGCATGCAATGACCATTATAAGTTTGATGCTTATAAAAGAGGTGAGGCTGATTTGTTTATTGGTGAATTGGGGATAGATGGAAAATATCCTGTTAATATCCTTTCTACAGGAGTGGTGAGAATGGCTATGGAAAGAAACGGTGACCTGAATCCGATGCTTGCCGAAAGGCCGCTCATGAGAAACTGGGATATGATGAATCATGGGTTCCCGAGCTCTATGTTGATAAATGATGTTGATAGTAGTATTAAAACTGTTTTGTATTATGTCTCTAAGTTGTTTAGAGATAACAAGATTGATAAATATATATCATCTTCCGTGAAGGATTTCGAGGGTATGCAGAGAGTCTTTACTACTTTGGGATATGACTCGGTAAAAAAGGAATATGTGCTTAAGATTATAAATCTTTCTGAAAAAGAATTGGTATTGAATACGGAAGTGAAAGGCTTTGGCAAAAGTGTGAATGCAAGTAAATGTGTTCTCAGATTGAAACCTGGTGTTAATAATACTCCGGAAAAGCCTGAACTGGTAAAACCGGAATACAGTGACGAAAAGTTGGAACTTCAAAATAATATGGTAGTTCCTCCATTGTCATTGACTGTATATCGCTTTAAATAATGTATGTATGGAAAGAAGTAGTACTTAAAAGAAACGAATATAATTATCATTTTACCAAATAAACAAATTACATTATGAATTACAAATCGTTATTTATAGGTGTTATTGCCTTTATGGGAGTTGCGGCTTCATGTAATGCTGGGGAGAAAGGAAAATACGGTGATGCGGATACCAATAATAAGGAATTAAGGGTTCCCAAGTCTGTAAAACCTGCGTTCGATTATTGGATGCGTGACACATGGGTGACATTAGGTCCTGACGGATATTATTACATGACAGGTACTACAGCCGATCCAGACAGAAAATTCGTAGGACAGATACATTGTTGGGACTGGAACGACGGATTATATCTGTGGCGTTCGAAAGATATGAAGAATTGGGAAAGCAGGGGATTGATATGGTCGATGGAAAAAGACGGTACATGGCAGAAAAATCCTAAGGTATACAAGAAAGGGGAAAAGTATGCAAAGAAATCCCTTAACGGTGACCCTCTGGATAATAAATTCCATGCAGTATGGGCTCCTGAAATGCATTATATCAAGAGCGCGAAGAACTGGTTCATAGTGGCATGTATGAACAATTCAGATGGTGGACGAGGTTCATTCGTGCTTCGCAGTACAACAGGAAAGCCTGAAGGACCATATGTGAATATAGAGGGAAACAAAGACAAAGCTTTATATCCTAATATTGACGGTAGTCTGTTTGAGGATACTGACGGAACTGTTTATTTTGTAGGTCATAATCATTATATAGCGAAGATGAAGCCTGATATGAGCAATATAGCAGAGGATTTTGTAAAGATGAAAGAATCGTCATACAATCCTGAACCTTATATTGAAGGCGCATTTATATTTAAATATGGAGGTAAATATCATCTTGTACAGGCTATATGGGCACACAGAACTAAAGAAGGTGATACTTATGTGGAGCAAAAAGGTGTGACAAACAAGAATACAAGATATAGCTATGACTGCGTGATTGCTACTGCTGATAATGTATATGGACCGTACAGCAAGAGGTATACAGCCATCATTGGCGGTGGACACAACAATCTGTTCCAGGACAAGGATGGTAACTGGTGGGCTACTATGTTCTTCAATCCACGCGGTGCCCAGGCTGCAGAATATAAGGTAACATGTCGTCCAGGATTGATTCCAATGGTATATGAAGACGGAATATTCAAACCGGAACACAATAAGTAATAATTATAAGATTATGAAAAGAAATTTATTGATTGCGGGTGGACTGGCTTTTGCCGGTATGCTCGCAGCAGAAGAAAAGCCTAATATTATTATAATATTGGCTGACGATCTTGGTTTTTCAGACTTAGGATGTTATGGAGGAGAAATTAAAACTCCTGTATTGGACAAGATGGCTCAGGAAGGTCTGAGAATGACACAGATGTATAATAGTGCGAGAAGCTGTCCTTCGCGTGCCAATCTGCTTACCGGACTTTATCCACATCAGACAGGTTTGGGACATATGGATGCTCAGCGTCCCGCTTGGCCTAAAGGGTACGCTGGTTTCCGCTCAAATTCGGATAATGTTACTATCGCAGAGGTATTGAAAGATGCAGGATATTTTACTGCTATGGCAGGTAAGCTTCATTTGGGCAAGAAGACAAATCCTATAGCAAGAGGCTTCCAGGAATATTATGGCCTTTTGGGTGGATTTAATTCTATGTGGAATCCTGACGTTTATACACGTTTGCCAAAAGACAGAACACCGCGAAAGTATGCTGAAGGTGAGTTCTATGCAACAAATGTAATTACAGATTATGCCATAGACTTTATCAATCAGGCTAACGAAGAAAACAAACCTTTGTTCCTATATTTGGCTTACAATGCTCCTCATTTCCCACTACATGCTCCGAAAGAAGTAATAGACAAGTATGTAGATACCTATATGCAGGGATGGGATAAAATCAGAGACCAGAGATGGAAGAGAATTGTTGATATGGGACTTCTTCAGGGTAAACCGAAGTTGAGTCCGAGGGGGGTAGTACCTGAGAGTTTGTTTATGGATGAAACTTATGATTTGCCGGCATGGGACTCATTGACTAAAGAACAACAGACAGACCTCGCTCATCGTATGGCTATTTTTGCTGCTATGGTGGATATTATGGACCAGAATATAGGTCGTGTGATGGATACATTGAAGAAGAATGGTGAGTTGGATAATACATTCATCATCTTTATGTCGGATAATGGAGCTTGTGCAGAATGGCATGAGTTTGGCTTTGATGGTAAGACCGGTACGGAATATATTACTCATACTGGTGCCGACCTTGAGAAAATGGGTGGTCCAGAGTCTTACATTCATTATGGTACAGGTTGGGCAAATGTAGGATGTACTCCATTTACCCTATATAAGCATTATTCTCACGAAGGAGGTATTTCCACTCCATGTATAATCCGTTGGGGTGACCATGTAAAGAATAAGGGAGGTATCGATTATCAGCCGGCTCAGTTCTCGGATATCATGTCAACCTGTTGTGAACTTGCCGGAACTACATATCCTAAGGAATATAAGGGTAGAAAGATTACTCCAACTCCGGGTATATCTATTCTTCCTATTGTTGAGGGTAAAAAAATGCCGGAACGTTATATCTACAATGAACATGAAGGTAACCGTATGGTTAGAAAAGGTGACTGGAAACTCGTTTCTGCAAATTGCAGGGGTGACGAATGGGAACTTTACAATATAAAGGAAGACCGTACGGAACAGAATAATCTGATAAAGAAATATCCTGAGAAGGCAGCTGAACTTGAAAAGGCATATTTCGAATGGGCAGACAGAAGTGATGTGCTTTATTTCCCTAAGGTATGGAATACGTATAATAAGGCAAGACAAAAAGATTTTAAAGTTTATAAGGATAGGTAATGATGAAAAACATAAAGAAAATGAAGAGTAGTTTATTTGTTTTAGGTTTGTGTGTTGCTTTACATGTTAATGCAGCAGAAACAGAATGGTCTCCTAAGGGGGATAAAATAAAAACAGAATGGGCAGACAAATTGACACCGGATAATGTCTGGCAGTCATATCCGCGTCCACAACTTAAACGTGCTGAATGGATGAATCTGAATGGATTGTGGAACTATTCAGTAACGGGCCATGATGTAAAAAAGAAAAGTGTAGAATACAGTGGACAGATATTGGTTCCGTTTGCTATAGAATCTTCTTTGTCAGGAGTAATGAAAAGTTTTCTTCCTACGGACAAACTTTGGTATAAAAGAAACTTTACTATTGATGATAAATGGAAAAATAAGGATATAATTCTTCATTTTGGTGCAGTAGATTATGAATGTCAAGTGTGGGTGAATAATAAACTTGTCGGCTCCCATAAAGGAGGAAACAACCCATTCAGTTTTAATATTACAAAATATCTGAAACGTAATGGAGAGCAGACTGTGGAGGTGTCAGTAGTAGACCCTACTGATACAGAATCTATTTCCAGAGGGAAGCAGCAGTTAAACCAAGAAGGGATTTGGTACACTCCTGTATCCGGTATATGGCAAACTGTGTGGATAGAAGCTGTAAATAAGACTTGTATAAAACGGGTTATTCCTGAGGCTGATATATGTAATAAATCTGTAAAGTTGTCTTTCGATGTAGAAAATTCTAATGGTAAAGAGGATATCACAGTAGATTTATTGGATAACGGAAAAGTTGTTAAAACAGTAAAGGGTAAATCAGGCGATGCTATGGAAATACCTGTTCCAAATGCAGTTTTATGGACACCTTCTTCTCCTAAACTTTATCATATAAATATAAGTATGAGTAAAGGCGGAAAAGAAATAGACCGTGTATCGAGTTATTTTACATTGAGAAAGGTAGATATAAAAAAAGATGATTGTGGATACAAGCGTATTTGTCTGAATGATAAGCCGGTTTTCCAGATGGGAACTTTGGATCAAGGCTGGTGGCCTGATGGTTTGCTCACTCCTCCCTCAGAGGAAGCTATGCTCTATGATATGGTTCAGCTTAAAAAGATGGGTTTCAATACTATCCGTAAGCATATAAAAGTAGAACCGGAACAATATTATTATTATGCTGACTCTTTGGGAATGATGATGTGGCAGGATATGGTTTCCGGATTTGCAACTTCAAGGGAGAATGTAGAACATGTTAAACCTGATGCAAAAGAAGATTGGAATGCTCCGGCTGAACATTCGGCTCAATGGCAGGCTGAAATGTTTGATATGATAGACAGATTGAAATTCTACTCTTGTATTACTACATGGGTTGTGTTCAATGAAGGTTGGGGGCAGCATAACACTAAAGAGATTGTAGAAAAGGTTATGGATTATGACAAGTCTCGCATAATTGACGGTGTAACAGGTTGGACAGACAGAGGGGTTGGTCATATGTATGATGTGCATAACTATCCGGTATCTTCAATGGTTTTACCGGAAAATAATGGGAACCGTATTTCTGTATTAGGTGAATTTGGTGGTTATGGATGGGCTATTGATGGTCATCTTTGGGATACTTCTAAACGAAATTGGGGCTATAAGAACATAGATGGGGCTATGGCTTTGATTGATAATTATGGAAGATTAATGTTTGATGTGGAATCTCTTATTTCACAAGGATTGGCAGCTGCAATATATACTCAGACCACTGATGTGGAAGGAGAGGTTAACGGACTTATGACGTATGACAGGAAGATAACAAAAATACCTGTTTCTTTGCTGCATGCTATGCATAGTAAATTGTATAAAGTCAATTTTTCCAAGCCGGAAATTCTTATTGTTGATGGACAAAATGGAAAGAAACATAAAGCTGTCATTTCTATAGATGGAGCAGAAAAGCAAGAAGTCTCTTTGCCATTTCGTATAGAAAAGAAAGGGGTAAAAGTTTGTTCGGAAACAGATTTTGAATCTGACAAAAAATACGAAAAACTTTCATTGTGGTTAAATGTGGCCGGTGATGTAAAAGTTTGGCTTAACGGAGTTGAAGTTTTCAACCAAAATGTAGTTCAAACAAGACATTATAACCAGTTTAATTTGAGTGACTATGCTGATTATCTGAAAGTTGGCAAGAACAATCTAAAGATTGAGGTTAAAGCAAATAGAAAAATGAAATTCGACTATGGGCTAAGAGCGTTCTAATTAGGGTTAGATTATAATTCTCAGAAAGAGTATAAAAGTTGGGATTTTTCCTACTTTATACTCTTTTCTTTTTAAACCTTTTCTCACTTTATCTATCTAATACACAAAAGGCATTTGAAACATTTATAAATATAAATCATTCATAATGAAAAACACATGTCTGATATTGTTTTTCCTATTATTATTTCATTTTGATGTGTTCTCGCAGAGTGCGGTGACACTGAGGGGGATGGTATCTGACTCTGATACAGGAATGGCTATAGATTATGCAACTGTGCAGTTGTTGGCAATGCCGGATTCAACTCTTGTATCGGGAGTGGTAACGAAGAAAGATGGATCGTTCAGCCTGTGTTTGTCTAAACCTGGAAAATACTGTGTTGTGGCATCTTATATAGGTTATAATTCTTTCAGCAAACAAATATATTACAAGTCTTTACCGCAATGTGATGTTGTACTCGGAAATCTGAAATTGTCATTTGATGCCATCATGCTCGATGAAGCTGTTGTCACAGCAGAGGCTCCTCCTGTCAAGGTGGATGAGGATACAGTGGCGTATAACGCTTCGGCATATAAGGTGTCGGAGGGGGCTGTACTTGAAGAACTTATCGAGAAACTGCCGGGGGCTGAGGTGGATGATGACGGAAAAGTAAAGATTAATGGTCGTGAACTGAAGAAGATTATGGTTGACGGAAAAGAATTTTTCGGCGGTGACCTGAAAACTGGACTTCAGAACCTTCCTGTAGAACTTATTGACCAGCTTAAGACATACAGCAAGGAATCGGATATGGAGAGAATGACCGGTATAGATGATGGCGATGATGAGGTGGTGCTCGATATCAAATTCAAGAAAGGTAAGAACAAGGGATGGTTTGGAAATCTTGATGCGGCAGGCGGAACACATGGTAGATATTCTTCTAAAGTAATGCTAAACAGGTTTGTCGATGATACGCAGCATTCCGTCATAGGAACTGCCAATAATGTTGGGAATAGGAACTTTTCGAACAGTTAGCGTGCCAACTGGAAACAGAACAACGGTCTTGTGTCTGCATATAATGCAGGATATAATATGGCCATAAAGAATGAGAAGTTGGAAATAGGAGGTAGTGTGCAGTGGAAAGGAAGCGACAAGGATGTACGTGGAATAAATTCAACGGAAAGGTTCTATTCTGCAAGAAGCACTTTCTCTAATGCCAATAATATCAATAAAAGCGGCTCCGGAAATATCAGGACCGATTGGCGTCTGGAATGGAAACCTGACCAGCTTACGACGATACTTTTCAGACCTGTCTTTTCATATTCGTCTGATGATAGCAGGCAGAGTAATGTTTCAGGAAGTTTCAGGGCAGACCCGGGTGAGGTGGTCGATAATCCGGGTAATTATCTTTATCCGAAAGAAGACGATGAACTGGAGAAGGCTTTAAGGAAAATCCGTATCAACTCATCTGCGGTGAATAATTCGTCTCTGGTGAAAAGAATTAACGGCAGCGCATCGCTTACACTGAACAGGAAGATAGGAACCGGCGGACGTAACATAGGATTAAGGCTTGGAATGGGTGTAAACGAATCGGATAATGACAGATTCCGTGATTCTGAAACTAAATATTACCGTATAAAGAACTCCATGGGTGAAGACTCGGTGGCATATCGCCGTCAGCTTATTTCTATGGAAACGGAAGGCAGGAATTACAGCGTACAAGTTACATATAGCGAGCCTGTTGTCAAGTCTGTATTCCTGCAATTCAGCTACCAGTTTCTTTACAAGAACAATTTCAGCGGAAAGTCAACATATGATTTTATTGATTATGATGGCTGGTCTCTCGAACAGGAATTGCCGCAAGGTTATGAATCATGTATGATTGACAGTCTTGGGAAGGATGCCGATTATAAGTATTTCAATCACGACATATCCATGACAGTGCGAGTGGTAAAAAAGAAATACAGGCTGAGCGTGGGGATTACGATGCAACCGCAGAAGTCTGTTTTGTCATATCGCCTTGGTGAGGCGTATATGGATACCACAAGGCATTTGTTTAATTTTGCACCGAAGATAGATTTCAAATACCGTTTCTCGAAAGTGAGCCAGTTGCAGTTCAAATATTATGGCAAGAGTTCCCAGCCGAGTATGGAGTCGATGCTCCCTATCGAAGACAATTCAAATCCGCTGAACATACGCGTCGGTAATCCCGGGCTTCTGCCTTCGTTTACCCACAATATTAGATTAGGGATGAACACCTACAATAACGATCACCAGCGTTCTGTCATTATAAACGCCAATGCCTCTGTCGTTCAAAAAAGTATCAGCAACAGCACGATGTATAATGAAGAAACCGGCGGACGCATAACCATGCCAAGGAATATAAACGGGAACTGGAATGGAAACCTTTCGGTCGGATTCAATACAGCCCTGAGGAACAAGAAGTTTACCATTCATTCCAATACATCTTTCCGTTATAGGAATAGCGTAACTTATATTTATGAGAATTCCACCAAATCTACAATGAAAAACACCCTTTCCGAAACAGGGCTTAATGCCAGATTGAGTGGCGTGTTCAGGAATGAACTGATGGAGCTTTCAGCCAATTCGTCCTTTGGCTATATCTTTGAGAAAAACGAACTTTATCCTGAGAATAATCAGAGGCCATATACATTTTCTTATGGATGTTCCGTCGCATTCAATCTTCCGTGGCATGTAAGTATAATGTCGGGAATTGTAAATCAATCGCGCAGGGGTTATGACGATGAGTATTTCAACCGCGATGAGCTGTTATGGAATGCCCGTCTATCTAAATCATTTTATAATGGTAGGGCGATTTTAAGTATAGAGGCGTATGATATGCTTGCCCGTAAAAGCAATATA
>CALUJF010000060.1 GCA_944320855.1 uncultured Phocaeicola sp.
AGCTCAGCTGGTTCAGAGCATCTGCCTTACAAGCAGAGGGTCGGCGGTTCGAATCCGTCAACGCCCACTCCGAAGAAAAATTTGATCAAATATACTCCTTTCGGGCGTTTAGCTCAGCTGGTTCAGAGCATCTGCCTTACAAGCAGAGGGTCGGCGGTTCGAATCCGTCAACGCCCACTCCGAAGAAAAATTTGATCAAATATACTCCTTTCGGGCGTTTAGCTCAGCTGGTTCAGAGCATCTGCCTTACAAGCAGAGGGTCGGCGGTTCGAATCCGTCAACGCCCACTCCGAAGAATATCTTTCTATAAACAAATCTCCCTTTCAGAAAATCAGTCTACATTCATTTATATTTCTTATGAAGAATATCTTCATTTGTAAAAAATCATTATCTTTGTGTTGATTGTATTTCATTTTATAAACATAGGTCTATTGATATAAATATGGAACCAGATATACGTTGGCTACAAAGATATGATAGTTTTCATCGTGCAAACAAGCGTATCTTGGATATAACAGAATCTGAGAAGAGAGTGGATGATTTGTCCGAACTGGAAATGGAAGGGTTGATACAGCGTTTTGAGTATACTTTCGAACTTGCCTGGAAGACTCTTCAGGATTTGTTGAAGTATAAAGGCTACGAGTTTGTACAAGGTCCGAACGGTACGCTTCAGATGGCGTTGGAGGATGGTATGATTTCCGACCATGACGGTTGGCGCAGAATGGCTAAAGCGCGAATAACCACTTCGCATACTTATAATGAGGGTGATGCCATAGAGATTGCGCGTATGATATATAATGAATATTCTCGTCTTCTGAAACAGTTGGACGATAAGCTTGAACAAGAAAGACTCCGCCTGGGGTTAGCTTAACTGATAAATAGATTATGTACGGCTTGAGTGATACGGTAGTAGCGGATATATGCAGTGTGTTTCAGCGTTTTCCGGATATTGAAGAGGTACTTATTTTCGGTTCCAGAGCCAAAGGCTCGTATTCGGAAGGGTCTGATATCGATTTGGCTGCTATAGGCAAGAATCTCACATTTAATCAGCTGATGGATATAAATATTCAGATAGAGGATTTGGGATTGCTTTATAAGGTAGACGTAGTTGATTATAATAAGAATATAGGTACTCCGATAGGTGAGCATATAAACCGTGTGGGAAAGCCTTTTTATAAGAAAGAAAGTTGATAGTATAAATCAAGCCTCGCATCAGCGAGGCTTTTTCTTTATCTGTCAAACAGTTCTGTCGAGAGGTATCTTTCGCCGGTATCGGGCAGTAATACTACTATGTTTTTACCTTTGTATCGGCTTTCCTGCGATAGTTTCATTGCGGCATAAGCGGCTGCTCCGGATGATATTCCGCAGAGTATCCCTTCCTTGTTTGCAAGCTCGCGTGCAGTAGCCATTGCGTCTTCGTTCTTTACGCGGAACACTCTGTCGATAATCTTTGTGTCAAGTGTGTCAGGGATAAATCCTGCACCTATACCCTGTATCTTGTGCGGTCCCGGTTTGTCGCCCGAAATAACAGCCGATGAGTCCGGCTCTACAGCTATCAGTTCTATCTCTTGGTTCTTCTCTTTCAGCTTGCGTCCTGTTCCGCTTATTGTTCCCCCTGTGCCTACTCCTGCAACGAATACATCTATCTTTCCGTCTGTATCTCTCCAGATTTCCTCAGCTGTAGTATTATAATGTGCCTCGGGGTTGGCCGGATTGCAGAACTGTTGCAGTATGACCGAGCCTTCTATCTCCGAATTCAGCTCGTTTGCCTTTTCTATTGCACCGCCCATACCTTTGCTTCCGGCAGTCAGAACAAGTTCCGCTCCATAGGCCTTCAGCAGCAACTGTCTTTCGCGGCTCATGGTTTCCGGCATGGTCAGTATCAGTTTGTAGCCTTTCAGTCCGGCTATCCATGCCAGTCCCACTCCGGTGTTACCGCTTGTCGGCTCTATGATTGTTGCTCCCGGTTTGAGGATGCCTTTCTTCTCGGCATCGTTTATCATGCTGAGGGCTATTCTGTCCTTTGCGCTCCCCCCGGGATTGAACATTTCGAGTTTGGCCGTTACCGAAGCTTCCGAATCGAAGGCTTTCTCCATATTGTTTAGTCTGAGCATCGGGGTGTTGCCGATTAGCTCTGTCAGATTGTTTTTGATGTTTTGCATAACTGTAAGTTTTTGGTTTGAAAATATAAAAAAAAGAGTCCATGCATTTCTTGCTGAAATTCATGAACTCTCTATATGATGTTTTGTTATGGCCTTATCTGTCTGAGTCTGTCCTGTATTCCTCTTTTCTTTTCGGATTCATGGGAAACCATCCTTTCAAGACTCTTTCCCTTTGCTCGAACAGTTCCTTTATGGTCCAGAACGATGAGAAGGAGAACACTCCCAAAAGCGTGGAAATAAGTATGTCGTCTGTCAGCACAGAACCTGCTATACCTGCTATGCCGAGCAGAAGAAAAATCCACCAGCATTTAGTTCCCCAATAATATTCGGCCTTTACCACTACCGGATGGAAGAAACCGATGATGAGGAATGTACACAGGCCTATGATTATACCTCCTGCGTTGAGTCCGGCGATTATTTCCATGTATTAATCTATATGAATAGGAATTTCTTTCTTGATGCTCTGTTCCAATGAAATCAGTGTCTCAGTGGCAGTAACACCCGGAATCTCCTGTATGCGTGAGTTCAATAAATCCATCAGATGCTCGTTGTCTGTAGAGTACAGTTTGGTAAGCATTGTGTAAGGACCGGTTGTGAAGTGACATTCCACGATTTCAGGAATCTTGTTCAGCTCGGCTACCACGCTCTTGTACATAGAACCTTTTTCAAGCTTGATACCTACATAAGTACATGTCATGTAGCCCAGGCTTTTAGGATTGACATTGTATCCCGAACCGATGATTACGCCCAAGTCTATCAGACGCTGTACACGCTGATGGATTGCTGCGCGTGAAACTCCACATTCTGCAGCTACGTCTTTGAAAGGAATACGTGCATTCTGAGAGATAATTTCTAAGATTTGCTTGTCTAATTTATCAATCTTTTCCATAATTGTGTGTTTTGTTATATCATTTTGTAAGCAAATGTATGAAAACTTTTTTATTAATTCTATATTTGGTTCAAAAAAACATTATTTTTTAGATGAAAAGAACAATATTACTGCTATATAACAATATTTTTTATAGTTTTGTTCTGTAAAACTTTCATAAACTGACTAAATGATATAAACAATGTATTGTGGAAAATTGTTCTTTATGTCAGAAAAGTAACATATTATCATTATTTCTGCTAACTTTGTCACTGTAACTAAACTTGTGTGATTATGCACCCTTTACATCTGTTCAAATATTGTCCCGTGTGTGGTTCTCCGCACTTCGAGGAACACAATTTCAAATCGAAAAAATGTGCCGACTGCGGTTTTGTATATTATTTCAATTCCAGTGCGGCTACGGTAGCTTTTATCCTTAATTCAAGAAACGAGCTTTTGGTGTGTCGCCGTGCGAAAGACCCTGCCAAAGGAACTCTTGACCTGTCGGGCGGTTTTATCGACATGTGCGAAACGGCAGAAGAAGGAGTGGCGCGCGAGGTGAAGGAAGAAACCGGACTCGACGTGGTGAAGGCGGAATATCTGTTTTCGTACCCTAACACATATCTTTATTCGGGATTTCTTGTGCATACTATGGATATGTTTTTCCTTTGCAGGGTGGAGAATGATTCTGAGTTGGAGGCTATGGACGATGTGGCCGAATCTTTCTGGATGCCGCTTGACAGGATAAACCCTGAGGAGTTCGGACTCGACTCGGTGAGAAAGGGAGTGGAACGATTTATAAATGAATACAATAAATAACCTATATATTTATGAAGAATAGAGGAAACGCATTTATGGCAGGTCTGATGCTGGCCATGCCTATTGTGGCAGGAGCGCAGCAGACTGAACCGCTGACCGGCCACAGCAGGCTGTTCGACGATGGAAAACAACTGTTTATGCGTCATGATTATGCTGCTGCACGACAGACACTGATGCGCTATATGGATAAGGCCAACTGTGCGGAGTTTGCCGATGAGGCAGAATATATGCTTGTATGTACCGCCTATGAGCTGCAAATGCCCGACCGCATAGAGAAACTTGAGGCGTATCTCGAAAAACACCCTGAGTCAAGATACAGGAACAGGGTTCAGGCTCTTATCGCATCTTCTTATTTCTATGATAAAGAATATCTGAAAGCTATAGCGTGTTACAGAGGTTGCGACTTCGATGCTATGGGAAATGAGGAGAGGGATGACAATGTCTTTCGTCTGGCTCAGTCTTATCTCGAGATAGGAAACAAGGAAGAGGCTACAGCCTGGTTTACAGTGCTTAAGGAAGCGAGTGCGAAGTATTCGGACGATGCGACCTACAGTCTGGCTTATATAGACTATTCTGTCGGAAGATATGCTGCTGCAATGAAGGGCTTTTCTGCAGTAAAGGATAATAAGAAATATGCAGAGCTTGCTCCTTATTATATGGCGGATATCAGCCTTATCACAGGCGATTATGCTGCTGCAAGGGATATGGCAGTGAAGCATCTCAAAGAATATCCGGGAAATGAGAAATCTCTGGAAATGAAGAGAATAGCAGGCGAGGCAGCTTACTCGCAGAAGGATTATACCGCTGCTGTGAATTATCTTTCTCCTTATTGTAGTGGGGTTTCAAATCCGCAGCGGAATGCTCTATATAAATTAGGTATGAGCTATTTCAATACTCAGGTCTATTCTGAGGCCGCCGGAAATCTCGGTAGGGTGACAGGTACGGATGATGATATGTCGCAGAATGCTTATCTGCACATGGGACTTGCGTATCTGAATCTGAAAGAACGCAATCAGGCACGAATGGCTTTCGAGCAGGCTGCTGCATCAAACCGCAATATGCAGATAAAGGAACAGGCTCTCTATAACTATGCCTTGTGTATCCACGAAACATCATATTCTCCGTTTGCCGAATCGGTTACGGTTTTCGAACGTTTCCTTAATGAATTCCCTCATTCGCAGTATACTGATAAGGTAAACGACTATCTTATAGAGGTGTATATGAACACCCGCAGCTATATGGCCGCACTGAAATCTATAGCAAAAATCAGCCAGCCGGGAACACGTATCCTTGAAGCCAAGCAGAAACTTCTTTTCCGCGTAGGTACTCAGGCTTTTGCACAGGCATCGTTCGAAAATGCCATCGATTATTTCACTCAGTCGCTACAGTTAGGCAGATATAATGCGCAGACCAAGGCTGATGCGTACTTCTGGCGTGGCGAGGCCAAATATCGTCTTGACAGATTTGAACAGGCAGCTGCCGACTATCGTCAGTATATGGAGTTTGCCACCAACAGAAAGAGTATGGAGTATGGACTTGCTTTGTATAATATGGGATATACATCTTTCAAGCAGAAGAAGTATGACAAGGCTCTGACATGGTTTGTGAGATGTGCCGAAACAGATGCTGCCATAGATGCTTCGGTGAGAGGTGATGCCTGCAACCGTGCCGGCGACTGTTATTTCTATGCACGCCGTTTCGATGAGGCACGTGCACAGTATGCCAAAGCGGTATCTATAGAACCGTCATACGGTGATTACTCTCTGTTCCAGGAGGCCTTCGTGAAAGGTTTGCAGCGCGACTATACAGGAAAGATAGAAACTCTTAACACTCTTCTTTCCAAGTATCCTTCATCACAGTATATTGATGATGCGCTGTACGAGCAGGGCCGTGCCTTCGTGCAGATGGAGCAGGCCGACAATGCCATAGGCAGATACAAGATTCTTGTTGAGAAATGGCCTGAAAGCCAGTTGGCACGCAAGGCTGCAAGCGAGATAGCTCTGCTGTATTATCAGAATGACAAATTCAATGAGGCTATTGCTGCATATAAGAAGGTTATTGCAGACTATCCGGGAAGTGAGGAGGCAAAAATGGCTCAGCGTGACCTGAAATCTGTATATATAGATATAAATAAGGTGGACGAATACATGTCGTACGCTTCATCCCTGCCGGGAGGAGCAAACTTCGACGTAAACGAACGTGACTCACTGACTTACGTTGCCGCCGAACGTGTATATATGCGTGGAAATATAGCAGAGGCCAAGAATAGCCTGACTTCTTATCTCCAGTCGTTCCCACAGGGAGCTTTCAGTGTGAATGCATCTTATTACCTTGGTATCATAGCTTATAATGAAAAGGACTATTCTGGAGCCACATTGCATCTGAACAAGGTTTTGGAATATCCTGACAGCAAGTTCTCTACTGAGGCCATGACGCTGTGCGCACAGATGGCTTATAATGGTAAGGAATATGCGCGTGCTCTGGAACTCTACAAACGTCTGTCGGACCGTGCAGGAAATCAGGAAGAGCGTCTTCAGGCACAGACAGGTGCATTGCGCAGTGCGTATATGGCGGGCGATGCCAACGAAACTATAGCTGCCGCATCGGCAATGTTGGCTCACAGCAAGCTTGCTCCGGAACTGGAAAACGAGGCAAGATACTACAGGGCTAAGGCATTCATCAGGAACGGACAGAATAACGAGGCTCTTGCCGACCTGAAAGTACTTGCCGGAGATACAAGAAACGTCTATGGTGCAGAAGCCAAATATCTGGTAGCACAGATTTACTTCGACGAAGGAAAGACTGAGGCAGCCGAGAGTGAGGTTCTTAAGTATATTGAAGTCAGCACACCCCATGCCTACTGGCTGGCAAGAAGTTTTGTGCTCCTGAGCGATGTGTATGTGAAACTCGGACGCAACATGGAAGCAAAACAGTATTTGTTGTCATTGCAGCAGAACTATCAGGCTGACGATGACATAGCGGAAATGATAGAAACCAGATTGGCTAAACTTAACCAGTAACGACAATGAAGAAATATAGAAAACATATATTGATATGTGCCGGACTTGTCACACTGAATGGTGTAGCGGCACAGCAACAGAAGAATGACTCTACAGTGAACCGTACGGTGGTGGTGGAGAACCAGTATAATCCGGAGGTGATGGATGCATTCAAGGTGAATGTATTGCCGAAGATAGAGGAGCCGGCTGTGGCAAAGACTCAGATAGACTATGCATCGTCTGTGCATCAGATGAATAAGTTCCCTGTTTATCACATGGATGTTATGAACAGAGAAATCACAGAGGATAAAGTCAGGAGAGGATATGTGCGTCTGTCTTACGGCAACAGAAACAATACTGACCTGAAAGGAGCATATCTGTGGAATATCACCGACAGGGATATGCTTGACGTTATGGCTACATTCCATGGATATTCGGGTAAGATAGGAGCCGGGTATGATTTTGACCCTGTAACAGAAATACCAGTTCTTAATTATGACAAGGAGTGGAAACACCGTTTCTTCCGTACAGGTGCGTCGCTTAAGTATACTCACGATTTCGATAAAGTGAGTATGTACGTTGGGGGTGATTTTGCATCGCAGGTTTTCAACTATATGCCTGATGTGCAGTTGTCTGCTTCATCATCACAGGGTAATGAGAAAGCAGAAACTCCTTCTTTCGGACACCAGTTGTTCATGTCCGGTGGCGGATATGTGGGAGTAACTTCGGTGAAAGATGCGCTGCCTGTAGAGTTCGGTTTCCGGACGGGATATAAGATGTTCAGCAGTAAGCATGGTGTATATATACCGGGAGGTATGTCAGAGAACGTAGTTCACACTCAGGGATATATTTCGGCAGGAATTGATGACAGGCAGGATGTAGGTGTTGCATTTGGAATGGATAATGTATTCTATGACAAGGCCTTCAGCAACTATTCTTTGGTCAAGCTCCGTCCGTATTATTCCGTAAAGACTGAATCCGTATCTCTTACAGCCGGGGTGAATATTGATTTCCAGATTTCCAATGCCGGAGGACTGAAACTTTCGCCAGATGTAAGGTTTGACTATACTTTTGCCGACAGCTATGTGCTATATGCGCACCTGACAGGTAACACCAAGTTGAATGATTTCGGAACAATAAACGGTTTCTCTCCGTTCTGGGTACAGCCTGTCCAGCTAAATACTTCTTACACTCCGTATGATATAAAAGTCGGATTGAAGGCTGCACCGCTGACAAACTTTGGCCTGGGGGTATATGCCGGTTATCGTGAAACGAGAAACGAATTGTTCTCTATGCCTTATGCCGACGGGGGAGGTATCTATAATGGAATAGCTCAGGCTAAAGCCCGTGTGGCATACGCCGGACTTTCCACCGACTATTCGTTCAGGGATATGTTCGACTTTGGATTTAACGGCAACTTCTATGGATGGAATGTTCAGAAGGCCGTGGAGCAGCTGCTGTGGTTGAAACCTCTTTACAGCATTGGACTCAATGCTCGTGCCAAGGTATTCAAAGGTTTTCATGCAATGGCGGAATACACTTACGAAGGACGTAAAAAGACTTTGGGTATAAAGGCCGATGCAGTGAACGAACTGAATATCGGAGCTGAATATCTGTTCAACGACAGAGTGAATGTATTCCTGAAACTGAACAATCTGTTGAACAAGAATTATGTGACAGAAAGCGGCTATCCGGTCCAGGGCTTTAATATCATGGCCGGGGTGAGTTTGAATTTCTGAAGATAGTACTGTTTATAATATGTTTATCCCCTGTTTGGATACCGTTTAGTAAACACTTGCTAAATAGTATCTAAACAGGGGATAATTGTTTTCTCTCTTTATTGGTTGTTTATAGACTGCAGATACTCAGTCTTTATCCTTCTATGGGAAGCTGGTGTTATACGAAACGCAGAACTGAGTTTATATCAGTTTCTGCTTCTTCAGTTCCTTTGCCACATTCTCCAGCTCGTCATACCATGCCTGGCCGAACTTTCTTATAAGCGGCTCTTTCAGAAATTTGTAAACAGGCAGGTTCTCTTTCTTCCCGAGCAGAACAGCAGCCTTGCATACATCCCATCTATGATAGTTTACAGCCTTGAAAGGTCCGTAGTCGCCTATTCTTATAGGGTAAAGATGGCATGACACCGGTTTGTAGAAATTACATTTGCCTTCGCGGTAGGCTTTCTCTATTGCGCAATAGCAATAACCTTTTTCATCATAGCATGTGAATACACAGTCTTTATTGTTTACTATCGATGTTACCAAATCACCGTCCTGGTCGGTATAAACCACTCCCTGTTTATCTATCACTGCACGTGCTTCCGGCGAAAGGTCATTCCATATCACAGGAAGTGCCTCTTCCAGTTTCTCTACCTCGTCAAGTTCTACCGGTGCACCGGCATCGCCTTCTATACAGCATTCGCCCTTGCAAGCATCAAGATTACAAAGGAACTTCTCGCGGAATACGTCGAGGCTTACTACTACATCGTCTATCTGAACCACGTTATTATTGATTTATGATTAAAAAAAAGGTGGATGTTTGTGCATCCACCCCTTTGTATTTAATATTCTGATAATAATTATTTAATCAGGTCTTTTCCTGTCATATCAGCTGGCTGAGCCATACCCATGATGTGAAGGATAGAAGGAGCAACGTCTGCTAATACACCGTTTTCAACCTTAGCGTCCTTGTTTTCTGTTACATAAACAAATGGAACAGGGTTCAGTGAGTGAGCTGTGTTAGGAGTTCCGTCTTCGTTCAATGCGTGGTCAGCGTTTCCGTGGTCAGCGATTATGATTACTTCGTAGTCGTTAGCTTTAGCAGCTTCTACTGTATCTTTCACGCAGTTGTCGATGGCAACAACAGCCTTTTCTATAGCTTCGTAGATACCAGTGTGGCCTACCATGTCACCGTTAGCGTAGTTAACAACGATGAAATCGTATTTCTGAGTGTTGATAGCTTCTACCAGTTTGTCCTTAACTTCGTAAGCGCTCATTTCAGGCTTCAGGTCGTAAGTAGCAACCTTTGGAGAAGGAACCAGGATACGGTCTTCGTTGTCGTATGGAGTTTCACGTCCGCCGTTGAAGAAGAATGTAACGTGTGCATACTTTTCTGTTTCAGCAATGTGAAGCTGAGTCTTTCCGTTTGCAGCGAGGTATTCACCAAGAGTGTTCTGTACGTTTTCCTTAGGGAAGAGAATGTGTACACCCTTGAATGAAGCATCGTATGGAGTCATACAGTAGTACTGAAGTCCTGGGATAGTCTTCATACCAGCTTCAGGCATATCCTGCTGAGTAAGAACGATAGTAAGCTCTTTTGCACGGTCGTTACGGTAGTTGAAGAAGATAACTACGTCGCCTTCCTTGATAGTACCGTCGAAGTTAGCGTTAGAGATAGGTTTGATGAATTCGTCAGTAACACCTTCATCGTATGATTCCTGCATAGCCTGAACCATGTCTGTAGCTTTCTTTCCTGTACCGTTAACGAGCAAGTCGTAAGCTTCTTTCACACGTTCCCAACGTTTGTCGCGGTCCATTGCATAGAAACGACCTACGATAGAAGCGATTTTACCTGCTGATTTTTCGCAGTGTGCAGAAAGTTCTTCGATAAATCCTTTACCGCTCTTAGGGTCAGTGTCACGACCGTCCATGAAGCAGTGGATGAAAGTATTTTCGATTCCGTATTCTTTAGCGATGTCGCAAAGGCGGAACAGGTGGTCGAGTGAAGAGTGTACACCACCGTTTGAAGTAAGACCCATGAAGTGGATGTTCTTACCGTTTTCCTTAGCGTATGTGAAGGCAGAAACAACTTCAGGGTTCTGCATGATGCTTCCGTCGGCACAAGCACGGTTGATTTTTACCAAATCCTGATAAACGATGCGTCCGGCACCGATGTTGAGGTGACCAACTTCTGAGTTACCCATCTGTCCGTCAGGAAGACCTACGTTTTCGCCGCTTGCCTGCAACTGTGAGTGAGGGTAGTTAGCCAACAGACTGTCCCAATAAGGAGTAGGAGTGTTAAAGATTACATCGTCTTTGTGATGGTCGCCGCAGCCCCATCCGTCGAGGATCATTAAAAGTGCTTTCTTTGCCATAATTGTAATATGTTTTAGAAGTTTGAAATCCAATTTGTTTTCCGGCTGCAAAAGTACAAAATATCTGCTTTTTGAGCGAATGTTTTGGGGAATTTTAATATAGGGTTTATGATGGATTATTTAGAATATACTTTCAATTATAGTAAAAATGAGAATATATAGTTTGTGAATTATTCGTGGATTTACTATATTTGCAAAGTAATAAAGTCAAAAACGCTATGAGTTACAAGTCGGTTAAGGAGGTTGTAACTATGTTGCTTGACAACGGCTTCGTTCTAAAAAGCCAGAAGGGCAGCCACATGAAGTTTGAAAAAGACGGAATAACGGTAGTCGTTCCGAATCATGGAAAGAAAGGCGTTGAAAAAGGCACTTATTACAGCATTTTGAGGCAAGTGGGGCTGAAATAGCCCCAGCCTCTTTTGTTTAACTATAAAATGGTGGTCAAAATGAGAACAGTTGAAGTTATTGTGGAACATGCCGGCAACAATCTTAGTGCTTATATCGAAGGTGCTCCTGTTATTACGGTTGGTAATAATATAAGGGAGATAGAAGATAACATGAAAGAAGCCATAGATTTGTATCTGGAGGACAATCCGAATCCGTGCGAAATTCTCAAAGGGGAATTTTCCTTAAAATTTAAAATAGATGCTTCTACATTCATCAACTATTACAGTAGCATTTTCACTAAGGCCGCATTGAGCCGGATAACCGGAATCAATGAACGCCAGTTGTGGCATTATGCGGCCGGAGTGCATAAACCTCGCAAACAACAGTTGGAGAAGATTCAGAAAGGTATTAACGCACTGACTGAGGAATTGGCTGCCATAAATCTGTTGTAATTGATAAAGTGATTATCTATGGATTATCGCTCCAATTTTAGCTATTTTTCAACTGTGTGAACAGTTCTTTCTGCTTTTCGCTTAAAGATGTAGGTATATCCACATGATATGTCACAATCAAATCGCCGAATGTACCTTCTTTCTTATAAACAGGAAATCCTTTGCCACGCAGTCTGACTTTTGTGTCGTTCTGAGTGCCCGGATTTACTTTCAGCTTAACCATTCCGTCTATGGTCTTGACGTTCACAGTACCTCCAAGAACAGCTGTATAAAGGTCTATATCAACATCTGTGAACAGGTCGTCACCTTCACGTTTGAACTCTGGGTCCGGAGCTATCTGGAAGGTGATGTAAAGGTCTCCGTCAGGAGCTCCGTTGCTGCCTTTCTCGCCGTGGCCTTTCAGCTTTATCATTTGTCCGTCGGCAATACCTGCAGGTATGGTTATACGAAGGTTCTCGCCGTTCACGCTGAAAGTCTGTTTGTGCGTGACGGCTGCCTCACGGAGTGAAAGATTCATCTGTGCTTCTATATCACCTCCACGGCTCATCATGTTGTAACCTCTTCCGCTTCTGTCAGCTGAGGCTCCATGTCCGAACAGCTGTTCGAAGAAATCGGAGAATCCGCTTGCATTTCCTCTTCCGAATCCGCCCATGAAATCGTCGCCATTCACGGAGTACCAGTAAGCGGACTGTCCGCCTCTTTCCTGCGCTCTCTGGTATGCATCACGTTCAGCCTTGAATTCGTCGGCATGTTTCCAGTGTTCGCCGTATTCGTCGTATTTCTTTCTTTTTTCAGGATCGCTCAAAACTTCGTTAGCTTCGTTTATCTCCTGAAACTTGTCTTTGGCGTTAGGGTCGTCTTTGTTCAGGTCAGGATGATACTTTCTGGCCATCTTACGATAGGCTTTCTTGATATCATCTTGCGAGGCATTACGTTCTACGCCCAGTACTTTGTAATAATCTATAAAAGCCATATATTTTGAGTTTTAAAGTTGGTGGTTTATAAATGTTTTTGTGCTCGGAAATTCTTGTAAACAACCTTACATATTCCATAAATACAACCTTTGTTTTTATAAATACAAGTTATATATATAAAAATACAATCTATTGATATATAAATATAAGTTGTATTTATAGAATATATGAAGGCGATTTCAAGTTCTCATAAGCTTGTTTTGAAGTTGTTGTCTTATACAAACAGAGCCCCCCGTTGACTGTTGGCGGGAGGCTCTTATTTAGTTTACCAATGATTAATGTATCTCAATAACACGATTAACCTTAGCTTTTTCTTCAGGTGAATACTTCGGCAGTTCGATAGTCAATACACCGTCTGAAACATTAGCACTTATCTTTTCCTTATCAACATTGTCAGGCAAGTAAAGTGACTGTTGGAATTTTGTGTAAGAGAACTCACGTCGCAAGTATTTCTTGTTTTCTTTATCTTTATCTTCGTTTTCAACTTTCTTTTCCATTGAGATGACAAGTTCGTTGTCGTCTCCCAAGTGGATGTTGAAATCGTCTTTGGTCATTCCCGGAGCTGCAACCTCTACTTTGTAGTTCTTTTCGCTCTCAATTACATTGATAGCCGGAGCTGTAGCATTAGTTTTTTCCATCCAGTCATTATCAAAGAAATCGTTAAAGATACTTGGTAACCAGTTCTGATTGTAATACTTTCTAATCGGCATCATAGTTTTAATCTCCTATATTTAAGTTATACATTTTCAATTATTTCCGAACTCTTGGTTTTTGAACCTCAAGTTCACTATTGATATTGCAAACTGTATGCCGATGCCGGGAGTTTGAATTTTTGTCAGACGGTGTTTAATGTTTATAATATGATTTTAAACCTTCAGGCCGTTGTTTTAAACTTGCGGAAACATTATTAATATATTCACAGGTGTTGATAATGTTGAATATTGACAAAATGTCATTTAAACGGATTGTTTTAGATGCCAAATTGTCCTATTATGGACTTTGGTGTAGTTGTTTGACGAGCAATAGGTGGAAAAATGTTATAAAGCCATTGTAAGCGTGCCAAAACGAAAAGGCATGAAGGCAGAATTATTAACAGGCTGTTAATAACGTAGGTTTTCAACAGGTTGTTAATAACTCCTGTTGATGTTGAAATCCAAGACTTGATTTAGAAATCCAGCGAAAGCTGTGTATCTCCTAAAAGGTTGTAACTCAGGCGATGATAAGGAGAAGTGCCGAATTCCTTTATGGCTTGTCGGTGTTTTTTGGTAGGATATCCCTTGTTCATATCCCATGCGTACATAGGATATTCACTGTGCAGCCTGTTCATATAGTCGTCACGATAAGTCTTCGCCAGTATCGAAGCGGCTGCTATTGAAAGATATTTTCCGTCGCCTTTCACTATTGTGGTGTGTGGAATATTCTTGTATTTGTTGAAACGGTTGCCGTCTATCAGCAGATGCTGGGGAGTTATCTTCAGTTGGTCCACAGCTCTGTGCATCGCAAGGAACGAGGCATTCAGAATGTTGATTTTATCAATTTCTTCCGGTTCTACAATACCGATTGCCCATGCCAGTGCTTCCTTTTCTATAACTTCTCTCAGCTGATAACGCTGTTTTTCAGACAGTTGCTTCGAATCGTTCAGCATTTCATTCTTGAAGTCCTTCGGCAGGATGACGGCTGCGGCATAAACTGCTCCGGCAAGACATCCGCGTCCTGCTTCGTCGCATCCGGCTTCTATAAGGTTTTCATTCAAGTATGGTAAAAGCATCTTTATGTGGTCTTTAAAATTTCCGGGTGCAAAGGTACGCATTAATATTTTATTGCGACAGTATTTATAGTCCAAGTTATTAATGTATTATTCACATACTATGTTGATAGTCCTTTTATTTTTGTCTTCCATGAAATTAAACATCAAACAATCATATAACCTTCTTGATAGATTCATGTAAAAAATGTTAAAAGTAGTGCTGCTGTATGCAAAATAATGCGATAATATTCATCTTTATTGTAATGGCAACTATTGATATCAAAGAGTTATTAGAACGGTGTAAAAAAGGAGATAAAGAAGCATTAGGATTACTTTATACAACCTTTTCAAGGCGGATGATGCGCGTCATCTGTCACTATATACATGATTTGGATGCTGCACAAGATATATTACATGATGGTTTCCTTATCATTTTCAGCCGTATCAATCAACTTCAGAATGAGGAAAAACTGGAATACTGGATGGGGACGATAATGAAAAATTTGTCTTTGCGATATCTTAAAGAACAGGATTTTACCCAACTGCTCGCAGAAGACTATGATACGCCTGACATTCCAGACTTTGAGGAATCTATCACAATGGAAGAATTGGAGATAATGATCAACCGTCTTCCTGTGGGTTATCAAAAGGTGTTCAGACTTGCAGTATTGGAGCACAAAACTCATAAAGAAATCGCTAAACTGCTTGGTATTTCAACTCAGACATCAGGTTCTCAACTATTCCATGCACGGATTATGCTTCGCGAAATAATTGTGAAGTATAAAATAGAAAAAGGAATGGTGATATTGGCCATTATCATAATTTCCATGATTTTCCAGCATAATCAAAATGACCATAGAGTTCAAACAATTTTTGAACCAACAAAATTAAGAACAGAAACAAATAAAGATATAGAGAACAAGGTAGTACAAAATGAAGAATCAATAAAGCATATTGCCCTGCAAAGCAGTAGGAATACCGCATTACTTTCGGAAATCTGTGTGGAAAAGGAAGATTCCCTTAACCTCTCCACTACAGCAGAAAATCTTCTTGCTGAAACAAAAACAGATAATGGAGAGGACTCTGATACAGCTAAGCATGATATTTGTTCTAATCCAAACAAAATGGAATTTTTTGCCTGCGCACATCATTCCAATGACTTGCCTATAACAAAAAGAAAAAATCGTAACTTTAGCGTGTCTGTTGGAGGTCCTGTAATAGGAGCATTTAATACAGAAAATTCATATTTGAAACCAAGTGATAATCCTATTTGGGCAGGTTCTAATGACAAGGTTATAGAGGAATCTGAACACGATCTGCCAATTACATTTGCTTTGAATATTTCTAAACTCCTCTCTAAATGTTGGAATTTAGAAAGCGGGCTGCAATACACATTATTGCGGACAAAACGAACCACAACAACCATAAACGATAAACAGTCCGTTTCTGTAACCAATCAGTATATAAAAGCACATTATTTAGGAGTTCCTCTGAAACTTCGTTTTAAGATTTTGTCTATTGACAAATTCTCACTTTCTTCCGGCATTGGAGGAATGGTGGAGTTTCCACTAAGAGGCAAGGTGAATGAAAGAATAGATGACGGTGAAATTCAAGAACATAATTACGCATTGCCCATGCAATGGTCTGTATATGGAGGAATAGGGATTGAATATCATTTCATGCCGAAAATTGGTATCTATACAGAGCCGTCTATAAACTATTATTTTAAGTCAAGGAGCAGCTATCCTACAATCAGGCAGGACAAGCCTTTTGAGTTCTCGCTTCCTGTAGGCTTGCGTTTTACGTGGTAATTGTTAAAATGGCAGATGATTCTAATTTTTTTTTGTGATTTCATGCAATGTTTAAAGTTTATGCCACTCTTACTATTAGAAACATTTAAAAAAACATTATGAGAAATCTTACTAGAATCAGTTGCCTTTCATTAATCTCTCTATCAAAGTGCGACCTAACTAAATTTGTTTGTCTCTTTCTTCCACTATTATTATTGTCTTCGTGCAGTAAATCTGAAGAACCAGACTATCCGACAGTTGCATCATCTATATTCAATGATGTATTGATTGATGTATTGGATTCAGAAGGTAATAGTCTTATAGATAATGAGGCTATTATGAATGGATTGTCTTTTATTGGAAGGGATGGTTATAAAATACCTTTTCATACCGTTGAAATAGGAGATGAGAAAATAATAAGGACTGTTTTCCCTCTTCCTATGGAATCTTCGATGAATTATTCTGATGACAGGAAAGAAGGATATGGAGAATCGACACTTACTATAAAGGCTAAAGATTTTAAGTATATATTCAAAGGCTTGTTTCATTACACTTGTTCACATCCTGATATAGAGATGTTTGGAGGTAATGGAATAAAAATTATTGAGATTCATTCCAATGACCCCAATGTTTCTATCAGCGAGGATGCAAACTTTCTAAAGATTACTATCAAAATTGCATCTGATTAAACTTGGTCAGAAATTTCTTCTTTGGTAATTCTCTCAAAAAAATCTTCAAATCCAAAGGGTAAACTACCCAAGTCTTGATGGCTGGTGTTAAAAAACAATAGGGTTTAAACAGCCTTTAAATACTGTTTAAACCCTGTTCAGATGTTAATAACTCAATTCAATATTAGATTCTTCCG
>CALUJF010000061.1 GCA_944320855.1 uncultured Phocaeicola sp.
CGTCTTGAAGCTGAAAAGAAAGTAAACGAAGAAATCGCTAAGAAAGTAGCTGAAAAGAAAGCTGCTGAAGCTGCTGCTAAAGCTGAAGCAGAAGCTGCTACAGAAGAACCAGCTGCTGAAGCAACTGAAGCTCCTGCAGAAGCATAATTCTTCTACTTTACTATCAAAACAAAGGAAAGATATCTTCACTCATAGCGGTGAAGGTATCTTTTTTTGTTTATAAATTCCGAACGATATAAACACTTATTAAATTAAAAGGCATTTATGCTTAAAATTATTTCATTTTTCCTATAAATTGTCATATATTTACCGAAAACATAAGATATAGTAAAAATATGAGTTCTTTAAACGAGGAAGAATGGATTAATATTTATAGAAATATAGAAAGTGTCGTTTTATTATTTTCATGCAATAGCAATGAAAAATCGGATTTAATACATGATGCACTTCTACATGTTCACAAACGTCTGAAAACTAATTACCAGGAAAAGGGAAAGTTTGATGTTTGGGTAAAAAAAGTGACCTTAAACTTCTGTAAGGATGCTGTTGCGAATAATACAAAAAGCAATACAAGCTACTATGAAGAACTTTATTCTGTCCAAAATACACCTTATAGAAATGACTATGAAAATATAAAGGATAAGATGGCGGTGGAATTGATAAACGAAGCTATTCTGGAATTAAAAGTTATAGACCAGGAAATTATCAGAGGAAGACTTAATAAAGAATCTTATGCATCACTTGCCGGCAGATTTCAAAAGAACAAGAAGACTATCATCAAGCATTGTAATAAATCCTTTATAAAATTGCGTAAAAGTATTAATCAGAAATTCTACGAAAAATATGGGGTAAATTACAGAGAAGATAACAATAGTGATTTGGCGGATGAGAAGGTTTTATGTATTGTTGGTGGGAAGGACTGAAGCATGTGCGATTATAAAATAAGTGCAGTTATACAGGTATAATCTGTTATAAGTTTGAAAACTTCGGTTTTCATTTGTTTTTGCGCTCACCTTTTGCTATTTTTGTGCCGATTTGTTCCCTTTTTGGAGAATTTGGGAACTGATATGTAACAAATAAGCTACTTCAATGAGGAAAACATTTATCATAGTACTTTGGGCGTTGCTGCTGATAGGTATGTTGGCAACGTATATAATATTTTCAGCTATCTCGGATGGCAAGATAGGCTATGTTCCGCCTATCGAGGAACTTGAAAATCCTAATCTTAAGTTTGCCACTCAGGTTATTTCGGACGACGGAAAGGTGTTGGGTACATGGTCGCTCAGCAAGGAGAACCGTCTGTATGTAGGTTACGAGGATTTGTCGCCAAACCTTGTGCATGCTCTTGTAGCTACTGAGGATGTGCGTTTCAGCGAACATTCAGGTATCGATGCGCGAGCTTTCATGCGTGCCGTTATCAAGCGTGGTGTGCTGATGCAGAAGAATGCCGGTGGTGGTAGTACCATAACTCAGCAGTTGGCAAAGCAGTTCTATTCGCCTACAGCCGACAATGTGATGGAACGTCTGCTGCAGAAACCCATCGAATGGGTGATTGCCGTTAAGTTGGAGCGTTATTACACTAAAGAGGAAATCCTTACGATGTATCTCAATAAGTTCGACTTCCTGAACAATGCCGTGGGTATAAAGACTGCCGCAGGTACTTATTTCTCAAAAGAGCCTAAGGACCTGAGCATTGAGGAGGCTGCCACACTTATCGGTATGTGCAAGAATCCTTCGCTTTATAATCCGCGCCGTTTTAACGAACGTACCCGTGGACGCCGAAATGTGGTGCTCGACCAGATGCGCAAGGCCGGTTATCTGACTGAAGCTGAACGTGACTCGCTTCAGGCACTGCCATTGGTGCTTAGATACAGGCCGGTTGACCATAATGATGGTTTGGCTACTTATTTCAGAGAGTATCTCCGTGGTGTGCTGAATGCCAAGAAACCGGTGAAAAAGAATTATCGCGGATGGCAGATGCAGAAGTTCTACGAAGATTCTCTGGCATGGGAAACAAATCCTCTGTACGGATGGTGCGCCAAGAATAAAAAGAAGGATGGCTCGAACTACAATCTTTATACAGATGGACTCAAGATATATACCACTATCAACTCGCGAATGCAGCAGTATGCAGAGGAAGCAGTTCAGGAGCATGTGGCTGAATATCTCCAGCCTCGTTTCTTCAAGGAAAAGAAAGGCAGAAAGACTGCACCATATACAAATCAGCTTACCAATGAGGAGGTTGAGGCTATTCTGAACCGTTCTATCAGACAGAGTGAACGTCGCCGTGTGATGAAGGCTGCCGGATATTCGGATGCTGAAATCATGAAGGCCTTCAATACTCCACGCGAGATGACAGTGTTTACATATCAGGGTGAGAAGGACACTATCATGACTCCTCTTGATTCTATTAAATACTACAAGCACTTCCTTCGTGCCGGATTTATGTCGATGGACCCTGTCACAGGATATGTCAAGGCATACGTGGGCGGACCTAACTATGACAACTTCAAGTATGACATGGCTATGGTAGGACGTCGCCAGGTGGGTTCAACTATCAAACCATATCTGTATTCGCTTGCGATGGAAAACGGTTTCTCTCCATGCGATGAAACAAGAAACGTTGAAGGTACTTACTTCGATGAAAATGGTATTGCATGGACTCCGAGAAACAGCTCCAAGAAGCATTACGGCGAGATTGTTACTCTGAAATGGGGCCTTGCAAATTCAAATAACTGGATTTCGGCTTATCTGATGAGTAAGCTTAACCCATACGAGCTGGTCAGATTGATTCATTCGTTTGGTGTCCTTAATAAGGAAATTCAGCCTACTATCTCATTGTGTCTCGGACCTTGTGAGATTTCAGTAGGGGAGATGGTAAGTGCATATACAGCTTTTGTGAACAAGGGAATACGCACAGCACCATTGTTTGTCACTCGTATAGAGGATAACGACGGCAATGTACTGGCTACGTTCTCTCCTCAAGTGAATGAGGTCATTAGCGAAAGCAGTGCCTATAAGATGCTTGTGATGCTTCGTGCGGTAATCAATGAAGGTACGGGTGGGCGTATCAGACGATTGTATAATATCACAGCCGATATGGGCGGTAAGACCGGTACAACGAATAATAACTCCGACGGATGGTTTATGGGATTCACTCCAAGCCTTGTTTCAGGATGCTGGGTAGGAGGTGAGGAGCGCGATATCCATTTCGACCGTATGGCTGACGGTCAGGGTGCTTCGATGGCTCTTCCTATCTGGGGTATATATATGAATAAGGTTTATGCTGATAAGTCTTTGGGATATTCTCAGGAAGAGAAATTTGATATTCCTGACGGATTTGATCCGTGTAAGGATAAGATTTCAGAACTTGAAGAGGAAAATACAAGTCGCCTTGATGATTTGTTCTTCCAGTAGTTTATTGGATATAAATCGTTTCTTTAAGAGAGAACAAGTCCAGATTCTAAAACCTTTTGAATGGTATTCAAACACCGTTTGAACGTTGTTCGAATTGATACAAATAACGCGCTTTGACGTTCCTGATTGTCAGGTGAGTCAAAGCGCGTTTCTATTTCAGCTACTTTTACTATTTACTGTAAGCAGGCTTTATTTGATAATTGTCATTTCGTCAATCAGATGGCTTGCGCCTGCAAACTTGTCGATGATAAACAACGTATATCTGATGTCTACACATGCGGCACGCTGCAACTGTGGGTTGTAGGCAATGTCGCCTGTAAGTCCTTCGTAGTTACGGTCGAAACCAGTTCCTATCAGCTCGCCCTTGCTGTTGAATACAGGAGAACCGGAGTTACCGCCTGTGTTGTCTGTTCCAGTTGCGAAACATATAGGCATACGTCCGTCCGGCATTGCATAAGGACCGAAATCCTTGTTTTCGTACAGTTCCTTTAGTTTTGCAGGAACAACGAATTCAGGGTTGTTAGGGTCTTCTTTCTCCATAACACCTTTCAGTGTTGTGTAGTACAGATACTCCACACCGTCTGCCGGTTCGTACGAACCAATCTTGCCATATGTAAGTCTCAGTGTAGAGTTGGCATCAGGATAAACCGGTGTACCGTTCTTTGCTTTCAGCTCCAGCATTCCTGCCACCCATGTCTTGTGGGCAAGGTTGTATGCGTCAGTTTCGGCCTTCATGGCGTTTGATGTTGCATTGTATCCGTCCTTTACAGACTTGGAATATTGTACCATCAGGTCTTCACGAAGAGTCTTGATGTCAGGATTCTGAAGGAAAGCATCAAGTGCAGCCTGGCTTCTGAAGATAGACTTGTCGAAACATGCGTCAACAAAAGCATCTGTGTTTCCGCCGAAGTCTTCGTTTATCTGCTTGAAGATGCTTATGCGCTGTTCTGCCGGTATCAGTTTGGCATAAAGGGCAATGAGCTGTTTTGAAACCTTACGGTCTACTTCAGGATTGTAGTCCTTGTTGTAGAACTTCTTGTAAGCCTCTTTCAGGTTTTCAGTTTCTTCCTTTATTGCTTTCTTGTCATTTGCTTCGAGAGCGTTACGGAGTGCGTCGGTATCAGGAACCTTGTAGAACTCGGTTCCGAGCATAAGCGCTTCGTAGATGGCTTGCTGATGATAAACGGCATTTCTGCGTTTTGCCACTATTGAGCGGATGGCATCGAAGGCTTCCTTATAGCTGTTGTTGCCAGTTTCACGGCCATATTCCAGAAGGTGTTCCTGCTGTTCTTTCTTCTTGTCGAGAACTTTCAGCTTGACAAGTCCTTCGTTCATTCCTATGGCGTTCTTCCAGTAGTTGGCAGACGATGCGTATTTTGCTGCATACTGTATGCGTGTCTTTGCATCCTTTGCCATTTCTTCGCCAAGCACTCTGAGTCGTACGCCACGGATAGTGTCACGCATGAAGTTTGTGGTCTGCATGCGTTCTTCCACTTCGTCGCTTATCATGTATCTCCAGTTTCTTCCAGGAAATCCCATAACGAAAGTAAAGTCACCCTCTTTCACTCCTTTCAGGTTGATTGCGATATGTTTCTTCACTTTTAGAGGAACATTGGTTGCACTGTAGTTGGCAGGCTTTCCGTTCTTGTCGGCATAGATACGGAAGATAGAGAAATCGCCGCAGTGGCGTGGCCACATCCAGTTGTCGGTATCAGCTCCGAACTTACCTATCGATGAAGGAGGTGCGCCCACCATACGGATGTCCTTATATACTGTCTTGACGAAAAGGTAGTATTTGTTGGCCCCATAGAAAGGCTTAAGTTCCAGGACAGTAAATTCGTCTGTCTTGATTTTCTCTTTCTTGGCAAATCTTGCAGCTACTTTCGAAAGATATGACGGCGACAGATAGTTAAGTCCTTCAGGGTCCTTATCTTTCTTGAGCTGTTCCTTGACGTAAGATGTGACATCAAGTATCTTGTCGATAAAAGTAATGGTAAGTCCTTCGCAAGGCAATTCCTGTTCGCGTGTCATGGCCCAGAAACCGTCTGTCAGGTAGTCGTGCTCTACAGAACTGTGCTGCTGTATGTAGCCGTAGCCGCAATGATGGTTGGTCAGTACAAGACCTTCGGCTGAGATAACTTCGCCTGTACATCCGCCTCCGAAGTGTACCACTGCATCTTTCAGCGATATGTTGTCGGGCGAATAAACATCGTCAATACTGATGTCAAGCCCCATATCGTACATTACTGCCGCATTCTGTTTTTTCAGGTCGGTCAGCATCCACATTCCCTCGTCGGCATGTCCGGCGAGGGTGAATGTGGTGAGTAGTGATAGTAATATTGTTTTTTTCATTATTCTACTATTGTCATTTCGTCAATAAGGTTTTTGCATCCTCCGAGTTTTTCTACAATGAAGAGAACGTAACGGATATCCACTGCGATACAACGCTGAAGGTTGTTGTCGAAGTTGATGTCGCCGCTCAGTGATTCCCAGTTACCGTCGAATGCACAACCGATAAGCTCTCCGTTGCCGTTCATTACAGGTGAACCGGAGTTACCGCCAGTGATGTCGTTTGTAGTAAGGAAGCATGTTGGCATTTCGCCGTTAGCCATAGCATAGCGTCCGAAATTCTTTGTAGAGTAAAGCTCTTTCAGTTTTGCAGGAACCACGAACTCTGGGTTCTTTGGATCTTCTTTTTCCATTACACCTTTCAGAGTAGTGTAGTATTTGTAGTGTACACCGTCTTTAGGGTCGTATGGCTTGACATTTCCGTATGTCAGACGGATAGTGAAGTTTGCGTCCGGTGCTTTAGGTTCCGGTGCATACATTTCGCAAAGTCCTCTCACGTATGTCTTGTGCAGCAGGTTGATACCTTTGCTCGCAGCTTTAAGCTTTTCTGAAAGTTTCTTGTTCATTTCAGCCTTTGCTTCAGAGTACTGTACCATAAGGTCGCTCTCGATAGCTTCTACTGTAGGATTGCTGATGAACTTGTTGAAGTTTTCTTCGTTGGCGAAGATAGAGTTGTTGTAGCAAGCGTCAATATATGCGTTGTAGTCGCCGTTGAATTTAGCCTTGATAGTTTCGTAGAACTCAGGGAAAGCATCGGCAGGAACTTTAGACGCGTAAAGAGGAATCAGGACTTTTGCAACCTTACGGTCCACTTCGTGGTCGTAGTCCTTATTGTGTACATCCGCAAATTCTTCTTTAAGAGCTTCTACAGCTTTCTCGATGTCTTTCTTCTTATTCTTTTCAAGAGTTTTCTTCAAGTTGTTGAAGAGGGTATATGAAGATTCAAATTCGATACCGGTTCTGAACACTTCGCTGAAATAAGTTGATTGAGTGCGTATTGGCTCAACTGCCTTTACATACTCGTTGATTTTTTCAACTACACCCTGATAGTCGGCATTCTTCTTAGCCATAGCGAATTTTGCGAAACGGGCTTCCTGTTCAGCTTTTGTTTCAAGCACCTTATTGTCGATGATTGCCTTGTTCATACCTATAGAGTTCTTCCAGTAGTTGCTTGAGCTTGCGAATTTGCTTGCATACTGGATACGAACCTTGTCGCTTGCAGCCATTTCTGCTCTCAACACGTTCTGTCTTGCTTCGCGAACCTCAATTCTTGGAGTGTTTGTTCCGGTCATTCTCAGTTTCACTTCACTTTCAGTAAGATAGCGGCTTGTGCTTCCCGGGAATCCCATAATCATGGCATAATCGCCTTCCTGAATACCTTTCAATGATATAGTAAGGTGTTTCTTCGCCTTCAATGGAATATTGTCCTTGCTGTAGTCGGCAGGATTTCCGTTCTTGTCAGTATAGATACGGAACATAGAGAAGTCGCCAGTGTGACGAGGCCACATCCAGTTGTCAGTTTCACCTCCGAACTTACCGATTGATGAAGGAGGAGCAGCTACCATACGTACGTCAGTGTAAGTCTTGATATAGAAAACATAGAATCTGTTACCTTCGTAGAAAGGTAATGCCATTGTAGTGATTCCAGGAGCTTTCTTCAGGTCGCTCTTTTTAAGTTCGTCGGCAGCAATCTTTTTCAGATATTCGCTTCCGAATGATTCGGCTTCTTCAATTTTGCCTTTTTTGATGTCATTATTTACTCTGTCAGTGACGTCAACAATACGCTCAACGAACTTGAAAGTCAATCCCGGAGTAGGAATTTCTTCGTCCATGCTTTTAGCCCAAAAGCCGTCTGTCAGATAATCGTGTTCCACAGAACTGTGTTGCTGGATAGCGTCGTAACCGCAGTGATGGTTGGTAAGGATAAGTCCGTTTGGAGAAACTATTTCTCCCGTACAACCTCTTCCGAATATACCCACAGCATCTTTCAGAGTAATCTGTTCCGGGTTGTAGATATCTGAGATGTTCATTTTCAAACCTTGTGCCTTCATCTTGTCAGCCAGATTCTGTTCTTTCATCAGCTGCAGAAGCCACATTCCTTCGTCCGCCTTCGATGGCGTGAATACTGAGCACAGGAGTGCCAGTGCCAAAACTTTGATTTTCTTCATTTGACTATAGTTTTTGAATTGTTATTGTTTAAATTTTTCAAAAGTGACCAATTGGATGGTAAAACGCATACATTACTTAATCAAAGTAAAGTAAATGGAATACAAAGATAACATTTAAGGAGAAAATAAGTTGGTTTTATAATATAAAATTATTCTTTTTGTAACTATGACTGTTTATTTCCTACTTGTTTTCATCTTTTTTAAATGTATAATCGTTACGTATTTAGTATAATTTGTGATAAATATTTTCATGGGTAGTTGTAAAGACACTACCTTTGCAGATGAAATAAATTCTTTTAATTCATATGTTTAGATTTGGCTTTATCTTATTGTTTATTACAACATTGACTTCTTGCGGAAAGAAATTCAAGATAGATGGCATGACTTCCGTTTCAAATCTTGACGGAAAAATGTTATTTGTTAAGGTTTTGTCTGGCGATCAGCTTGTCAGTGTTGATTCGGCAGAAGTCATACATGGCTATTTTCAGATGGAAGGCAAGATTGATTCTGTCGTGTTGGCATCGTTATATATGGATGAAGAATGTATTATGCCACTTGTCCTTGAAGAGGGAAATATAAATATTCAGATAAACAATATAGGAATTTCAATCAAGGGCACTCCGCTGAATGACAGTTTCAATGCTTTTATCGAGTCAAAAACTGCTATAGACGATAAAGCCTATGAGGTTGAAAGAGAAGAAAGCCGTATGATTATGGATGGGGTAGATTTGAATACTGTCCAAACGGAGATAGACAAGCAAAGAGCTGCCGTGGCACAGCAAATGGAAGACCTCGTCAAGACTTTCATTCAGAACAATTATGAGAATGTGTTGGGACCCGGAGTGTTTATTATGATAGGTAATTCATTGCCATATCCTTTCCTTACTCCTATGATGGAGGATATAGTGAAAGAGGCTCCCGAGGGTTTCAGGAATAATTATCTGATAAAGAACTATATTACGTTGGCTCAAGAATATAAGGATGGAGCTATGAATTGATTTGTCATACCATATACGGGATAGGTATATATATCGCTGAGGGGAAAAGTTCCTAAATAATATTCCGGATTCCCTATTTACTTATAGGAAAAATCCGTTTTAAGAGTAAGATTTTCATTCTAATTTTGCTTTCGATAAAAAAGAAAGGAAAATAGAATATGAAAATCTTTATTTTTTTGTTTACACTGCTTTTGTCTGTTATGTCAAACAGTGTTTCTGCACAGGTATCAGATGAAATGACTGCTGCGGAAAGAAAAGCTTTTCAGGAAAAGCTTGATAGTCTAATGTTCGTTGAGGCAGAGAAAGCCATTTTTGATAAAGACTTTACTCTTGAAGCTGATAAAGTTGAATTCAAATATGGTCAGACAGCTTTCGTAAATTCCAATACCAATTTTGTTTCCGTCAAAGGCGACAAGTCTGTGGTTCAGGTTGCGTTCAATATTCCCGTTTCCGGTCCTAATGGGCTTGGAGGAATAACTTTGGATGGCAATATCTCCAATTATGAAGTCAAAAAAGACAAGAAAGGTAATATTGATGTATCCATGAATGTGATGGGTGCAGGTATTTCAGCTATGGTGAATATCAGCTTATATTCCGGTAGCAATAAAGCTTCTGTCACCATTTCGCCGAATTTTAATTCCAACAGAATAACCCTGACGGGCGTTGTAGTCCCATCATTCAGAAGCAGGGTTTATAAAGGAAGTTCTATATAATAACAATTTAAAAGAGTACTGATATGAAAAAGTTCTTATTTTACATTTGTCTGCCGTTGTTGGCAGTATCATGCGAGAAAAATCCGGATATGTCCGAACTGGATGCCGACCTAACTGTTTATACAGATTATGACAGCAGTGTGGACTTTGGAACATACAAAACTTACTTTTTGCCGGACAGTATTTTAGAGGCAGGAAGTCATAGAGCCTCATATTGGAAGGATGACAATGCACTGAAGATTATCAAAGCCGTTGAAACAGAAATGAATGCACGCGGATATGAAAGGATAACCGACCCTGATAGGAAGGATGAGGCCGAGTTGGGTATCCAGCTGTCATATATCAGTGAATCCTATCAGATAGTGTCCGGAGGATATTTCGGAGGATGGTGGGACTACGGCTATTGGGGGCCATGGTGGGGAGGATGGTACTATCCTTATCCTATAACCTATAATTACGACACGAACACTCTCGTAATGGAAATGGTGGATTTGACAGGCGATTCCGAAAGCAAGAATATTCCGGTGATATGGTATTCCAATGCTTCAGGAGCACAGTACAGTGGAATGTACAATCTGCAATTGCTTGTCAATTCCGTAGGACAGGCCTTTAAACAATCGGAATATATTAAATGTAACAAATGATAGGAGGAACAGATAATGAAAACTATAAATACAATATTCAGAAGAGCTATTGTTCTTTGTTGTCTGGCTTGCGGGATTATATTCACTGCAAATGCCCAGTGGGATGTGCGTAAACTGAACTTGGTTATTGACTGGCAGATGAATGCTCCGTTCTCGACCGGTTATGCCGACAAGATAAGCGGATGGGGTATGAACTATGAGCTGAAATACAGAATAGCCCCACGATGGAATGTAGGTGTGTTCGCATCATTCCATACCAACCATCAGTATATTGGACGACAGACCTTGCCGATATCTCCTACAGAGAGTCTGACTACAGACCAGCAGCGTTCCGCTTTCCAGGTTCCTTTCGGACTGGCGGCTAACTATACGCTGTATGACGGAAAGCATTTTGAGCCGTATGTAGGTGTAAAAGCCGGAACCATGTATGCCAGAAATACCACATATTATGGAATAAACGGTCTTTATGACAAGGCTTGGGGCGGCTATATATCTCCGGAAATAGGTTTCAATATTTACCCTTGCAAAACCAAGAACTGGGGATTCCATGTAGCAGGCTACTACAGCTATGGAACGAATAAGACATATACACTTACAGACGAAATTAACGGTCAGAACAATGCCGGATTCCGTGTCGGTGTGATATTCTGAAAATGAAAATTCCCTCTTTCTCAGTATGATTGGTCATTGCTGAAAAGGAGGGAATTACTGTTTCTTATGAATTAAGACTCGCTGAGCGAACACGGCTAAGTGTTTCCGGTGTCATCTGCAATAGAGAGGCTATGTATATGAGCGGCGCTCTCTTTAATATTTCCGGATGTCTTTGCATGAGTTTTATGTATCTTTCATTTGCCGGTTCAAATCTGAGAGTGTCCGCCTTCTGTTGCGATGTAATCAGAGATTTTTCGAATACCCTTCTGTACAAGGTTCCCATTTCGCTGTTTACCGATGCCAGATGCTCTATTTCACGTTTGCTTATTTTCCATGCTATGGTAGGTTCTAATGTCTCTATCATCAGTTTGGTAGGCTCTTCGTTGAAATAGCTTTCAAGGCATACCACTATGGAATCTTCATAACCAATGTGTTCCGTGAGGTCCTTGTCGTATTTGAAGTAGAATTGGCGCGTCATGCCTTTATCTATGAAATACAGGTATTCGCACACTTGTCCTTCATCAAGAATTCTTTCTCCCTTCTTGTATTTTTCAGGAACCAGAACTTCGGAAAATGTCTTCAATACATCTTTCGACAACGTGCAACCTAATGATGAAGCAATTCTTTTGGCTATATCTATATTTGAATTCATGTTCATTTCTTTTTTAGTTAAGGGTTATTTTACTTTTATTTTGTCGAAACCTTCACCGAAAACACCGATTACGGCACTTTGTGAAACAAAAGCATTTGGGTCAATGTCTTTTATCAGTCGGAAAATAGTGTTTGACTCACGTTTCTTTGCCAGAACGAACATCATTTTCACATTATTGTGTGTATAGCATCCCACTCCGTCGATAAATGTAACACCGCGGTGCAGGTCTTTATTGATTCTTTGTCCTATCTCCTCATACTTTTGCGAAATGATGAAGAACTGTACAGACTGGCGTGCGCTGTTCACTACCTGGTCGAGAACGAAACTTGAAATGAACAGTACCACATATCCGTAGACCACCTTTTCCCAATCATGCAAAACCAGATAACTGGATGATATTATTATCACATCGCATATCAAGATAACCCTTCCTAAGGTTATGTCGCGGTATTTGTTTATTATGGCCGCTATGATATCCGTTCCTCCGGTACTTCCGTTGGCCGAGAATGCAACTCCTATACCTCCGCCGCAGAAAGATGCACCGAGTACGCATGCCATGAAAGGCTGGTCGTTGATAAGAGAACCTTTAACGAAATGCTGGAAAACCGGAGTGGCGAAAGTCAGTACGCCTACGGCAAAAATGGTTTTCAGACAGAACTTCAGTCCTAAAATCTTCAGTGCAAGAAGCAGAAGTGCAAAATTAATAAGCAGATAAGTATATTGTACCGGAAAACCTGTAGCCCAATACACAACAGAGGCTATACCTGGAACTGCACCCGACGGCAGGTTGTTCGGCAGTAGGAATATGGTCCAACCGACAGCATACATAATCATTCCCAGCGCGATAAAAAGATAATCTCTCGTTTCTCTAAGCAGTTGCTGTCTATTAGTAAATGTTAGTATAGAACTCATTTGCTGCTTCTTTGTTATAAGTCCAACATGTAATATTTTAATTAAGCCGGTGCAAAGTTATTAAAAAAAAACAATGATTGATATAAATCAAGTGTGAAAAATATAGAAGACAGTGAAATGATAAAAAACTGCAATAAAGGTGTAAACTGATATACAAAAGTATAAAATTATATTTCACAAATGACATTTTTTTCGTATTTTTGCGCCAAAATAGACTAAAAGAGATAATATATGGCATTGGTCAACGAACATTTGTTAAAACTGCCCGACAATTATTTGTTTACTGACTTAGCAAAAAAGGTAAATACTTTTAAGGTTACCCATCCTAAAGCCGATATAATAAACCTTGGTATCGGCGATGTCACCCGTCCTATACCGCAATCGTGTCTGGATGCCATGCACAAGGCTCTGGAGGACCAGGCAAAGGCGGAAACATTCCATGGCTACGGACCGGAACAGGGATACAGCTTCCTTATAGATGCCATTATAAAGCATGATTATGCTTCCAGGGGAATATCTCTTGAACACAGTGAAATATTCATTAATGATGGAGCCAAGACAGACTCCGGAAACTTTGGAGATATACTAAGGCATGACAACAGTATCGGTGTTACGGACCCGATATATCCGGCATATATAGACTCTAACGTGTCGTGCGGACGCGCCGGAACCCTTGAAAACGGCTACAGATGGAGTAATGTAATTTATATGCCGTGCAGTCCGGAAAACAATTTCATACCGCCAATCCCCGAACAGAGAGTAGATATAGTATATCTGTGTTTTCCAAATAATCCTACAGGCACTGTTCTGAGCAAGTCCGAACTGAAGAAATGGGTGAACTATGCCTTGGAGAATGACACTCTTATCTTGTTCGATGCCGCATACGAGGCTTATATCAGACAACCCGACATTCCACATTCTATTTACGAAATAAAAGGCGCCAAAAAGGTGGCTATAGAATTCAGAAGCTATTCCAAAACGGCAGGATTTACCGGCATCAGATGCGGGTATACCGTTGTTCCTAAAGAAGTTACCGCCTCAACGCTTATGGGTGAGAGAATCTCGCTGAATAAGCTCTGGCTGAAAAGACAGACTACAAAGTTCAATGGAGCTTCCTACATAGCCCAGAGAGGGGCAGAGGCGATATATACTCCTAAAGGAAAGGAAGAGGTAAGGGCCATGGTGGATTACTACATGGAGAATGCCAGAATTATGAAAAAGGGGCTTACGAGCATCGGACTGAGGGCTTACGGAGGCGAGAACGCACCTTATCTGTGGGTAAAGGCTCCTAAGGGGATGACATCGTGGGGATTTTTCGACAAACTTCTGTATGAGGCCCAGGTGGTAAGTACTCCGGGCATAGGTTTCGGACCAAGCGGAGAAGGATATATACGACTGACTGCATTCGGCGACAGGGACAGATGCAAGGAAGGTATACAGAGAATATGCAACAATTTATAGTTATAGAACGAGATTTAAACAATATTTAAACAGTGTTCGAACGCTGTTTAAACGGTATTTAAAACAACCAATAAAATATACAAACTTAGGTATTATGTCACAATTGAGATTTAAAGTAGTAGAAGAGGCTTTTCACAAGAAACCTGTAAATGTGCCATCGCCATCACAGCGTCCGGGTGAATATTTTGCCAAATACGTGTTCAACAGAGAGAAGATGTTCAAATATCTTCCGAGCAAGGTTTATTCAAAGCTTATTGACGTAATAGACAATGGTGCCACTCTGGACCGCAGCATAGCAAACGAAGTTGCTGCCGGAATGAAAAAATGGGCGGTAGAACTTGGTGCCACACATTATACTCACTGGTTCCAGCCGCTTACTGAAGGTACTGCCGAGAAGCATGACGCTTTCGTGGAACACGACGGAAAAGGCGGAATGCTTGAAGAATTTTCCGGAAAACTTCTTGTACAGCAGGAGTCGGACGGTTCGTCATTCCCTAACGGAGGTATCCGCAACACATTCGAGGCTCGCGGATATAGTGCATGGGACCCGTCATCACCTGTATTCGTGGTAGACGACACACTGTGTATTCCTACAATCTTCATTGCATATACAGGCGAGTCGCTCGACTATAAGGCTCCGCTTTTGCGTGCCATACATGCAGTGACAAAATCCGCACTCGACGTAATACACTATTTTGACCCTTCTGTAAAGAAAGTATATTCATACTTGGGATGGGAGCAGGAATACTTCCTCGTAGACGAAGGTCTGTATGCTGCCCGTCCTGACCTGTTGCTTACAGGACGTACGCTGATGGGACACGAGGCTTCGAAGAACCAGCAGCTTGAAGACCATTATTTCGGTGCCATTCCTACACGTGTGGCTGCCTTTATGAAGGATTTGGAAATCCAGTCGCTTGAACTTGGTATTCCTGTCAAGACACGCCACAACGAGGTCGCTCCAAACCAGTTCGAGCTTGCTCCTATATTCGAGGAATGCAACTTGGCTGTAGACCATAACATGCTTGTCATGTCGCTCATGCGCAAGATTGCACGCAACCACGGCTTCAGAGTGTTGCTTCACGAAAAACCTTTCAAGGGTGTGAACGGTTCCGGAAAGCATAACAACTGGTCGCTTGGTACTGACACAGGCGTACTGCTGATGGCTCCGGGCAAGACTTCGGAAGAAAATCTCCGTTTCATCACATTCGTTGTCAATACATTGATGGCCGTTTATCATCATAACGGATTGCTCAAGGCTTCTATCATGAGTGCTACCAACTCTCACCGTCTTGGAGCACACGAAGCACCTCCTGCAATTATATCTTCATTCCTCGGCTCTCAGTTGAGCAAGGTGCTCGACCATATCGAAGAAAGCAAGGCAGACGAGTTCATGTCATTGAGTGATAAGTTGGGATTGAAACTCGACATTCCTCAGATTCCTGAACTGCTTATCGACAATACAGACCGTAACCGTACTTCGCCATTCGCATTTACCGGTAACAGATTCGAGTTCCGTGCTCCGGGTTCTGAGTCTAACTGTGCAAGTGCAATGATAGCATTGAACACTGCCGTAGCTGAACAGTTGATGATATTCAAGAAAGAAGTAGACGAACTTATCGAGAAGGGCGAACCTAAGATGTCGGCTATACTTCAGGTTATCCGCAAGTATATCAAGATATGCAAGCCTATCCGCTTCGACGGTAACGGTTACAGCGACGAATGGAAGGAAGAAGCCAAGCGTCGCGGACTGGACTGCGAGACAAGCTGTCCGTTGATTTTCGACAACTACATGAAGCCTGAAACAATCAAGATGTTCGAATCTACAGGTGTCATGAACCGCAAGGAGCTTGAGGCCCGCAACGAGGTGAAATGGGAAATGTATGTCAAGAAAATACAGATTGAAGCCCGTGTACTCGGCGACCTGGTTATGAACCACATCGTTCCTGTAGCTACAGAGTATCAGACAAAACTTGTGGACAATGTCTATAAGATGAAGTCAATCTTCTCTGATGATGAGGCCAACAGTCTTTCGGCTGAGAATATAGCTATCATCAAGGAAATAGCTGAACATAC